>JASFEF010000058.1:0-13791 GCA_050124975.1 Candidatus Thorarchaeota archaeon | reverse complement strand
GTACGGACTTGCTCTACCAATTCCGGGATACTCTACAAGACTACCTTCCACAAAACAATCCGAGCTTGTCAAGCAATTACTGAGAGATGATGATGTCCGTTTAGTTGATTTCAGAAATCCGAGTATGAAGTCGCTAGATTCACCAGGTGGTCTACATCTTGCATCCATTGAACTACCAGATTTTGATGCATCGTGTTCGGATGATGGTCTGGTTGTGCGTTTCTCACTAAGAAAAGGATCCTATGCTACCATAGTCATGCGAGAGATAATGAAAAACCATCCAATAAACCGAGTCTAGGTCATCTTATTCTAGACCTTCTTTGACTCATTTCATCCATGCGTTGGTCAAATTCGTCAGGGGTTTCTTCTTCCTCTGTTTTCAGCCTGTCCTCTTGATACTCAAAGAGAACGGACTCGCCCATAATGGCTGATATAATCTCTCTCAGCTCATCATTGGAATACTGTATTCTATCTCGATCTTCTCCTCGAAGCATCACAATACTCTCCTTGGAACCATCAGGAAGATACAGACTGTTTACTCCAACTTCACTTGCTGGATGAATGAACTCTTGAATCACTCGTCTAAGCTTTGGTGGTCCTTCTACGACCATTACTTCCCCAAATTTTTCTACAAGCTCATTAACCAGTGTTTCCTCAGCAAGAAAGAGGTCCTTTCCTTTCTTCTTCACAACGAGGATAAGTCGACCTTCGATTCTTGTTGCTCTCAAAAGGGTCAGATTCTCGAGATTTGGATAGTCCTTCTCTCTCTCCATCAACCACTTACTCAACTCAATATCAAAAGATGTGATTTCTCCATTGTCAAGCTTAGCCTGACAACTTGTACACAACATATCCGATTCAAGATCGAAGTTACATACAGGTAGTCGCATTTGTTTATCCTCGCCAATCTCGAAGGCTCAGAGAAGACTGGGCTTCAGGCGAGAATCAACATAGTATAACTACTTTGCCAACGTAATGTCTATAGTTGATACGTTGAGGTCGCTACCTTTGTCTGTTTGGACAGTGGTAGTACCGATTTCTATGCTCTTCACCGTGAGGTCGGATATAAACCTGTGACGAGTAATTTCAGCAACATCCACGGCTCGGCTGATTAGCCTACCTCTAGCTTTGATGACAACTTCCTCTGCACCCTTGTTGAACAAGGTCACACAGGCTAGAACATAGGACATCACATTCTTATTGCCAACTAAAATGCAATCCATGTTGTCGCTATCCGGTAGCGCCTTCTTCTCGGCTTTTTTGCTACCAGACTTCTTGCCAGTGTCTTCCTCCGTCACCCGAAGTCTCTCCGCCTACTACTGTGGCCGTTCACAGGACAGAAGTGGTCCTTATCTGATATAGATTTCGTTTCACTGTTAAACTAGGTTAATTACACAATCTCTTGATTTGTTAAAACAGATTCAGAACGCCTTATGCCAAACCTTTTTCATAAGGTCATGATGGCTCGAAGCATGGAAGTAACAACTCATGTCACAACTAACATTTCTTGGCTCTTGTCGTGAGATTGGTCGGTCTGGGTTCTTTATTGAAGACAGCGATGAGAGTGTTTTGGTCGATTATGGCGTAAGGTTCACAGAGCCACCCTCATTTCCTGATATGATCAGGACAGATGGATTACAGGGAGTAGCATTAACACATGCACACTTAGACCATTCAGGAGGAATCCCTCGGATTCTCTCTAAGAGTGAAGCATCATTATTCTGTACTCCTGCCACACGTGATTTGAGTACTCTACTACTTCGTGACATGTACAAAATCTCTAGAGGTCCATTACCCTACACACGAAAAGATATCGCACTTGTAAAGCGACAATGCCAAGCAACCGCTTACGAGGAAACAATTCCTTTGGGACATCATTTTGAGATGACCCTTTTCAATGCTGGTCATATTCCTGGAAGTTCTATGGTTTCAGTAAGAGTGAATGGAAAGAGGATTTTGTTTACAGGTGACTTTAATGCAACTGAGTCACAACTCAATCCTGGTGCAAGAAAGAACCTTCCAAAACATGATATCGTTGTCACTGAGAGCACATATGCACGGAGAACCAATCCCAAGAGAGAAGATATTGAAGTTGCTCTCATGGACTCTGTGATTGAAACCCTGGAACGGGGCGGAACCGTCCTGATTCCTGCATTCGCAGTTGGTCGCAGTCAGGAGATTATGTGTATTCTTGAACGAAATGGCTTACCACAAAAATATCCCATCTATGTTGATGGAATGGCTCGAGGAGTGAATGAGGTTCTTGTGAAACACCCAGAATACCTTCAGAGTCCACAAGCATTCCAACGTGCTGTAAGGCGAGCCCATATCATTCACGATAACCGAGACCGTACTAATGCAGTCAAGAAAGGCGGTGTGATTGTCTCTCCTGCAGGGATGCTCAAGGGAGGAGCATCACATCTGTATTTCAAGATGGTTCACGATGATCCCAAGAACTCGATAATTCTTGTCAGTTATCAGATTCCTGGAACTCCCGGTGCAGAACTACTTGCTACACGAAAAGTCACGGTCAATGGCCGATTATTCGAAGTGACTGCGGATGTCCGCCAACATCATCTCTCATCGCACTCTGACTCAAAGGGTATGTTGGACATGCTACTGAAAATCCCTGGTGAGCCCGAATTCTATATTGTACATGGGGAATCAGAATCTTGTGATGCACTAGCTGAAAGACTAGAGAAACGAAAGCGCAAGGCTCACGTTCCAGAAATAAACGAGTCTGTTGAGATTTAAACCTCTTCAGCACCGGTTCGTGCTTCAACAACCTGACACTTGACTTGTTGGAGAAGCTCTTCCGCCTTCTGGGGCTCAACAATAAGTGTATAGAGGTAACTACGAGTACGGAGTTTTAGCTTGACATGATCTTTACCCCTCTTGACACGGCATTCCTCTGCTTCCTCACTCATCTCGAGGAACTTGTCGACATCATGAATTTGTTTTGGCATTGTTAAGCACCATGTTGTTGTAGTGTGGTGGGCCGGACGAGATTCGAACTCGTGATATTCGCCGCTTTCAAAACTGGTCAGTTGAATGGCCAGTTTCTGTGAAGGCGACGTCATAACCGGGCTAGACCACCGGCCCGTAGATCTGGGCCTTATTCTAGAGAATTACTTCTTCTGACGCCTCTTTGGTCTGAGGTCCTTGTTCTTGCATTTTCTGCACTTCTTTGCCTTAAGTGGATTAGTTGCTCCACAGTATCGGCAAATGGACTTGTACAGTAAGTAGTGCTGTGCTAGCCTACGTTTTTCGATGTCAGCTACTGGCATCTTTTTGACCTCGTATCATTGATGGCAAACAGAGTAGTCTCTAGTTAGCCCGCTCGGCTTTCCAGCTGAGTTGTGTTTTAAAAGCTTGTGCTCTTTCCACAAAAAGATTCCTAAGAATCCTTCACATTGCTTCCTTCAGGAGTCTAGCAACATCGCTTGGTTTGTCGGCTACTCCAACTCCTGCATCATTTAGTGCTTTGATTTTTGCAGCTGCAGTCCCTGCACTTCCGCTGATAATGGCACCAGCATGTCCCATACGTTTTCCTGGAGGTGCAGTCCGGCCTGCGATGAACCCAACGACAGGAAGGTCGTACTCCTTCTTGATGTACGCCGCTGCACGTTCCTCTGCATCTCCACCAATCTCACCCACAAGGACTAGGGCCTTTGTTTCATTGTCCTCCTTAAACAGTTTGACAGCTTCAATCGTTGTGAGACCTACGCAGGGGTCACCCCCAAGTCCAATCGCCGTGGAGATTCCGATTCCGGCGTATGTCATCCCAGCGGCAATCTCATACGTCAGAGTTCCACTTCGTGACATTAGACCGACATCCCCAGCTGCAAAGACATGCCCTGGCATGATTCCGACCTTCTGTTTTGCACCAGGCGTAATAATCCCAGGAGTGTTAGGACCAATCACTGTTATTCCCTTGGCTTTTGCAGCATGGATCACTCGTATCTCATCCTTCACTGGTACGTGTTCTGTGACTACCACCACAGGATTCAGGTCTGCAGCAATAGCCTCAAGGGCAGCATCTCCTGCAAAAGGAGCAGGGACGAAGATTATGGATGCGTTTGCTCCTTTCTTTTCCTTTGCCTCAATGACACTGTCAAAGACGGGAATACTGTTGACCTCTTGACCTGATTTACCAGGCGTCACTCCGGCAACCACCTTTGTACCATATTCCAGCATGGCTCTAGAGTGGAATGTTCCCTGTCCACCAGTTATGCCCTGGACCACGACCTTTGTGTCTTTGTCCACTAGAACTCCCATTTAGGCTACCTCCTTCACGAGCTCTACTACTTTCTGTGCAGCCTCTTCCATCGTTTTGAGGAATGGGATACCCGCCTTCTCAAGTATCTCTTGACCTTCTTCCTCGTTGGTACCCACCATTCTGATTACCATAGGTGCTGTGATGTCCCCGTCATTTCTTGCAGCCAGAATGCCTTTTGCAACCTCATCACATCTTGTAATTCCTGCCATTATGTTGACCAAGATGGCTTTCACCTTGGGATACATCAATGCTATTTCTATGCCCCTCTCCACTCTCTCAGCATCAGCTCCACCGCCAAGATCGAGAAAGGTACTCGCTTCTCCACCATACACTGAAACTGCGTCTACTGTTGCCATAGTAAGACCTGCACCATTGCAGATACAGGCAATATTCCCATCAAGTTCTACATAGGCCATATCATTCTCAGTGGCCAATCTTTCACGCTCATTCTGTTCAACTGGTTCACGCTTGAGTTTCTCAATGATGGCTTTGTGTCGATAGAGTGAGTTGTCATCGATATTCAATCTCGCGTCTGCAGCAAAGAACCTTCCATCCTTTGTGAGGATTAATGGATTAATCTCAGTTAGTTCGACATCGTAGGCTTCGACTATTTGCCATAGCCTAAGGAAGAAGCCTCCTAGTTGGTTAATCTGCTTTCCTTTGAATCCCATGGCAATTGCCATCTGACGGGCTTCAAACGCCTGAAAACCAAGATTCGGGTCAACATGCATCTTGATGATCTTCTCTGGACTTTCCTCCGCAAGTTCCTCGATTGACATACCTCCAGCCGCACTACCGATAACGACATACTTGCGTTCATTCCTGTCAATAGTGATCCCAGCGTAGATTTCTTGTTGAATGTCCAGTTTTTCTTCAATCAGGACCGCTTCAACTGGTAAATCGTTGATTCGCATTTTCAGAATCTCTTCCGCGTGTTTCTCAGCTTCCTGTGGCGTATCAGCAAACTTCACACCACCTGCTTTTCCTCGTTTACCTGCAAGAACCATCGCTTTAACGACAACAGGTTTTCCAACTTCCGCAGCACGTTCTTTTGCCTCCTTTGAGGTTCTAGCAACACCACCCGGAGGAGTTGGCATCTTGAAGGCTCGGAAGATGTCCTTAGCCTCATGTTCAAACAACTTCATTGGTCAACCACCGCATAGGGCTTGACAATGCCCTAGGTCAGGGCCGCCACGAGTCTACTACCGTAAAAATGTTACCTCATGGACTCTAGAATCTGATGCAGACTTTTTTCGAGCTTCTTGCTCTCTTTTCTTGCACTATGTTTTCTGTCTAATAGCTTCAGCAATATTGAGTTAGCGTACTCTAGTTCCTCCAGACAGTTCTCTACAATGCCTGGCATATCGTCCTCGCATACAATGTCTTCAATACTCTTTGCAGGCAACTTGCTCAAAACGCGCATCACGATCTTCTTTGGAATAGTAGTTCGAGCCAAGACAACATTCCTCAGAATTGTCTTTAGGTCACTCTTTTCATCCGCAATTGCCTTCATCACTCTCTTGGCATCTTTGACTGGCACACCAAGAACAGCGACATCTTCTCCAAGCTCTGTGCATCGCGTACCATCTTTATCCCGGACAATAAGTCGGTCAGCTTCTAATTCATCGTACACCTCAAGTCCTCGGAGAGCCTGCATTATTACTCCCGCCGCGTAGGGTTTTGTGTCCTCCTCGTTGAGTGCAAACTTGGCGAATTTAACTAAATGTTTGCAGAGTCTGTGTTTCCTTATGCCTTGGTATTTCCATGATTCACACGAGCATGAAACACCATCTTTTGCTCTCAGTGTCGTATAATGCCAGATCTTTCTACTCCCACTGTGTACAAGACCTTCTATCTTATCTGGTCTGACTGATGTGAGCTTCACACTCTTGTCGGGTATGTCACGTGCCCTTGAAAATGTAGACCTTGTAGATCGAAGTGTTAGTAGATTCTCTACTGCTACCTCATCCCGGCTTTCAGCGTGTCGAATATCTGTCACAAGGCTACTACTTCCCCAGAATGTGCGGTCAATCACCGAGAAGGGGTCCTCACCCTCCTCGGATTTGCCACACAGTTGACGCAATACCAAATCCTGAACATTCTCAGTTTCATCCATAACGCTATCTACTTCACCAAGCCTGGGTTTCAGATTGCCTTTAGAATCCTTTTCGAAGTACTTTGCAAGCACGCGAACTCTTTCTGATTCATTATCGACGACCACGATGCCAAATGCTTCATTGTCTGTCCCTCTTCTTCCTGCTGCCTCAAGAACATCACTCAGCTGCCACTCAGAAAGCATTGAAACAGCATCCTCCTGAGTAACTTCCTTGCCGAACTTCTGCATAAAGACCCCCATCAGGAATACTACGGTTGCTCTCAACCCACTAGCAATGGCAAATCTAGTTGGCATCACAATGACTGGTAGGAGTCCATCCTCCCAGGCTTCTGAGATTGCCCTTCGCTGAACCATCCCGACTCCTTCATGGATGAAGGCGACTCCTTTTGTAACTGCTTGGCTAAGCTTCTCAGTGGTTTCACACTGGGCATATTTCTCCTTGATGTCATTTGAGAGAAGTCTAAGGTCATCTCTAATCTCAGGTGTCATTCTCAAATCGAGAGCAGATGTCATACTGCCCGATTCAATACCAGCGAGCTGGAGTGCTAACTCTTCACATGTGGTGATATTTACGCTAAGTATCATCACTTGTCCCTGTCTGTATGTGACAAACTGTGTCTGGTCAGCAAGTGAATCATCTGAATCTACAAAGGTCTTCACGCTGAAAATCAATTTCACATCTGCCTTAGGGTCCTCTACAAGCTCAGCGTTCAACCATTTACCAAGTTCCTCCTTGTCATCAAGGGGTGGACAGATGGCTGCATATTGGATCTCTTCCATCCCTAAAAACGTCACAAGAACTGTTTCCAGACGGGCTCCAATGCCTGGCTGTCCAATCAAATCAAGGCGATCGACCAGCACATAGACAACTCCATCAAGAATATCCGGATTGACCCGTGAAGCGATGTCAAGCGAATTATAGGTTGCAACTACAACTCTACCAGAACCTGCATCTTCTCTTATTGCCGTCCTTCTCCGTATCATCTCCGAAGCCTCGATGCCTAGACGATGACACTTCTGGCTCAATGACCGAAACCGTTTCTCAGCCTGGTGCGGGTTAGGGCAAAGAACTACCGCTCGTGCTTTATGATCTGAAGCAACTCGATTGAGAAGTGCAATCTCTGCAATCATATACGCCTCGTCGTAGTCATATGTCATGAGAAGCTGGCTGGATCCTCTCATTATTCCTTGTTGAACTGAAGCGGACTGGAATCTAGTTAGGTTGGCAAGTCCTTGTCGTCTGAGCAACTCCAACAGACGTGGGGCAACTTGTTGGAGCTCAAGTTCTCTAAGAGTGCTCAACTAATCCCGCTCCATCAAATGCGCATTGAATGATATGAGGATATAGTATCTTATCCTATTAGTTTTTAGGTGTAACTTGTCCAATTACCGTGACATTCTTCCAAAAATAGACACATCGCGAACTCTTCACATAATGCCCTAGAGTGTGTGTAACAGGTTCCCTAATGTCAATCTTACGTAGACACATATAAAGCCTCAAAAGCAACCGCCAAAATTCTATCAAGTGAACAAGTGAGAGGTTGAGAAATCAGCCATCTCTATTGAGGCTTGAATGGTCATGGCTTTCGTGGCTACTACTGATTCATCTTTCAAAATCATCCTGAAGAAGGACTTCAAGGTCAAATCTGGATCTACTTTCATCTGTGGGTTCCATGGTTTAGGTGAAGTCGGTTTCTTAAGCACAGCTCACCTGACTCGAACCCTAGAGGCTGAACGAGTTGGTTTCATCAAGAGTGATATGCTCCCACTCTTTGTTTCGATGGAGAACGAACGTCTTGTTCTGCCATTCGAGCTCTATTCCTATGATAAGAAGAAGATGATCTTTCTAGTGCCTCGCTTTCAACCTCATCAGTCAGAGCAATGGGGATTCATAGACAAGCTAGCCAGCTGGCTTGCTGGAAAATTCGATGAGATTCTACTCCTCGGAGGTTTAGATGCATCCTTCAAAGAAGACGATGAAGATATGCGTTGTGTGCCAACTACAGCATACAAAGACCAACTTGAGAAATGGAATGTACCTCTGCTTGAAGAAGGACTCTTTGTCGCAGGACCTTTAGCACTCCTCCTTGCAGAACTTGAGATGCATAATGCCCCTGCAATTGGACTCCTCACATATGCAACTAGAGGGCGTCCTGACCCACGGTCTGCAGCAACAATGCTTGAAAAAATTAATGAGATCTATGGCGTCGGTGCCAATGTCGAACAGCTCTTGGAGGAGTCTAGAGAGATTGAGAGACTTGAGAAGATGAGAAAATCGATTGAGGACTCAGACCGTACGAGTGACATGTTTGTCTAGCCTAATCGTCTGATGAACCAGCCAATATCTACAAGATTCTTTGCAACAAGCCTGTCTGCACCTAACCGGTTCAGTTTAGAAGCATCCACTGATAACGCTGCAATCCCCATACACTCTCGGTCCTCATTCAGAACAAGTACCCGTTGTCCCCTCACTAGGGATGAGTTCAATTCAAGCACAGACTCCTTTATGATACTCCTTCCATATGTGAATGCTTCTGCACCCTGTCTGGAAACAATGATGTAACTCTCTGTTAGCTCAGTCAACTCATCCAAAATCTGTAGGCTTAGTCTGAACCTTCCTTTGTCGATAGAACCCAGCTGTTTTCCAACAAATTGGATATCAAGGGATTCAGCTGCATCTGTCAAAATGGACATCCACTCAGTTGGTATCGCATAGAATTCTCGGGTACTTCCCCTTGACATAGTTACAGGCACACGGTCTCCTAGTAGGCTTTTCGTCACCCCAGCACCGAATTCGATGTCAATCTGCTCAATGATAGAACCCCAGTCTACTGGATCAACAAGCTCAATCTTCATGTACCGGTGCCCTCCCTTTTCATCATTTTGCAGATGAAGAAACCCTCAGTTCCGTGAAGATGTGGCAGAAACCGTCTAGCCAGAATCAATGATTCGTGTAGTTTGACACCAAAGGGCTCAGAATACCCTGGCGATCCAAATTCAGTTGATATCTGGACTATCTCCATCTCTGGATGTCGCTTCAAAATATCATCTACAATGTATTCGTTCTCCTCAGGGGCAATGGAGCAGGTTGAGTACACAATTGTACCGCCTTCTGTGAGAGCATTTACTGCAGCTTCAATCATCTCGTCCTCACGTGTGGCACAAAATCTGATGTCTGCCATAGTCTTGCTCGTCTTTCTCGTTGGGTCCAAAGGAATCAGACCTTCCCCGGAACATGGCGCATCAAGCAAGATTTTGTCAGGTTCATAAGGAAGATTTTCGAGTTTTCTTGCATCGCCGCGAAGGACTAACGTGTTGGTAGCACCGCATCGGACTATGTTGCTCTGAAGACTATTCATGCGTTGCCGGTCCTGTTCAACAGCAATGACCATTCCAGTGTTCTGCATCATTTGAGCGATATGTGTTGTCTTCCCACCTGGTGCAGCTGCAAGGTCTAGGACTATCTCACCTGGTTTGGGATCTAGTACATCAACAACAGTCATTGAAGGAACGCCTTGAATATAGTAAAATCCAAGCATATGTTCAAGAAGTGCTCCCGGAGATGTATTATGGAAATCAGCATAGAATCCATCACTCAACCATGGAATCTCTTCAAGAGTCACTCCTTTGTCCTGCAGACGTCCCAGTACAACACCAGCTGATGACTTCAATGAGTTGACGCGAATTGCAGTTCGAACTGTTTGTTCGCAGGCCTTAATGAAACTCAGAGTTTCCTCCTCACCCCAAAGAGCGAGATAGCGTTCAATCATGTACGGGAGATATCCGTGTTCCTTGGCTAGTTTCTTTGCCCTTTGACGGAGTTCCTTCTTTGCCATTCCAATTTCCCCAATGATTGCTCTCTCTACTCGCCAATATCCTCGTTCCAGAGTGTTGGATTCTCCCTGATGAATTTCTCCATCATCTCAACGCACTCTGAGTCGTTGAGCACCGTGACATCCACTCCTCGGTCACGTACATACTGCTCAGGTCCTTGGAAGGTCTTGTTCTCTCCGATTACTACCTTCGGTATACCATAGAGTAGGATTGCCCCACTACACATGTCACAGGGCGAGAGGGTTGAGAAGAGTACGGACTTTCGATAATCCTTTGCAGTCAACCTTCCAGCGTTTTCCAGACAGTCCATCTCTGCGTGAAGAACAGCACTACCCTTCTGCATTCGTTGATTGTGTCCTCTTCCAGCAATCTTGTCATCGATGACAAGGACCGAGCCAATTGGTATTCCTCCCTCTGAGAGTCCCTTCCTGGCTTCCTCTATTGCTACAGACATGAACTTCCGGACCTTCTTATCATTCATTATATCGCCTCATTCATAGTTCTCCAGAGCCTTCTTGAGCGCTGATGTTTTAGGAGGTATCAGTTGAACTTGAGGTGTGAGCCTATCTGGTGTTGCGAGGTCCTTGAAGCCTGATCCAGTTATAGGAACAACAATCCTATCGGTTCTATCAATTGTTCCCTGATCAACTAGAGCTTTGAGTCCTGCCAAGGCTGCAACACCGCTTGGTTCAGCGAATACCCCCTCAAATTTGCCGAGAAGTACGAGTGATTCCTCAATCTCATCATCAGGAACAGCGATTGCCTCGCCCTTTGTAAGTTTGAGATACTTGAGAGCAGCATCTCCATCCCATGGGAACGGATCTGCGAGACCTCCTGCAACTGTTTCGTTTGAGTCCCATGGTGTGATATCCAGTGGGTCTTGCCTCTCTTTGAATGCTCTCACGATTGGTGCACAACCCTCAGGTTGAACTACCACAGGTCTTGGGATGCTTTCGATTAATCCCATTTCCTTGAACTCCCAAAAGCCCTTCATTGTGCCCGCCATCAGCCCTCCACTGCCTGTTGGGAACAGGACCCAGTCTGGTGGGTCCCATTGTGTCTGTTCAGCAATCTCATAACCCAATGATTTAGTGCCCTCGAACTGGAAACAATTGAAGGGTCCGAAAGAAGGGGATGGTGTCCAGCCAAACTCAGCAACAGCTGCGTGGAGCAGTGTGGTTGTTGGATCTACGCCCTCTTGGACCTTTTTTACCATGAAGACCCTTGCACCAAGATTTCTCAGGTGGATTAGTTTCCCTTTTGGAGCATCCTCAGGTACAAAGACAACTGCCTGAAGTCCCGCTCTGGCAGCAAATGTAGACATAGAGGCTGCAGCATTTCCCGACGATGCAGCTGACACCGTCTTAGCGCCATCTTCCAGCGCTCTACTCACACCCACACAAATCGGTCTGTCCTTGAAAGAACCCGAGGGGTTCACAGTTTCAATCTTCAGTGATAGGTTCTTCAGTTTCCATTCAGCTGCAAACCTCTTGCTTGCGACTAGTGGAGTCCCTCCCTCACCTAGAGTCACTATGTTCTTCCTGTGTTTGAGAGGCATCAGCTCAAAATACTTCCAGAGGCCGGGAATGCGCTTCTCGAGACTATCCCTATTTATCGTTTCCTTGATGACCTCTAGGTCAAACTCAAAGTCAATTCTTCCTCCACAACCATCGTTTGGAGGTACATTGGACTCGTCATACTCTTTGCCGCATTTTGCACATTTGATAGTCTTGATTGCAGTCACAGTGACACCAGCCCTTCAAGTTGGATACATCGCCGTTATTTGGCTTATGGATGGAAACACCTAACAACCTGATACTCTGGGTATGCTCAAAGAGGATGATTTGCATGTCAGAGTCAATTGAAGTGGAGGTCAAGGTTCCAATAGAAGATATTGAATTGATGGCTCAGAAACTTGTCAAATCGGGGGCAAAAGAGCTAAACAGCGAGGTCCAGATCGACACATACTTTGACCATCCGTGTCGGACATTTGTGAAGACTGATGAAGCTGTAAGAGTGCGGATAAGAAGACCACTCAACGAACAAGGACTAGCGACTTCACACGCACCAAATGAACTCACATACAAGGGTCCGAAATTGGACAAAAAAACAAAGACCCGGATTGAATATTCTGTCGGAATCGATGATACAGATCAACTCACTTTCATATTGGAGAGTCTAGATTTCAAACCCATTGCTAAAGTTATAAAGAAGAGGACCTTCTTTGAACTTGAAGATATCACAATCAGTATCGACGATGTAGAAGATGTTGGTCTATTCCTTGAACTGGAGTCTATTGCGCACCAGAAAGATGAGATGAAATCAGCCAAGAAAGCCATCTTCAAAATACTTGATGAACTAGGAATTGATGAAAAACAGACTATTCGTGATTCCTATCTAGAGATGTATATGGCTGGCAAACGATAACTTCACTCTAGCTCAAGCTCTTCTCTTAGTTGCATCACGAAAGATTCCAATGTACCATGCCTTTCTTCAGCTACAGTCTTTGCTCCATCAGTATACATTAGATCTTTCAATCGAAGTAGTTTCTCATCCGCATGCTTCAGAAAAGCCTCAATTCCTACCCCTGTGCTATTGGCTTGAGCAATTGCTCGGAACACCCCGATAGCTCCCATAGCATCAAGTTTGTCAACGTCACTCAAAATCTTCCCCTCCAGTGAATTGGGTTCGATACCTTCACTAAACCTATGGGTTCTGATTGCATCTACTACTTTGTCTATCTCATCATCGTTAAAGCCCACATCTTTCAAAAATTCCTGACTCATTTCACCAGACAGTATAGCGTGTGAAATCCCAGTTGCATCTTCTTTTGACCGACCGATATCGTGGAGAAGTGCTGCAGCCCCTAGTACTTTCAGATCAGCACCTGAGTCCTTTCCAATTCTCATGGAGAGAGTATATACTCTTCTACTATGATCGAAAGTGTGTGCTCCTTCACCATTCTTTTCGAGTTGTTCTCTAACGAAATTCTCAATCAGACGATGCGTCGACTCCAACATGCGGGCTTCTCACTCCGAATCAAGTTGTGCTTAATTTGCACTATCACGTGGTAATTTGAAGATAGTACATCTCTCAAGATACTTTCGATAAACAACATTGAGTCCAGCTGAACAACCCTTTAATTGCTAGGAAAGGACGTTTGAGAGTAGCTTGCATCCACCGTGAGTTACACGACACGCCAAATCCCCCAAATGGTGAACGAGAGGACTAGTCCAGTGAGCGCCGCAACAAAATCTACCCGCAGAAGGATGGGTCTTACTACCCTCATCAGCGCGATATTCATAGTCGCTAGTCTCGTTTGGGCAACTTACAATTTTGTCATAGTCCAGTCTGGTGCTGTCCGGCAATATGACCCTCATTATGAGTATGATGAGATTGAACTCTGGCCATACACCTCTGATTGGGCTGGAGGAAGAACCAACTGGTTTGATAATTTCAATTACACTGATGGTCTAGTTGGTCAACCACTCCCAGATGATATCCTTGACCATCTGGATGACCTCATATTTACGGTGGTCCCGAGAAACCCGCCCCAGTTATG
>JASFEF010000057.1:0-14234 GCA_050124975.1 Candidatus Thorarchaeota archaeon | reverse complement strand
TTTTTGCGGGGCCAGAACGAATCAGAAACCCCCTGGGAGTTATGAGCGATATCCAACGACGGTGCATTAATTGACAGAGACTATCGGTGACGAGCAATCGAGTGGTAGGTTTGGTCGGCATCTGGGTCTCGTTGGAGCAACGAACATTGGACTAGGTGCAATGCTAGGTGGGGGAATCTATGTCATTTCTGGTACAGCTGCAGGGATGATTGGTCCTGCACTCATCTTGGCATACTTCTTCACCGGAGTTCTAGCTATGTTCACTGCAGTTAATTATGCAGAGATTGCGAGCTCCATCCCAAAACAGGGCGGAGGGTACACATTTGCCCATGACACCGTGGGTGGATTACCAGCGTTTCTCACTGGTTGGTTTCTGATGATTGGGAACATTGTGGCTTGTGGGTTGTATGCGCTTGCAGTTGCACACACCCTTGTGGTGTTTATTCCTGATGGAACCCAACATATCGCATTGATTGCACTCATCATTATCGCTATCACATTTGTGACAAATACAATCAGTGTGAAGAGCGTGTCAGGTGTCCTAGGCATCCTTAACATTGCACAGGCGATCATTCTCTTTGCGTTTGTTGCAGTTGGTCTGCTCTTTATTGAACCTGTAAATCTGACACCATTGTTCGCAGAGAACGCAGGACTACCTGCATTCATGTCAACGGTTTCATTCATCTACATCTCATTTGTAGGGTTTGAGCTTGTGACGTCAGCCTCCGAGGAAATAAAGGAACCAGCAAAGAATGTCCCACGAGCAATCTTCCTTACTGTGGCAATCGGAACAGGAGTCTACATGGCTGCATCATTAGTCATCGTCGGAGTTGTTCCTTTCACTGTGGTTGCGGAAACATTCACACCTATAGCTGATGTCTTTGCAGCAATGCTAGGTCCTGGTGCGTTGATCTTGGGTCTCGCAGGAATGGCTGCATCAAACTATGCTGCACTGAATGCGACTTTCCTCGCTGGGGCGCGTATTGTGTACTCTATGGGGAGAGACCGGTTTCTACCGAAGTCCTTCGATCGTGTGAGTGAGAAATTGAAGACTCCCATCCCCGCGTTGATTCTGGTTCTGATTCTCGTCAGCCTCTTTGCGATGACCGCAGATGTTGTTTTGGTCGCACAACTCTCTGTCTTTGGGTATCTCATTGCACAAGCCATAGTGAACTTCTCAGTCATTATTCTTCGGAGAAAAGGACTGAGTGTCCCTGGTACATTCAAAGCACCATTCTTCCCTGCTATTCCTTTGGTTGGTTTTGGAATATGCCTCCTGCTTATTCCTTCACTTGATTACTTCGTTTTGCAGCTTGGAGGACTTCTGACATTGATAGGTTTCTTTGTGTTTCTGATTTATGGAGGAAGAAGAAACAGAGCTCATGTTGACTGGTTGAATGGAGAGAATGATGCTATTCATCCATGATGATGAATGATGTATAATCTGTGATGTGAGGCACTCCACTCACCTTGTCAACAGAGAATGTACGATACTCGTCCAGTGATGGAACCTCGATCATGGCTACAATATCGTATTCACCATCAGAAACAACACAAGCAAGTTTTACCGCATCAATGTCTGTCAGGCTCTTGTGAACCTCTTTTGCCTTGCCAGATTTAATGTTAACTGCAAGGAAGACCTTGATGGGCATTTTTTGTGTTCTCCTTAGAGAATAATCTCTATGATTATGATACTTGAGATTGGTGTGCACTTTAATTTATTCTGTCAGATATCGAAAGAAAATCAACTGACTTCATCGCTATCCAACCATTTTCTTAACGCAATAGCTGCTTTTTCAGACATTCCTTCAACTCGAGTGAGCTCGTCCACTGTGGCATCCTTTACCTTGTCAAAACTACCAAACTCTTGGAGTAAAGCAGTTCTTCTCTTCGGTCCGATTCCTGGAGCCTCTTCTAGGATTGAACCAGTGAATCGTTTATCCCGAAGTTTGTGATGATATCTCTGTGCAAAACGATGTGCTTCATCTCGGATCCTCTGAACGAGATGGAGTCCTTCAGATCCAATGTCAAGATTGATTCCATCTGAATTATCTCGCGTGTACAATGTTTCCTCTCTCTTCGCGAGCGCAACAACTGGTACATAATCGAGTCCAAGTTCCTCAAGTGCCTCCAGAGCCATCTTGAGTTGCCCCTTACCTCCATCGACGAGAATCAGATCGGGGAGGACATCACGTCGTTCTAGCACACCAAAGTAACGACGATACACAACCTCCCTTATCATAGCATAGTCATCAGGTGTTTCTTTCACTCTAATCTTGAACATCCTGTATCGTTTGTTATACGGTTGACCATTCTTGAAGACAACACAAGAGCCGGTTGGGTCAGTACCCTGGATATTCGCAATATCAAACCCCTCAATTCGCATAGGAGCCTGAGTAAGCCCTAGAGCTTCCTTCAGTTCTTTGACACCTTCATGGACAATTTCATCTTCACTCTCACCTAGAATCAACATCTTGCGAAGAGCTCTGTGGGCATTCTTATTGGCCATTTCCACTAGGTCTCTTGCTCGATCATCTTCCGGAAGCATGATTCTCACGGGATGTCCATTCGCTTCACTCAGCCAAAGACTGAATTGTTCTGCATCTGGAATCTCACATGGAAGTACAATCTCATCGGGAAGGCGAGGAATTGTGAAGTAGAACTGCTCTACATATGCAGTCAGTACTTCCACATCTGACGTATCCAAGTCCACTTCGAAATAGAAATTGTCATGTCCAATCATTCGCCCATTTCGGACTATCAACATCTCAATGAGTGCAGCCTGTTCTGTTCGAGAGATGCCAATGACATCCCTGTTGGCTCCTTCAAAAGCAACAATCTTCTGTCTACTCATCAGTATCTCAAGGTCAGTCAGACGGTCTCTGAGCTCAGCTGCCTTCTCGAATTCCATATTTGTTGATGCCGTTTCCATCTGGTCCTTGAGGATCTTGATGAGGTCCTCTGGTCTGCCCTCGAGGTAGTAGCACATCTGCTCGACGAGGGATCGATATTCATCAATTGGAATATGTTCTTTGCATGGGCCGGCGCATCGGTCAAGGTGATAATCCATACACTCTCGCTTGACCTTTGCAGGCTCTTTGCACATGGCAATCGGAATGGACTTTCTGATTGTGTCAAGAAATCGTTCAAGTCGTTTTGTACTTCCATAGGGTCCGTAGTATTCTGCCCCATCCTTCTCTGCCTCGCGAGTAATCTCGAACGTAGGAATTGTATTGGAGAGATTGACTCTGACCCAAGCGTGACGTCTATCGTCTTTCAAGGCAATATTGTACTTTGGTTGGTGCTTCTTGATTAGGGTCTGCTCGAGGACTAATGCCTCACGCTCTGTGTTCGTAATAATGGTCTCGAGGTCTCGTGCCTCTTGCATCATATCCCATGTACGTCGATAGAGGTTCTTCCGCAGATATGAACCAACACGTCTTCTCAGGTACTTGGCTTTTCCAATATAGAGAATCTTGCCCCTCTCGTCTTTCCAGAGGTAGACCCCTGAAGTTTCTGGAAGGTCTTGCACCAAGGACTTGAGATCCGACATCACGCATCAACCATGTATGTATTCAACTCTCCTGATAAGACTACCATAAATCAGTGATTCGGAAGGTGCCACCGAGCTATGTTTCGCACTTCATGTCCTGTCTCTCATATTCGGCATGATATGAGCCATAGCTGAACGCCATCGAACAATCGCGTCACACTCTGAGCCTCTAGAACATCCATAGTATGTGTACTCAGGACAGGCAACACAGGGAGAGGTCTCTACTGGGTATTCTGTCTCAGCGGACCTCTCCAGCCTCCTCAGTTCAGCGACCCTCTTCTGAATCGACTCATATCGTCGTCGCAGGTTTTGGTCACAGATTGTGTAAGCCTCATCAATTCGTCCTAGATCAACTAGAGTCAATGCGAGTACCTCCCAGAAGGGAGTGGGCATAGGATTAATCGAAACAGCCTTCCGAAGTGCTTCCTCGGCCTCTCTGAGTCTACCCACTGATCGCAGATATTTCCCCAATGCAAACCATGCGAGTACATCTCTCGGAAAAGTAGCTATTCTTCTTCTGAGGTCAGATTCATATATCGTACTTGATGTCTTAGCTGTTGGTGCCATTGTTGGCGTTGAGTCAGTTGACTCGTTTCTCAGTGTCATGTGTGCAATAGTCCTCCCGGCGGACTGTGCGAACCGGTTGTCAAGTATGAACAACCAGTACAAAATTCGCCTGAGCCGTTAATATACCATATGTGTATGATATTCGCATGAGTGAAACCGGCCTAGAGTGCATTTTTCAGCGTTCTTTTAGTGGTTTTAACAGGGCAGAAAACTCCTCCATTCCATAATCTGAGAATTGTTTCGATATATCGAAAACAAAAACGCGCGGTTTTTGAGGACTGACATTTTTTGGTGCATATT
This sequence comes from Candidatus Thorarchaeota archaeon, assembly GCA_050124975.1. Classification (GTDB taxonomy): domain Archaea; phylum Asgardarchaeota; class Thorarchaeia; order Thorarchaeales; family Thorarchaeaceae; genus SMTZ1-45. The sequence goes on along the minus strand of JASFEF010000057.1, from coordinate 9,814 downwards.
GCCTAACTCACATAAGGGGGTACGAAGTGTGTATTTCCATGAGCGAAGTACCTTTTGACTGTCAAAAAGCCTGGGACTATATTGATGAAATCTACAAAGACCAAGATAGACTGAGACTGGATGATTATATCAAGGCAACAGGTCTCAAGAGTTTTGGACCTCCGATTGAGGATGAAATGTCACGTCTGTTCAATATACTTCTGAGTCTAGTCAGACCAAAGAAAGTTTTAGAAATTGGAATGAGCATCGGTTTTTCCACAACCTCACTCGCACTTGCTGCGAAGAAATTCGGTGGGACTGTCACTACGATTGAACTCGATGAGTCGATTGTTGATGTAGCTCGGAAAGCATTCGAGAGAGAAGGGGTTTCAGATAGCATTGAGATCGTAGTGGGTGATGCAATTGAAATCCTCGCAGGGATGAAATCCGAAACCTATGATGTTGTCTTCCAAGACTCAACAAAGCGTGGATATCCAGTAATGCTTGAGGATTGCATCAGAGTTTTGAAGAAGGGCGGTCTCTTTCTAGTGGATGACACCTTATGGCCCCCGATAAAACCTCCAGAAGAGTGGAATGATTCGTATATAGCAATTGACAAGTTCAATAGGGAACTCGTGAAACTCAATGTTGAAAGTACAATACTACCAATCGGAGAAGGTTGCACGATTGCTGTGAAATTATAACTAGTTTAGTGGACCGTATCGTACGTTGGGACCAAACAATGCTGCCCTCAGATGATTGCCTGTGTACGAGTTCCACACTTCACTGAGCTGCTCAGGTGTCCCCTCTGCTACTACTTCTCCACCTGCGTCACCGCCCTCGGGGCCCAAGTCAATGACCCAGTCTGCAGTCTTGATCACCTCAAGGTTGTGCTCCACCACGATAGCAGTGTTCCCTGCATCCACAAGCCGGTTGATAACTCGCAGAAGCACATGCACATCAGATGCTGAGAGCCCAGTTGTTGGTTCATCGAGCATATAGAGAGTCTTTCCAGTTGCCTTCCGTGAAAGCTCTGAGGCCAACTTCATTCTTTGAGCTTCCCCACCACTTAGTTGAGTTGCTGGCTGTCCAAGCTGAAGGTAACCTAATCCGACATCAACAAGTGTCTGTAGCTTGTCAGCAATCTTCGGGATGTCGGCAAAGAATTCGAGAGCTTCCTCAATCGTGAGTGACAAGACCTCTGTGATGTTCTTGCCCTTGTAGCTCACTTCAAGGGTCTCCCGATCAAACCGATTCCCCTTGCATACATCACATGTTATGAAGACATCAGACATGAAGTGCATCTCTACCTGTAGGAGGCCGCTCCCCTTGCATTTCTCGCAACGACCGTCTCTTGTATTGAAGCTAAACCTCCCAGGACCAAAACCACGCGCCTTTGCTTCCGGCATCTTCGCAAAGAGCTCTCGGATCTCCCCGAAGGTCTTTGTGTAGGTCGCTGGGTTGCTACGGGGAGTTCTGCCAATCGGGGACTGGTCCACAAGTACCAATCTGTCTAGGTTTTCAACACCCTCGATGGAATCAAAGGGACCAGGACGTGTGCTGGCATTATTCATTTGTCTAGCGAGCACCTTGTATAATGTGTCATAGGTCAGCGAGCTCTTCCCAGCGCCCGACACTCCCGACACACAGATCATCTTGTTAAGTGGGAACTCAACAGTTATTCCCTTCAGATTGTTCGTTCTAACATTGTGAACCACTATTCCCTGCCCATTACCAGTCCTTCTCTCATCAGGTACAGGAATCTGCTTCTCTCCTGCTAGATATTGAGCAGTCAGTGACTTCGGGTCTTTCAGAACATCAGTGGGAGGCCCCTCTGCAACGACCTCGCCTCCATGGGTACCTGCCAATGGACCAAGGTCAATAATGTGGTCTGCCGCTGTAATCGTATCTCGGTCATGCTCAATCACAACAACTGTGTTACCTAGAGACCTCAGGTGATAGAATGTTTCAATCAGCCGGTTGATATCCCTTGGATGGAGACCTATGGAAGGTTCATCCAGGCAATAGAGTACTCCAGTGAGAGCAGAACCAATCTGCGTCGCCAACCTTATTCTCTGGCTTTCACCACCTGATAGAGTCATGGATGCCCTGTCAAGATTCAGATATTCAAGACCGACGGATAGAAGGAACTTTAGTCGTGCTCGAATCTCCTTCAGAACTAGCTCTGCGATCTTTTCCTCGCGTTCTGTAAGCTCGATGTTCTCGAAGAAATGAAAGGCATCCTCGATGGTCATCGAAGTCAACTCATCGATGGGTTTTCCACTCACTGTGACCGCAAGGCTCTCGGGTTTCAGTTTCCGACCACCACAAGACTCACAGGAGGTCTTGCGAGAGAACTCATTAGCTATCCTTCGTGCCCACCACTGATAATATCCCCTGTCACTGCTCTTGCTTGATTCAAAGAGTTTCTCCAACCAGGGAATTATACCAATCCAGTTTCGTTCTACTTCCCAGTATGACTCTTGACCTTCCATCACGTAGGAGAGCATTACATTTGGTTTTCCCCATATTAGGACATCAATCTGAGCCTTAGTGAAGTCCTTGTACTGCGTATCAAGTGTAAAGTCCTTCACCTCACCTAGTGTCTGAAGTCGTTTCAGAAACCATGGACGTTCTTTCCCATTCACTCTGCGACTGATGTCACGTACGGTCATGTTCTTGTCAGTGATAATCAGGTCCGGATCAATGGACATAGTGACCCCGAGTCCATTGCAGGTTGGACATGCTCCATCAGGTCTGTTGTATGAGAACGCCTTCGGACCAAGCTTGTCATATTGGATTCCGCACTTCGGGCACATGAGCTGTTCAGCGAATACAAGATCCAGCTGGTCCTCTCGAGCAATAATTGCTGCTCCTTCACCGGTTTCAAGAGCGGTTTCAAGTGAACCGATCAGACGCTCGCGCACTTTCTGGCTCAACTCAAGTCTGTCCACAACAACCTCAATATCATGCTTCTTTCGAGCGTCTAGTTCGACATCACCTATGTCCAAGATTTCACCATCAGCTCTGACCCTTGCGAATCCGTTCTTGAAGAGACCATCAAGTTCCTCCTGATGATTCCCGGTTTCACTCCTTACAATGGGTGCAAGAATGTGAATTCTCTGACCACCATTCTCATCGAGAAGCAGACGTGCGGCTGACTCTGCGGTAAGCTGCTCCATCGGTCTACTGCATTCTACACAGTGCGGGACTCCTATGTTCGCATAGAGCAATCGTAGATAATCATGAATTTCCGTACTTGTTCCAACAGTGCTTCGTGGGTTCTTTGTCCGACCCTTCTGCTCTATGGATATCGCAGGAGGCAGTCCTGTAATCTTGTCCACCTTCGGTTTGTCTAGCCTGCCTAGAAACCGTCGCGCATAAGATGATAGGGACTCTACATATCGGCGTTGACCCTCTGCAAAGATTGTATCGAATACGAGGGTGCTCTTTCCGGAACCACTGGGACCTGTTACAACAACCAGACGGTCTCGAGGTATGTCGACATCGATCTTCTTGAGGTTGTGTTCCTCCGCCTTGCGCACCTGAATAAAGCCCGTCACTTCTTTTTACCTCCTGATGCGCTCTTTGCAGGCTCTAGCAGCTCTTTCATGTACTGACCTGTGTATGAGGCTTCACATGCGACTACTTCCTCAGGTGGACCTTCGACGACTATGTAGCCTCCGTCATCTCCACCTTCTGGACCTAAGTCAATCACAAAATCTGCAGTTTTGACAACATCTAGCTGATGCTCAATGACCATGACGGTGTTACCAAGGTCAACCAAACGATGCAAGACTTCCAGTAGTTTCTTGATGTCTGCGAAGTGAAGACCCGTTGTAGGTTCATCAAGTAAGATCAAGGTCTGTCCGGTGGCAGGTCGCGAGAGGAACTTGCTCAGTTTGATTCTCTGCCCCTCCCCTCCGCTAACGGTTGTAGCGGGCTGTCCAAGTTTCACATACCCCATACCGACCTGACACAAAGTGTCCAATCGTCTATAGATTGATGGAATTCCCTCAAAAAACTTGTGCGCCTCATCTATTCTCATGTCAAGTATGTCAGCAATGTTCTTGCCCTTGAATCGTACCTGAAGGGTTTCTCTGTTGTATCGTCGACCTTTGCACTCACTACAGGTGACCTGAACTGGTGGGAGAAACTGCATCTCAATGACCTCAACTCCACCTCCCTTGCAGGTCTCACATCGACCACCCTTCACATTGAAGCTGAACCTACCAGGCTTGTAACCACGAATCTTTGACTCAGGAAGATTCGCGAATAGCTCTCTTAGTGGGCTCCACAATCCTACGTAGGTGGCAGGGTTAGAACGAGGTGTTCGTCCGATTGGACTCTGATCAATGACGATGACTTTGTCAAGCTGGTCTATTCCCACAATTTCATCATGAGCGCCAGGTTTAGCTTCTGCACGATGGAACCTACGTGCAAGCTCTCTCTGAAGGGTTTCTACGACAAATGATGACTTACCTGATCCACTTACCCCAGTCACCGCTACGAACATCCCGAGCGGAATCTTCACGTTGAGGTCTTTCAGGTTGTTATGACGACATCCACGAACTTCAATGAATCGACCGTTTGAAGGTCTCCTCTCCTTCGGGACTGGGATCTCAACTTCACCACGAAGATACTTCGCGGTGAGTGATTTTCTTGACTTGAGGATCTTGTCCAGTGTCCCAGCGACAACCACCTCACCACCCTCAGCTCCGGCACCAGGTCCGAGATCAACCACATAGTCAGCATTCCGAATGGTTTCCTCGTCATGCTCAACGACAAGAACGGTGTTCCCAAGGTCTCTCAAGCTCATTAACGACTTCAGCAGACGCTCGTTATCTCGCGCATGGAGCCCGATTGAGGGCTCATCACATACATAGGTGACTCCAACTAGGTTCGAACCAATTTGGCTAGCAAGACGAATACGTTGGCTTTCACCCCCCGCTAGGGACGGGGCAGGCCGCTCAAGTGTGAGGTACTCAAGACCTACATCCTGTAGGAAGCCAATCCTTCCGAGAATCTCTTTGATGATGGGATCGGAGACCGGTCTGAGCGACTTCTTCACTTTGACTCCTTCAATGAACTCACGAAGGTCCTTAATGGACATACCACCCAAGCTAGAGATTGAGCGGTTTCCAAATGTGATGGCTTGTGATTCAGGTCGAAGACGATGACCGTTACACACAGGGCAGGGCTGAGATGACATCAACCGTTCTATCTCTCGCCGCCTATATTCGGACTTAGTCCTCTTGTAAGTCCTCTGTGCTCGTGGCAGGAATCCTTCGAAGCGTCTCTTATAGTGACCAGTGTATTTTACTTCATACTCTTCGTTCTCGCCACCCCAAGTCACATCATACTTCTCAGATGTACCATGAAAGACTATGTGTTTCTGTTCCTCGGTGAAGTCCTTCCAAGGCATGTCAAGTGTAAACCCATACTTCTCAGCCACCTGTTTGAACAACTTCCTACGAAGGACCCAATTATCAGGAATCATCGCACCTTCATTCAAGGATAGGTTGGGATCTTTGATGAACAGGTCAATGTCGAACTCACGGACAACACCGAGACCGGTGCAGTTCGTGCAAGCTCCCTGTGGAGTGTTCCAGGAGAAGATTCGTGGCTCCATCTCTGGAAGACTGATACCGCAGTCTGCACATGCGAACTGCTCTGAGAGTGTGAGTGGTCCATCATCCTTCTCAATGGTGACTACACCCTCGGCCATATTGAGAGCGGTCTCAATGGCCTCAGAAATCCGAGCTCGGTCCGACTCCTTTACTTTGAGTCGATCCACAACAACCTCGATGGTGTGTTCGAAGTACCGGTCAAGTGACATCCCCTCCTCAATCTCCATCAGCTCACCATCGACCTTAGCCCTGATGAAGCCCTTCTTGAGGAGGTCTTTGAACTCTCTACGGTACTCACCTTTTCGCCCCCGTACTATGGGGGCAAGAATCATGATACGTGAGCCCTCTTTCAATTTGAGGACGCGGTCGACCATCTGTTGCGAGGTCTGGGGTTCTATCTTCTTGCTACACTTTGGACAGTGAGGTACACCTACTCGAGCATAGAGCAGCCTCAGATAGTCGTATATCTCTGTTATAGTACCGACAGTGCTCCGTGGATTCTTACTGACACTCTTCTGGTCAATAGAGATTGATGGTGACAGACCTGACATGTAGTCAACCTTTGGTTTCTCAAGCATACCGAGGAACTGTCTTGCGTACGCTGAGAGTGACTCAATGAATCTTCGCTGACCCTCTGCAAAGATTGTGTCAAAGACCAACGAGCTCTTCCCAGAACCACTGACACCTGTGACGACAGTGAACTTGTTCTTCGGAATCTCGCAGTTGATGTGACGAAGGTTGTGTTCTGCTGCACCAACGACTACTATGGACTGAGGACCATCCAATGGCACATCTTGTGCCCCTTTGCCTCTATCGTTGGTCACACTCTTCACTACTGTACTCCCTCTATCCTCTTTCGAAGTTCTGCAATCTGATCACGGAGTCGTGCAGCCTTCTCGAACTCGAGGTTTCTGGCTGCTTCTTTCATCTGCTCCTCTAAATCTATGATGTAATCAGTCAGTTCATCGACCTCGAATGGATCAAAGTCCTCAAGTTTTGTCTGACTGGTCCTTTCTGGTGTCTTTATTCCTTGGGCTATGTCTGCAATCGCCTTTGTGATTGACTGGGGCTGAATCCCATGTTCCTCGTTATACTTCAGCTGATACGCACGTCGTCGGTTCGTTTCATCTATTGCAGTTTGCATAGCTGTTGACATGTGATCTCCATAGAGGATGACACGTCCGTTCGCGTTTCGTGCAGCTCTGCCCATGGTCTGTATGAGTGCCCAACCAGTGCGCAGAAACCCTTCCTTGTCCGCATCCAAGATGGCCACCAGACCGACCTCTGGAATGTCAAGTCCCTCCCTGAGGAGGTTGATTCCCACAAGCACATCGAACTTACCCTGCCTGAGCTGACGCACAATCTCAATCCGTTCAACGGTCCCTATGTCAGAGTGGAGGTATCGGGCTTTCACACCAGCCTCGATAAGATACTCACTCAACATCTCCGATGTCTTCTTTGTGAGGGTCGTCACGAGGACCCTGTCACCCATCTCAACCGTAGTGTTGATCTCACCAAGGAGGTGGTCCACTTGCCCAACTACTGGCTTTACTGTGATCTCAGGATCGAGGAGTCCTGTCGGTCGTAGAAGCTGTTCCACGACCTGCTGACTGACCTTGCCTTCAAAGGGTCCAGGTGTCGCACTTGTGTAGATGACATGCTTCATGTACTTCTCAAACTCGGGGAACTTGAGTGGTCTGTTGTCGATGGCGGATGGTAGTCTAAAACCATAATCAACCAAGTTATTCTTCCGAGCAAGGTCTCCATTGTACATCCCACGTATTTGTGGGATGGTCATGTGGCTCTCGTCGATAATCATGAGAAAGTCCTTCGGGAAGTAGTCCAGAAGAGTGTACGGCTTTTCTCCCTTCTTTCGACCATCAATGAACCGAGAGTAGTTCTCAATGCCACCGCACATACCGACTTCTCTGAGCATCTCAATGTCGTACAATGTCCGTCTCCTAAGTCGGTCAGCTTCCACAAGCTTGCCTTGCTTCTTGAACCACTCGACGCGTTCATGCATCTCCTGCTCTATTGGTTCTAGAGCCTCGAGGATGGTTTCATGACGTGCGATGTGGTGTTTGGCTGGATACAACTCAATCCAATCTGGTTCGTACATCTTTCTTGCTGTGAGACCTTCGAGCATTGTTAGGCGTTCTATTCTGTCACCATCAAGCTCAATCCGATAGCTGTTCTCTGAGGCCGCAGGATAGACATCTATAACATCTCCTCTCACCCTGAAAACCCCTGGCTTGATGTCCATATCATTTCGCTCATACTGCATGGCAACAAGGCGCTCCAGAATCTCACGTCGGTCTATCTGACTTCCTCGCTCGATGTACATCCTGAAGTGGTCGTACTCGCTCGGGTTCCCTACACCGTAGATACATGAAACTGAGGCAACCACAACCACATCATTTCGAGACCTCAGAGAATGAGTTGCTGAGTGCCGGAGTCGTTCAATCTCTCTGTTGATGTCTGCCTCTTTCTCGATGTACATGTCCTTACTAGGCACGTATGCCTCTGGCTGATAGTAGTCATAATAGCTGACAAAGTACTCCACTCCTGCATCCGGAAAGAATTGTCTGTATTCAGAGGCTAACTGAGCAGCTAGGGTCTTATTGTGTGAAATAACGAGGGTGGGTTTGTTGTAAGCTTCAATCACGTTGGCCATGGTGAATGTTTTACCGGAGCCCGTGACGCCCAATAGTGTCTGATGCTGGAGTCCACTCTCAAGACCCTCCACTAGCTTCTCGATTGCCTGAGGTTGATCACCAGTGGGTTTGAATGGGGCCTCTAGTTTGAACTCACTCATCTGCTCCAGCCTCTCAGTGGACGGCTCACCTAACTGTAAGTAACCTTTACGGTACCTGCCATGCCTCGATAATCCCCAGAATCTGCATGTTCTACTAAGATTTTCTTGGAAGGTTTAGTACATCCTAGCGAACTCTCATGACCGAGGGAGATAGTCGAAACTAACAGAGGTGACATTGCCGACTCACAAAATCCGGTGATGCTCCTATTAATCTTTGAAGCTCGGTTCTTCCGAGAAAGATAGCACATCTCATTTGTTTTTGACAAAGGTAAGGACGAAGAGGACTAAGAAGAAGAAATGAGAGTCATGGAGTACGAATACTCTGAACCTTTATAGGAAGTCAGAATGAGTTGAAATCAGTGATTCCATCTTGAGTAGTACTAGTTCTGTGTGCGCACGTGTCGCCTTCATCATGATAGTAATCTTCGGAGGCGTACTCCTCATGCTCTATTTCATGTTCGAGTCATTTGGAATAGGCGAGTATGTCTGGCCTATATTGATACCAATCTTTGGATGGACCTTTGGAATAATGGCTGTCGTTTGTATAATAATTGGAGTAGCAGTCAGAGCAGGAGGCGGAATCCCCAGTGATCAGACAATGGTTCGACGGGCATATGTTCAACCATCATATCCCACCTATGAGAGTCCATCTACTGGAGCTGTATATGTCATCCCGGTCTACTGCCCACACTGCATGAACAAACTTGACTTGGACAATGTCGAGTGGATTGGATCTGCGGACCTTATCTGTCCAAGTTGTCAGAGGACAGTCCAAGCAGGAGTGCGTGAGAATTTCTGATTTGAAAGAGGAGTATCAATGACTAACAAACATACCTGGGAGAATCAGGACTGGGTATACAGCGCAAAGATGATACTTGAGTGGATGGAAACTATCCCACAGAATCAACCGGTCATGTTCCTTGTGCGACACTCACATCGAGAAACTCTGCAAAATCATGAAGAGATGGCCAGCGGGGGTTTGACCGAACTCGGAAAGAGGATGTCCTTTGAACTTGGCAAGAGAATACCCCGAGATGGAAAGATGCACATCTACACTAGTTTTGTACCAAGATGCTATCAGACGGCAGAGGCAATTGCAGAAGGATTCACTCAACGTGGTGGAGAAGTAATCGATATCGAGCTACTTCCATCCCTTGTCAGTCCTCATGTTATTGAGGAAAATGTGTGGTATAACCTAAATCCTGACGGGACAAACATCACTGACTATGTCAACACTTGGGTAAGTGGTGGATTCGAGGGACAAATTGAGCCCTTTGAAGACTATCGGCACAAGCTGATTGGGGATACCGTGAAGCGAATTATGTCAGTGGAAGAGAACGTCATTCATATCCATGTCACGCATGATTTCGCATTGATGGGTGCTAAGAGA
>JASFEF010000056.1:0-14342 GCA_050124975.1 Candidatus Thorarchaeota archaeon | reverse complement strand
TACTCTAATTGTACGATCCCAACTGGCAGATGCTAGATATCGTCCAGTGGGATCCACAGATAACGTACTTACAAGATCGGTGTGACCTAGCATCTCAGACCTGTCTCTGATGTTGGTAATACTGACTTGGACTATTTTCCCATTTTGATAACCTAAGAAGACACTTGACCCATCAGATGCTGTTGTCATTGATCGAATCCGTTCCTTTTGTTTGACCAAGGTCTTCTCTGCATCATAAGAAGATAGGTCCCACAGTCTACAGGTTCCATCGTACGAGGTTGTTACAATCTTCTTTTCCTCATCAATGATTGCAATTCCAGAGATATCTGAGTGATGTGCCTGTAGGTTGCGGATACTTTTGAGACTGCTCAATGAGAATATCTTCACCATTCCATCGCGAGAACCGGAAGCACCCTTCCCATGCTTAAGTGAAACAGTAAGTGCCTTCACCTCTGAAGGATGTTTGAGAACCATAGAATCCTCGATGTTTTTCCGATTCCACAAACGAGTGGTCTTATCCCAACTGCATGATAGGACTAAGTTCGAATTTCCAACAAAGGACACATCTGTCACAGCCCCACTATGACCAGTGATTCCTCTCTTCTCCTTGCCAGACTTTGAATCAACTATGATGATTTTGGAATCCATCATTCCACATGCAACAACACGGGCTTTTGGAGGAACTGAGATACTTGTCAGTGGTGATGGGGATCTGTCAGTGGGTCTATACAGGTCTGCCTTCTCCAATCTACTTCACCGTAGGATAAGTATCATCACATAATCTATGGAGCTTCGGTTTAAAGGTGTGTAACATTCTACCTTCTCTTCAATTGAAAATAGATTATTGGAATCACAAGAGCCACGATAAGGATTACTCCCATGAAAAGGAGTATGGGAGGATCAGGTGGAAACCTTGTGATGCTGTCACCCTCTTCAACAATGAAGACCTCCAGAACCTCACCGACTATTTCAAGACTATCAGCACTACATTTGTCAGGTGTATCCTCGAGGGTGTGCCAATACGATGGAAAAGGAACTTGGATTATGTCAACAGCAGGAATACCAGCATCATAAAAGGGAACATGATCATCGGTTACGGAACCACCAGGGACATCAATGAATGTGTCATTGTATCCTAGCTGGTCCGCAACACTCCAAATAGAGTCCTGAAGTGATGTTGTGGCAGGACGTACTAGTGGTAATTCGAGATCAATATCACCCACCATATCGAGAAGAACCATGGCATTAATTGAATCTCTTCGTTCTGCGTTGAGTTGAGACACATAATGTGTAGAGCCTAGGATCCAAGACCATCCTGTGATTCTTCCTGAGTCTTCTGCATCGAAGAGGACAATCTCAACAGAAGAGCGGATTTCATTTGGAAGAATGTCCGCTAGTTCCAATAGAACAGCAACCCCACTTGCACCATCGTTAGCACCAACTCCACTTCCAGGGTCTGATGGACTTGGTGGACGGGTATCATAGTGAGCACCAAGGATGAGTGGTGAGTTATTCTCCGAGTTCCATTTGACGATAATATTGACACATTCGACTTCATTGTGGGTGAAATTCTGGAAAGTGACATCCCATCCAAAAGATTCGAATGTTTCAGCAATCATTAATCTACATAGGCTTAGATTGTCTGAACCAGGAGGGCGGGGACCAAAATCACATTGGTCAACAAGGTACGAGTATGCATCATCACCATCAAATATGGGAACATGAGAGATCTGTTGCATACTAATTGGACTTGTAGCTAGACCAACCAGCAAGACGATTATCAGTCCAGTCCACAATCCTTTCATCGTTGAACCGACGGATGAATTAGTACCTATGAAGGTTTTCAGTTTGGAGTAGCAAGGTGGGACCGCACAACATGCTTGATGATAGTGGGGATTTCTCGCGGCAGTCGTTTCAGTACTACGTAGGGGATGTCTGAATAGCCAATCTCACCTCGAGCCACCATTGTCATAATTTCCGCAGCCAGTTTATGTCCATTCACTTTCGGGAGAATAATTTCAGCCAGTGAGGGCCCTCTAACTCCTACTCGTGTCGCCAAAGCAAAATTAGCTGAAAACTCCTTCTTACAGAGGTCTTGATATTCAGACAGTGTTTCTTCGTCATACCGTTCCTCATCAAATGCCTTATTGATGACAGCAACAGCGAATTCAGCGGATTGCATTGCATATGCAATTCCTTCTCCCATTAGGGGATCCACGAATCCTGCAGCATCTCCAATTAGGATTGCACGTTGTGTCACATTCTTACTCCCGAGACCATCCCCACCAAGGAAGAATGTTCTTCTCTTCTCAAGATTAAGTCCGACACCTGTGCGTTTTTCCACATATCTATAAAACGAGTCGAACTGTGGTCGGAGGGATTTCATATGCACCCCTGCACCTGCAATCCCAATAGCTAGATGCTCCCTCTTTGGAAATACCCAGCCATAGCTGACCCGACCCTCGACGGGGCACACCTCAAGGATTGATGGATTTCCTCCGGTCGCCTTCTGCACACCTTCTTCACCAACATGGAAGTCGGCCTCCATTCCAAGACCAACTTTGGTAAGCTCTTTCCTTTTTGGTCTAAGCCCCAAAGCTCTGCTTACTATCGAGTTCACACCATCGGCTCCAAGAAGATACTTGGCACTGAACTCGCTTCCGTCAGCAAGTCGTACTTTCGCTGATTCCGAAGATACCGTTGCATCAACAACTCGTGCATCATCTTTGAGTTCTGCACCAGTATCACTCGCTCGTCTAGCTAGGTATTCATCAAAACGATCACGAAATACTGTGATTCCAATCAATTTGTCTGAAATGAACTCAGTGTGTTTACCATCTGGAAGAAAAAATCTCAGTCCATGGATTCTACGTTCAACTAGTTCATGCGGTATCCTCTCTCCAATTATCCTAAGCCCTCTATACATCACAGCCCCGCCGCATGGTTTCTCACGTGGAAGCTTGTACTTTTCCAGTAACAGTGTCTTGAAACCCTGTTTGGCACATTCATATGCCGCGATTGAACCTGCAGGACCTGCTCCAACCACAATGACATCATATGTCAAAGCTTCTGGTGACCTCCCTTGGAGAGTTGTGACCATATACAGATCACGAAATCTTCTACCTGAGGATTTGCTTTTGATTTAGGTACTAATTAGGTTTAGCCTTCATTCATGATGAATTCGAAGCTGTCCTCAATATTTTGGGTGGAACCCCCGATTTTCTCTCGAATCAATGATCCATACTCAGGATTGATTTCATAACCAATGGAATTACGTCCAAGCTCTCTTGCGACTTTGAGTGTTGTTCCGCTACCAGCAAATGGATCGAGAACTGTGTCACCTACAAATGAATATAGTCGAATGCACCTTCTAGGTAATTCTTCTGGAAACGGTGCAGGATGGTTCTCCAATTTGGCTGATGCAGGTTGGAAATCCCAAATTGAGTTCTGTACCCAGTTTGTGAATTCACTGTGAGTTATTGCAGAGGCTTCTCTGATTTCAGGGTTGACAGGGGGTCTCTTGCCACTTTTGGAGAAGACAATAATCCATTCATAGGGGTAGGTTGAGAGAAGATTCGGAGGGTAAGGATAAGAACCCCATGAACTAAACCTGACTGCCTTTCGTTTGTCCCAGATGTACAGCGAATGAAAGTACATGTTACCAAGTGAGATCATGAAGTCTTCAAGTTCTGGTAGGACTGTTTTTGTGACCCTACGATTGAACTTCGTATTCTTCCCGGTGAGTAGAATGGGCATGATGTTGATGACCAGCTTACCGTCAGGCACTAGTTTCTTCACGCATTCTTTGAAGACACTGCAGATGGATGTGAAATACTCCTCATAGGTTTCTGTTTTCTGTCCAATCCCTTGGTCATCACCATATTCTTTCAATTTCCAATAAGGCGGAGAAGTGACAACAAGATGAACAGACGAGTCCTGTACCTCGTCCATACGAGTGCTATCACCAATCACAACCAAGTGGTCAGTCATTCTGACTTCCGACCCCCATCAGCCAAGTCCCAGACAATAATCTGCTCCTTCCTCTGAGTCTTGTTGATCTTGTCCCAAAGACTACTTGCAGTGTTTGTATATTCTCGTTCAACAACATAGGGATTCTCCCAAGGAGCTATTTCAGCGAAGAACTCAGAACCCCTAATCAGATTACCTCGAACCTTTCGGTTTCCAACAACGAAAATGATTAGTGACTTATCGTGGAGCACTCTGTCAATCGCATTTAATGCAGCCTTCATGTCTTCTCTGTAGGTCGAGTATTTCTGTATGAGCCCATTGCGGACGGAGGCTCTGTCCATGTCAAAAATCTCAAGCACAATCTTAGAGTAGTAGCTGGTGTAGTCTAATGCATCGAAATAGGGAGGGCTCGTGTATACGATATCAACTGACTCCGCCTCAACAACTTCACGAATAAGACGTGTGTCATGTCTGTGAATCTCTGCCAGATTGTTTTTACTTACAAATTCAATGTGTTTCTTCACCTTTCTCAAGAGGGTCGAGTAGAAGTCGATTTTCCGTAGAGGCTCATTGATCCTTCCTATTGATGTGGATGTCCATAACCATCCATTACAGGCTCGAGCAGCGACACAGATTGCTCCATAGAGAGCTGAGAGAAGGTAGGAATTGAAGTCAGTAGAAACCTGCTTCATCCTCATAATCTGGTCTGCGGTATCTGGATGAAAATACCTCGAAACTGTGGTAGGCATGTGTAGCACATTAGTTTGGGACTGAGCATCTAGTATCGACGAAGAAAGGATTTCGAGTGTGGGTTCTGTATCAATTGGATTTGTTTTCCCTTTTGCAATGATACATGCTAATGGATTGTTATCAACACCTATTGCGTTCATTCCATGAGCTTGGGCTTCGTAAACAATTGTACCAGTTCCACAGAAGGGGTCCAGTAGAGTTGCATTTGACGGAAGTTGTGAAATAACATGTGCAGCGTCAAGGGCAGACATCTTTCCTCTGTAAGGATAAATGCCATGAATGGACCTGGGGTTGCTGACCTTGTCAAAGATGCGCAGTGTAATCTGTGGAATAGAATCACAAAATACTCTACTTCGAACTCCAGACTCCTGCATAATACTTCTGCTAATGCAGTACTCCACTAAAAACCTGTTTAGTTGTTCAAAAGAGCTACTTTGATCCTTCCATCTTATCGATAGCCATGACTAGAGCATCAAGTGACTTCGCGATTGCCTCAACAAGTAGGGGATCTTGTTCTCCTGTTTCTTCTCCTTCAGTGGCTTGCTCGGTCTTCTGTGCTCCGTGAAGATTGCCGTCGCAGGAAAGAATCGCAGCAGCTTCCAGACCTCGTGTCTGTGCGAATGTGAACAGAAGCGAAGCCTCCATCTCGACGCTCTTTACCTTGGCTCGAGTCCACAGGTCTAGTTGGTTGAGCGCTGGATTTACGTAGTAAATATCAGAAGTCCAATTGATGCCTGCATGCACACGTTCACGAGGTAACAATTCTAGGATACTCTCATAGAGTGCAAGGAACCATCTTGGAGTTGCTACAGCGGGATATTCCATTGGAGCATAATTGAGGCTTGCACGTTCGTCACGTACACAAGCAGTCGGAACCACTACATCTCCTGTTTTTACAATCGGATCTATACCTCCACAGCTACCAAGACGGATGATCACTTCGCAATCAAGTTTCGCCAGTTCTTCAATGCAGATGTGAGTAGAAGCAACACCCATACCTGTGCCCGAGATAGTCACTGGCGTACCTTTTGGTGTATATGCACGATAAGTTACAAGTCCACGATATCGTGATACTTCCTCTGGATCTTTCATCCTAGATGCAATCACAGGAACACGATCAGGATTGCCTGTGATAACAACGTGTTTCTCTACATCACCTTCTCCAACTCTTAGATGAGGTTGAATTCGTGTCTTCAATGGAATCACCTGACTAGAATCAGGGTCCATTACTTGCTTTTACACTGTTCGGTTAGGAATGGATTAACAAGGATGCATAATGCCATTGATCCGGTAGATGACACAATCAGCACATACCCATTGCCCATTGATGAAAAAGCATCTTTCAAACCGGGGAGTAGTTGTATGACAGACTATGCAAGGTCGTAGTTCGTTCAGATAGTTTTCGGTGAGGAACACGAGTAATAGGGACATCAATTTCGTGTTCTGTTGTTGAATTAACATCTATTTTCACATCCTCAGTATGGTGTCAATCTTGCCTTATTAGAACCACAGAACAATTTTCTAGTAGTGGTGAGTTGCCCCATGTAGGTGTAAGCACCAGAACAGTCAGAAAGAGGTCATAGCTAATGGAACAAAAGTTCAGTTACTTCTGTTATCGATGTGGAGGAGAGAACAGACTGAGTCTTCCCATGCCAAATGCGCCTGAATATCATCATACTAATCTCGCATGCACAAACTGTGGTGACGGTACAAACATACTTGTGAGTCACTGTCCCAGTTGTACTCGGTATGTGTATTGGATCAATGACTTGTCCATTCCTGACCTAGTTTCGGGGTTTGCTAAATATATGGTCCACAACATGCAGGCGCTGATAGACAAGGCTGCGATGCAAGGGGCTGAAATCAGCATAGATACACCCGCTATCTACCCAATCAATGCAACGTGTCCATGTGGTGAGAAACTCTCTGTGGAAATAACAATCCCAGACCTAGACTGAACAGATTATTGGGTTTCAAACCACTCACATGTGATAGAAACCGGACAGATAGAACATCTAGGACTTTGTCTAAGACAGATTGTGGCTACGAGGTCTATGATACCCCAATACAGTTCTGCTTGGTGAGACCCTCCAAACTGGGCCACAAACTCCGAGGCATTCTTATCAGTGGGACCAGTGAATTGAGTGCCATAGACCCGAGAGAGAAAGTGAATCATATTTCCATCAATAAGCGGGACTGCGTCGCCAAAAGCGAAATTCCTGACAGCGGAAGCAATGTATTGTCCAACTCCTGGGAGAGACAGAAGGGTTTCATAGGACCTGGGAATTTTACCATTGTACTCCTTTATGATGAGTGATGCTGTCTTCTTTAGTTGCTTTGCTCTCAATGAATGTAATCCCAGAGAAACCAAAGCTCGTGCTATTGTAGATTCACGAGATCTTGCTAAGCGTTCAAGTGTATCAAACCGGGAAAGAAAGTCATTGAAGACACGGGCCACAGCAGATGCAGTAGTCCTGCGTAGAAGGGTTTCTGCTATCAGAATCTGATAGGGGTCGGTGGTGTTTCTCCATGGGAAGTCACGACCGTGTTGAGTATACCACTCGATTACTTTCTCTCGTACAAGAGCATTCTTTCGAGGATCATAATCCATTCAAATTCCTCACTCACATTTTGAGGAGGTCTGCTATAAGATCTGGAATCTTGAGAGGGGAGTCTACAACAGTCACTCGCTCCATCTCTCTAAGACGTCCAACGTTTTCCAAGTCGACCCTACGGGGTTTGATTGTGAACTCTTCGCCCTTGGGTCCTACTGCTTGTACTTCCTCCTCCACTTGGTCAACAGGAAACAGAATCACTGGTGTGTCCCCTTTCAGCGTCTGAGCGACAGAGTTTGTAATCAGAGTATCAGCTATCCCATGTGCTATTTTTGCAGTGGAGTTTGCAGTCAAAGGAGCAACAACAAGAACGTCGTACTTTCCTATTTGTAAAGGTCCGGCAATGAAGGGTACGTTTGCGTTGGACTCCTTCATGACCTTTGAGAACGAATTGTTCAGTTCGTCCCAACGCCCATATAATCTAAGCATTTGTTCTCCAGCCTTCGAAACGATGATAGTTAGACGAACGTCAGAATCATCTTCTAGCTGTTTCATAGTCTTGAATATCTCATCAACCAGATCACCAGAACCAGTGATTCCCCAGACAACACGTGTCAATGTAATCAACATAGACTACTCGTACTCACAGAAATACGTATCCGTTCCCCGAAACCTAGACAATCCTAGACATTACGTCTTAAACTGATGTTCGGTTCCTGTTTCATCGAGGCTGCTCTCTGCAGATTCAAAGAATCCGCTGAGAGTCTTACTTCCTCTCCGCAGGCGTTTTCAGTCTCCGGCAAACTGACGGCGACCAAATTCAGTGCTGCGTTCAGATCTCTATCAATCCTAAGCCCACACTGTTCACAATCATATTCTCTCTCTGACAATGAGAGCTCCGTCTTTCTGTGTCCACAACGTGAACATATCTTCGAGGAGGGGAATGTTTGAGGTGCAACGACGAGCTGTGCCCCATACCACTGGCACTTGTACTCCAGCTGCCTCCTGAACTCGTAGAACCCGACATCTCCGATTGTCCTGGCTAGGTTCCGGTTCTTCATCATCCCTGACACACACAAGTCCTCGATTACTATCCTGCTGTGGCTCTTGACAAGATAGGTCGTGGTTTTGTGTAAAGTGTCCTGTCGGATGTTGAATACTCGCAGGTACATCCGGGCTAAACGTATTCTCGCTTTCTCGCGGTTCTTGCTCCCCTTCTTCTTCCTTGACAGACTCTTAGAGAGCTGTCTTAGCTTTCTGAGTCGCCTCCCCAACACTCGGGGATTGGCAAGGACAATACCATCAGAGAGTGTGGCTAAGGCTTTGACCCCGAGGTCTACTCCTACAGCCGCCCCTCTATTTGGAACAGGGTCCGGGAGTTCCTCCTCCACAGTGACTGACACGAACCAACGGTCAGCCCTCCTCCTGACAGTGGCTGAAAGTATCCGTCCATTGTGATATCTGCTTCGTTTATCCTTGATCCTGATCTTTCCTATACGTGGGAGCTGAATTTTTCTTCTCTCGAAACGAATTATCCCAGTGAGTCGAAAACTGTCCCTCACGCCCTTCCTCTTGAACCTAGGAAATCCAACCCTCTTTCCCTTCTTCCTCCCACGATAGAAGCTCTGGAAGGCTCTTTGGAGGTCTCTCAGGGCTTCCTGGGGTGCACACTTGGAAACCTCATACATCCATGGGAACTGGGTCCTCTTCAGACTGTTCAGAAGCTTATGCTGTTTCATGGAGTTAGTGAATCGGTCCTTGCCCTGGTTGGTCTTGAAGAGGTTGATGCGATGCTCGAAACCCCAATTATAGGTAAAACGAGCAACTCCAGCATGTCGGTGAAGAAACGACCTCTGGCGGTTGTTTGGGTCGAGCTCATACCTGTAGGCTTTATGGACCAACATGCTATTCAGGACAGTGTATTGATAGTGCGATTTAAGGCCATACAGACTCATGTACAATACCTGAATCCACTGTTTGATTTATGTATAGGATTGTCTAGGTTTTCTGCAGCTGATGTCAATCTCTAGCAAAAGGTGCATATCTGAGAATTGTATCCACTGAAAAGGAGTGATTTGGTAAAGATGAGTGACTCGTATGAGGTGAGTATCGGTATCACCACACATATGGGTGTGAATGCGACAGGGTGGATTGCTCAGAACTCGGACTCTCTTGGTGCGAGAAGTATTTGGGTTGGAGAAGATATTGCCCTTGGCCAGGAAGCTTTCGTCTTGACTGCAGCAACACTGCTTCAGTCAAAAGAGGTGCGAGTTGGAACAGGCATCATACCTGTCACAGTACACAACATTTCTACGCTCGCTCGTGCAGCTGTCACTCTCGATGAGATTGGAGCAGGAAGATTCGCATATGGTCTTGGCATAGGCGGTATCCAAGACCTAGAGAAATTTGGAATCAGGGTTGAGAGACCGGTCACGGAACTCCGAAAGTCAGTGAAGACTCTCAGAAAGTTGTGGGCTGGCGAAGTAATAGACGCGAGAAGTGAGAATATATCGCTTCAAGGCTTCAGCCTACATCAGGGAGAACCATTTGAGATTCCCATCTTCTTGGGTGTAAGGGGCCCCCAAATGTTGAAACTGACTGGACAGATTGCTAATGGCGTGATCTTGTCAGGACCTTTTGACTATCTGCGATATGCAATCAAGATGGTCAATGACGCTGCTGAACAGGCTGGGAGGAGTAAGGATGATGTTGAGAAAGTGGTTTGGGTGCCCACAATTCCAACCTTCAAGGGAATCAAGAAGAAAGTAGCCCGAAAGGTTGTTGCGTTGGTGATTGCAGACACACCAGAACCAGTCTTGGACTTGCTCGCTGTGGATAGAGAGAAGGTGAACCGAGTTCGGGAAACCGTGGCGGCATCCAGCCCAAAGGAGGGTGCTGAGCTCATTGACGACGAACTCCTTGATGTCTTCTCTATAAGCGGAACAAAGGAACATATGGTTGACCGATTTGAAGATGTGGCAGATATTGGGGCCACGGAAGTGGTGATTGGACCACCATTCTCAGGAGATTGGAGAGAAGCTCTAAAGGAGATATTTGTAGAGATTGACTCTAGGAGAGGTGTGTCATGAGATGGGGAGTGGCTCTCAATGTCAGAGATAGAATAGCAGAAACCCTACGAAAAGCAGAGATTGCTGAAAAGGGCGGCATTGACCAAGTATGGGTGACTGATTTTCCTGCTATCCGATACGCACCTACGGTCGCTGCTGCAATCGCAGAGAGAACAACTTCATGCAGAATAGGAGTCGGCTTAATGAGCCCCCTTCTATACTCCTCTACACATATTGTTCAGATTATGTCAACATTGATTGATAGCTTTGGTGAACGATTTGACCTGCTGCTTGGACCTGGTGACAGACATGCGCTTGCAAGTGTGGGTGTGTCATACTCGGTAAAGAGTATGGTTACTAAAACCACAAATGCCCTTGAAGATATCAAACACGGCCTGTCAAAGGCGGGACTTAGAAGCACGATTCTTCTAGGAGCTCAGGGACCGGTTATGATCAATGCATCCTTGAAAGCAGACGGAGTTCTGCTAAACTATTCAGACATTGAGATGGTGAAATGGGCACTAGGCCAAATCAAAGAAAGGATACCAGATGACTTCCACCTTGGTATTTTCCCTCCGACATTTATAGGGGACTGCAAAGATATCATGAATAATCCAGGAGTAGCTCTCTCAGCCGCAATGGTTGCTATGGGGCTGAGTAGTAAAGTTAGCGAGTTCTTTGGTTTTCGTGAGAAGATAGAAACAGCAAGAGGTCTGATGGCTGAACAAGGGCGGATTGATGTAGAGGTTGTCAAATCATTGGGGAGTGAGATTCTGCATGCATTCGCCTTTTGTGGGTCTGTTAATCAGCTAGCTAGTTATCTGAGGACATTGGAAGAACTAGGCATTTCTTCAGCAGTCTTTGGACCGCCTCAAGGAATCAGAAAGAGCGGGGTTGATTCCTTGGTTAAAGCAAAAGCATCTTTCGACAAGGGTTAGGGAGGAAGATATTGTCGAAGATTTACCTCGTCTGGCTTCACATTCCAGATTCCATCTTCATATTCCCAATTTCTGGTTAAATCCATGGTTGCCCTAGACCCACGTTGGCTGATTGTCATGATTGGTTGTACAGTTTCAACGCCATTCATTTGTTGTAGAGCACGAAACACTTGGTAATACTCTACCTGTTGGTTTGCAGGTACACTAGTCCATACGATGATTCCTCGTGTTGAGAGGTAGTACATAGTCCATGGAAATGTGACAACTGTGGAGAGAATTCGATCTCTCCAGGCATCGTTACATACAATCTCAAAACAGAAGTTTGATGTCAGACCAAGGCCAGATACTGTAACATAGGGGAGAATGAGGGATCGATTATTCAGTTTATGAATAACTTGGGAGATTCTTCGGGCGTCAACGTCCCAACCATACGAAGCAAGATTCTTGCTAATTCTACTTGGTTGGGCTCTGACATCAATCTGAAGTTGATTGCCAACTGCTAACTCCGTTTCCCCAAATTCAGATTGTACACCTTTGCATAACAGGAGTACCGGCAATTCATCAATGTTGTGTGAAACTTCTTTGAAAGGAGCTCCAACGACATTAGCTAGGGCCCAGTTTCCATCCTTAAAGAGTGGAAGATTGGATCTAGCACCCGATCCTGTTTGATAATGCAAGCTTGAATAGTCAAAGTAGGTCTTTGAAATAATTCTGATAGAATCATGAAAAGCTGGCAGGTTTCTCTCTCTATTTGGAATCATGAAGCTTACATATCCAAGATCGGTCATTGTAGTCTTGAGTAGACTTTTTGTGAATGGGTATTCGGAGAAACCCTGCTCCACCTCTGCCCAGTCAACATCCTCTTTAACTGTGAAGAACAACATGGCAGATTGAATGTTGAAAGCTGTATAATCAAGTATCGCGCTGAATCTCACGAAATGGCGATGCCGAAGACGCTCTAGCGCCCTCGCAACAGTGCGAGGGGCCATATCTAGGGCTTCTGATGTCTTTACGAGAGAGATTGTAGGATTGATGGACAAGACCTTGAGAACATCAAAATCAGTCTTAGTGATTGGAGTTTCTTCTGTAAGAAATGCAAAGGTATAGGCAGACCTGACAGAGTCCCTAGTAAGTAGATTGAACTTACTTAGTGTCTTCAAATTCTCCAAGACCTTGTTCTTGAAAGTTTCGTTAATCGGGACAAGTGTTGGGTTGGTGGGATAGGCAACAAACTCAGGATTTACCTTTAAAGATTCAACAGCAACCAAGGCTTCCTCCATTGTCACAGTTCCAGCACAAATTCCCAGATAGATACGCATAGCATCAAGATAGAATTGCACTGAAGGTTCTGTTACCTCCGGAAAGAGATCATCATATGGGGTCTCTATATTCAATGGGTCCATCTTACGAGAAGATGAGTCATGAGAAGCATTTCCCATTCCCATACGATTGTTATCCAATTCTCTTCAACGCCGAGCTTCATGATCTCCAGAGGGCATGCGTGATGCAATTGTGGGCACCACACTCTCAAGTCGTTTTCCAATCTCATTACGTTCGGCTATAAATGTACATATCTCCGAAGTGTTACCTGCTAGATCAGTGAGAATTTGTGACATTGTAAGCCAATCTACTGTTTTGGGAGCGTCCAAGTCAAGAACAGTCATAGATGAGCCTGAAACGACCCGTGCTTTTGGAAATGTACTGGCTTGTGCATGAAGAACACGTGAGAGAGACGAGTCTTCTACTTCTGTATTGATGCACACAATGAGTTTTTGGGGTAGTCCAATATTCTTCAGGTCTGCATAGGGCACAGACAATTTTGTTTTCATATTGGAAATCTTACGTCGTAATGTTCTTCCTGCACTTGGTTTGATTTGTAAATCTGTGAATTTCTTAGCAAGTTCAGTAGCAGTCACGTGATAGTTAGATTCGATTGCAGAAGCAACTATCAGATCCTCAAGATAAGTTCGGGTACCCTTGCTTTGCTCAACTGAACCAACAGAGGGTAGGACATCAACGTACCCCTTCGCGGCATCGATAGATGCAAGAAGACGGAAATCGTTACTAAATGACCAAGTGTTTCCATCAAACAGAGCAAGGTTCATGTGATGTGATATGTTTGATGCTTCTCCAAGTGAGATATCGAGGCTATAAGGTCGCTTCCCAAATCGTTCAATCTGTTTTTGAAACCATGAGTACCGGTCACCCAGCGGCACAATCGCTTCGAAATATACAGTTTCTCCTAGGGTTGAGGACATCATCGAGTTAGTAAGTCTTGTAACAAGGGCATTGGATTTCAACCACCGGGAGAATTTCAATAAAATATCCGAAGTTTGAGAAGCATGTGCCCAGCCAAATAGGAGCCGAAGGCCAATACGGCCATAGTCAATGTTTCCGCGAATAGCTAATCCGAATTCTCTCTCAAGTTTTGTCCACAGTTGATTGATTGCGGACCTTGTCACTCCAAGTTCGCGTGCGAGATTGGCTTGTTTCATAGACGGATCGATGGCTAGTCTATTGAGCAGACGCAGCTCGCTTCGACCAAGAGACCTCGATATTGTCACGAAAATACCCAAGTAATATGGCCATTTGTTTAGTTATCAATGTGGCGATAGTCCTATTTGTACTGGCCTTTATTTCGCATGGACAGAATTTTCCCGGAATTTTGAGAAACATGCTCAAAATAGCGCTAAGAGGCTTACTAGAAGTTACTCTCGGCCCTACGCGTGCTTATTATACCAGTTTCCTATTGTCTTCCTTGGATTCACACTGCAGACTGAGCTCAGAAGATAGATCATTCTGACAATGTCAGTTGATTCTATTTTCCTAGTTAGTCTAAGGTAGGCGGCACTCTATGAAACAGAGAAACATAGGCCGCAGTGGCCATCGGACAGCAAGTGGATCCGCCATATCAACAACCAGCAACGGAGGTGAAAACGATTAGCACTGACCGTATGAGGACTCTATACGAGAGCATGACTAAGAATCGTGCAGCATTGGAGTTGCTATCAATCGGTGTTGTGCGCGGCATTTCTACTGTAGTGCAACCGCCATGTGAAGAT
>JASFEF010000055.1:0-14663 GCA_050124975.1 Candidatus Thorarchaeota archaeon | reverse complement strand
TCTTCGACCTATGGTTCTTACAGACTTGAACGTTTCAGATTCCAACCTGTCTTGAGTTCTACTGCTGAAGTAGTTGGACTACCTGAAGGAGGGAATGTGACTTGGGATGTGTGGTACAACTATCGCAATAAGGAACCGCTTCCTGGAAACTACACATTCTACATTGATGGTGCAGTTGCCCAAACTGGAAACTTCACTTACGCAAAGTTTTGGAATCCCACTACTCTGGTCATGTCCTATGAGAATCTTAGCGTAGGACTACACAACGTCACATTAGTAGTGTCTGACGGGTATGGACACGTAACCACAGACACTGTGATGTTGACTACACAAAACTTCTACATTGCTCGTAGTGGATCAACACTTCTCGAAAAAGGACAACAGACCGCTCTTCCCACATGGAGTGGCATCACCGCATCATCACTGTCTGGGAATATCACACTTAATGGAACTCTGTTTATGCCCTTCAATTGGACTGGACAAGATATTGTACTAGACCCTGACCTCATTGATCTTGGAACACACCTCGTTGAAATCAACTTGTTTAATGGAACAATTCTGGTCCACAATGAGTCCCTCTGGATAGAAGTGACTCCTAAAGCACCACCCGTCATCGTACCACTTCAACCAGCAGTTGTCTACTACTTCTGGACTCAGCCACTTGTGCTCTCTTGGGATCTGTATGATGTCACTGCACATTCATGGAAGCTCCTTGTGAATGGAACTCAATTCACTGGAGGTAGGTGGTCTCCCACATCCTATAGAGTTGAGTGGGAAGTACCATTCGCTAGTATAGCTACCTACAATATCACGATAGTTGTATATGACGAAATAGGACAGGTTTCCACAAACGAGTGTTTTGTCATCATTCCTGTTCCTACAAGCCCATACATACTGTCTTCACCTGGCAACTCGACGATTATTTGGGGTTCTACAGGAGTTTCATTTACCTGGCATATTGTTGGAGGAACCGAGTGGGTGCTCCTTCGAAATGGTGAGTTTCTTGATGGTGATAGCATTACTGATTATGTCATTGATTTTTCGATTATTAACTGGAGAAGTGAAGGTTGGCGGCCTGGTCTCTACAATCTAACACTTGTTTACATCCTTGATGACCAAACAGCCATTGATACCATTTGGGTAGAAATTGTGGTGGACTCTGGAGATCCATATGTCGATGCTATTTTGCCTGATATGTCTCAGTGGTATTTCTCAGGGCCGAATGCGATAGGTGAACCAGATGAGCTTTACACCACACTCTTCCCAGACTATGCTGATGGTTACATTAGCCTGGATATGGGTGAAAACGAGGAGATAGTTGATGCTCTTGGTGATGACTTCACTGTTGTAGCACTTGGTGGAAACTATAGAGTTTCCGTCACGAGTTCTCTTGATACTGAGTTTGAGCATCTGGGTACTGGTAGCGGCGAGATGAGTTTCGATTTAGCAGATTCCAGTCTAGATGAAGCACGATATGTACGAGTCCAGTACATAACCGGTGAAAATATAGAACTTGATGCTGTTGTAGCACTAAACTATAATACGCCACCAGCAGATGAAACGCCACCTGTGATTGAAGAAATTGCTGACTTTTGGATGTGGTTGGATGGCAATTTCACAAGTCTTCGTTGGTCAGCAGATGATGCCACTCCTTGGAGTTTTGAAATCTATATAGACTCGGCGCTCGTTATGGAAGGCCCTTGGTATGGCTCCTTAATTGTGTTCAATTTTGCCCCTGAATCGATTGGTTTATGGAATGTAACTCTAGTGCTTCATGATGCATTTGGTAATATGGCAGCTGACTATGTATTGATTGAAGTGAGATCGAGGTTGGGTATTATTGCAGTTCCAATGATTCTGGTGGGTACTGGGGTTTCTGTTGTTGCATTTATGCTCCTAGTCAGAAAGAGATATTCAAACTAAGAGGTCCTTTAGTCATAGTTCAGATGGATTGACATAAATCCTTGTTACTCATCAGAAACACAAAGGTAAGACAAGATAATCAGGGTGATAGACATTGGTGAAAATTGCGAAGATTCGTGCACTTGAGATTCTAGATTCACGAGGAAATCCCACTCTTATGACCAAAGTCATGTTATCAGATGGGATTAGCGGAGTTGCCAAAGTCCCAAGTGGTGCTTCGACTGGCATTCATGAGGCTGTTGAGTTGAGGGATGGGGGCGAACGCTATGGTGGGAAGGGTGTCGCTCAAGCAGTGAAGAATGTTAACACAGTGCTTGCTGAAGTCATGACGACAGTTGACCCACTCATACAAAAAGAGGTTGACGAAACGCTCCTCAAGACTGATTCCAGCAAGGGAAAAGGAAAACTTGGAGCCAATGCGATTCTGTCAGTTTCGATGGCAACAGTGGTGGCAGCGGCTTCGCACCTCAAGATGGATCTTTTTGAATACTTGAGAAAGAATGTGATTGGCAAAGATGCGAAGTACCAGCTACCAGTGCCCATGTCCAACGTAATCAATGGAGGGGCTCACGCAGGTAATGAACTAGCAATTCAGGAGTTCATGATACTCCCTGTTGGTGCTAAGAACTATCCTGAGGGTCTGAGATGCATTAGCGAGGTCTATCATAATCTTGGGAAGAGGATGATCAAACGTCATGGTCGGATGGCTAAACATGTTGGTGATGAGGGTGGATTCTGTGGTTATGGTTTGAAAGGTTCCGCTGATGCCTTCGAGGAGATTATGGGTGCAATTGAGGAGGCTGGATACACACCCAAGAAGGATGTTGTTCTTGGTATCGATGCTGCAGCAAGTGGCTTCTTCAAGGATGGACAGTATGATATTGACGGGAAGAGTATTGATGCCTCAGAGCTCCTCGAGCTGTATCTTGAGCTGGAAAAAACATTTCCGCTCGAAACTGTCGAAGACCCATTTGAGGAGGAGGCTTTCGACGACTTCGCGGAGTACATGAAGAAGACCAAGACCCAAGTGGTCACAGATGACCTGACTGTATCGAACCCAGAGATTGTACGAAGGGCGATTAAGGAAAAGGCTGGAAATGCCCTTCTACTTAAGGTGAATCAGATTGGTTCGGTGACCGAGGCCATTGAAGCAGCGACAATTGCCAATGAGGCTGACTGGGGTGTTGTCGTAAGTCACAGGAGTGGTGAAACCGGTGATACATTCATCTCAGATCTTTGCGTTGCACTCGGTACAGGACAACTCAAGACTGGCGGACCAGCACGGAGTGACCGTGTTGAGAAGTACAACCGGCTCCTTGAAATCTATGACGCTCTTGAAGGGAAATGTGGATATCCGGGTTCTGACTTCAGAACTGCTTGGAGGAACTACTGAGCAATGAGTGATAAGAGAACTGCAGTCTTTGTAGTATTGGACGGACTGGGTGACCGCCCACTCAAGGAACTAGGAGGCAAGACGCCCTTAGAAGCCGCGAAGACACCAACATTCGATAGGCTGGCTGCTGAGGGTCAGAGTGCTTTGATGAATATAATTGGACCTGGACTTACTCCTGGTTCTGACACTGCACATCTAGCTCTCTTTGGTTACGACCCACTTGCTGACTATCCAGGTAGAGGTCCATTGGAGGCTTTCGGAGCAGGTCTAGCAACAAAGCCTGGCGATGTTGCTTTCAGGTCCAACTTTGCCACAGTAGACTCTGACATGATCGTCTTGGATCGGAGGGCTGGAAGGACATTCACACCTGAAGAACAGGCAGAACTTCAAGCAGCTCTTGATGGGATTGAAATAGATGATGTCAAGGTTCGGTTTATCGCAACAGTCGAGCATAGGGGAGCACTTGTTCTGGAGGGGAACGGTCTCTATGCTGAGATTAGTGATGTCGACCCTCATGAAACAGGAAAGAAGATACTGACAGTTCGTGCACTCAAACCAGAGGCTGAGAAGACGGCCAATATTGTCAATAAACTAATGCATGTCGCACATGAACGGATGAAAGGGTTGAAGATCAATAAGGAGAGAGCGAAGAAAGGTGCCCCTGTGGCCAATGCACTTCTACTCAGAGGTCCCGGTCGACACAGTGATGTTCCACCATTACCAGAGCGTTATGGAATTAAGGCTGCGGTTATTGCTGGTGGGGCACTGTACATTGGAACTGCAAAGTACGTTGGAATGGAACACATTCCTGTTGAAGGTCAAACTGGAACCATTGACACAAACTTCGACAACATCGCAGAGAAAACAATCGAAACTATCGAAGCTGACTACAACTACGTCTTTGTTCATATCAAGGCTACAGACAATGCGAGTCATGATGGCAATGCAAAGGAGAAGGTCCTCGCCATCGAGAGATCAGATGCAATGGTCCGTAAGATCATCGAGAAAGTCGGTGATAAGATAGTAATTGCAATAACAGGAGACCACTCCACTCCGGTCTCTACTGGGGAGCATTCATGCGACCCTGTGCCCATTCTCTTCTGGTCGAGTTTTATTCGTCCTGACTCGGTGAAGAATTTCTCTGAGATTGATGCAGCAAAGGGTGCACTTCATACAATCCGCGGAATCGATGTTATGCCTATCCTGCTAGGATACGCCGGATACATCGAGAAATTTGGGGCGTAGAAAACCAGACGAGTGGGGAGTGCGGCTAGGCTCTAAGACCCACTTTCCCAACACCTCTGTACTCGAAATCGAATGAAGCCAACTTTTCTTCATCGTAGACATTACGACCATCAACAAGAGTCCGCGTCTTCATTATTTCCCCGAGTTTTACAAAGTCCAAGTCATAATAGTCCCTATGTCTAGTCACTAGCGCAAGACAGTCAGAGTCCTTAGCTGCCGCATAAATGTCCCTCTCAATCTCATGCCGTCCAAGGTCCCAGTTCAGAACATAGGGGTCATGCAGAACCACCTTTGCACCCTTCTCTTCGAGAGTATTGATTAGTGCTAAGGCTGGTGTGTTTCTTGTATCGTCTGCATTCTCTAGGTATGCGATTCCAAGGATGGTCACTGTTGCTCCCTCAATCTTGACTCCCTTCTTCTCAAGAGCATCCTCAATGAGGTTAGCCATATGGATTGGCATGAAATTGTTGATATCTCGAGCAAGAGAAATGAACTTTGCTTCCACATCTTGGGAACCATACTCATTGAGTCCATGGCGTAGGAGCCAAGTGTCCTTTGGCAGACAATGACCCCCAACTCCAGCGCCTGGGATATGCATCATCCTGCTGTCCAACTCGTTCACGAGCTCAATGACCTCATAGACATCCACACCAAGACTCTCGCAGACCAGAGCCATCTCATTGGAAAAAGCTATGTTTACATCTCTGAAGGCATTCTCTATTGTCTTAGAAACCTCTGCAGTGATAACGTCTGTCGAATGTACTCCTGCCTTCACAATTTTGGAATAGAGTTCCACAGCCCGTTTGCCTCCTTCTGGGGTGATTGCGCCTACAATTCTTGGAAGGTGTACGATATTATGAATCAGTTTGCCTGGCATCACACGTTCATACGCAAAAGCAAGGTCGAAATCCTCTCCAGCCTTGAATCCAGAGTGCTCCTCAATGATCTTCTGGACGATATTCTGAGTAGTTCCAGGGGCAACGGTAGACTCAACAATAACCATTGTGCCCTTCTTCATTCGCTCACCAATCTGTTTGCTGACCTCCCTCAGTGAGTCATACTGGGGAACATGATTCTCATCTGTAGGTGTCTGAACATCAATCAGAATAACATCAGAATCTTTCAAGACATCAACATCGTCAGTGACTTTGAAGCATCCCTTAGCCACAACTTTTGCAATCAGTTCATCGAGACCTGGTTCATCACCCTCAAAAGGTGACTTTCCAGCATTGAGGTGTTCGATCTTCCATCCAGACCTCTTTGACCTCCTCTGGAGTCCTGTTACAAGAAAGCCAGGCACATCTGCCAATAATGCTGCACATGGAATCCCAACATAACCCATTCCAATGACCGTGATTTTTGTGACCATGGTAATGCACACTCCTGTTGAACTCCTCAAACAGGCTGGCTTGAAACCAAACAGTCACTGTAAAAAGGGTTATTCTCGACTGCTCACTCCACATCCAAACCCATGCTAAGTTGTCTTATATCAAAGAAATCCTAGGAATCACCGCGCGATACTTCTCAAACGAAGAGTGACGAAAATGGGACGAGGAAAATCAATGGTCATCTGCTTTGGTGTGTTATTGGCCTCTGCCATAGTTATTGGTGGTCTCTACGTGTTACTCACCGCAGAACCACTGGTTGACTATGATGAAACCGTGACTCTCCTTGAGGCGGATTATAC
Source organism: Candidatus Thorarchaeota archaeon (assembly GCA_050124975.1). GTDB lineage: Archaea > Asgardarchaeota > Thorarchaeia > Thorarchaeales > Thorarchaeaceae > SMTZ1-45. The sequence goes on along the minus strand of JASFEF010000055.1, from coordinate 8,415 downwards.
AAGTGCAGAAAATATCTCAATCTACTATGATGTCTGTTTTCACAACGTGACGTTCAATGTGGTTGATGATCCTGGTTTCATGATTAGGATCAACTACAAACTTGAAGTCCTTGTTGAAGGGGCAAAGGGGAAAAACACGAATCTTCAGGTAACATATGACTCCTATGGCACTCGTGTGACTATTCAGATATTGAAAGAAAATCCTGCTGATGTATGTGCATTAAACAAAGGTGATGCAAGAGCATTCGTTAATGTTACAATCAATAACGCATACACAATTGATCTAGAAGCACTGGCAGGACATGGTAATATCAATCTGACTGCAACCGATGCTACCTTCCAAAACATATACTTCCACCATGGCATCAACTGTCCAGGTAATAATGGAATGAACATAACCAACTCAGTGGTCTATGGTGATTTAACCTGTCAAGTCACAACAGGCCACTTCTGGGTACGACTTGACAACGTGCTGGTCAGTGGCACCGTGGAGTGCACACCAGAAGATCGGGGAACGCTAATAGTAATATGAAGTAGCTTTTCTATTAGACTCTGAATATAATGACAGTCCGTGAGATATTGCAGCTAGGTAACCCTCAGCTGTATAAGAAGTCTGAAGAAGTGGTCACTTCAGATTTGGACAGACTGCCTCAGATAATCAAAGACCTGCACGACACCATGATGGACTTCCGAAATCGGTATGGAGCTGGAAGGGCAATCGCTGCACCTCAGATTGGAGTCATGAAACGTATAATCTACATGCACATTGATTCTCCTGTTGTCTTTCTTAACCCCTCCCTTGAGAACCTGAGTGATGAGATGATAGAGCTCTGGGATGACTGTATGTGTTTTCCTGACCTTCTTGTCAGAGTCAAGAGACACAAGCGCTGTACAATACGATATCGAGATCAGAAATGGAATACAAAAACCATGGAGTTGGAGGACGACCTCTCAGAGCTTCTTCAACACGAATTTGACCATTTGGATGGAATTCTGGCTGTCATGAGGGCCATTGATGGGAAATCTTTTGCCTATCGGGACCAGATACATGGTCATAGACCTCAAACATAAAGAGCCTAGAAAACACTATCCTCTTATGCTCTCCAATCTGTGGAGATGCATCAACGAGAGAGGAAATAGCCCATGAGATACTTGCGAATCATAGTTGTTCTGATAATCATAGCTGCAGTTGGAATCCTGGCCGGAGGTGCCGCCTATGGCTGGTGGCTTGGTCAGAACATCTACATAGATACATACCAAGTAAAAGCCGGTGTTCCGTTTTGGGATACTTGGACACTGGAAAACAATGTGTTTACTGCATCGCTTCTGTTAGCCATCCTGAGCAGTGTCTTCACACTCTGGACCCGTTCAACATCCCTGTCCTTCATTTCCGCACTATCGCAAACAGGTTCACACCTGAAGAAATTAGACATCCGTACAGGTGTCCTATGGCGACTGCTCCAGATAGGTGCTTTCTTCCTCTACTATGTGTCAATCGGTGGTTATTCACTCACAGGGCAGAACGTCGCGTTCCTGATGATGCTTATGGGCGATGGATCTATCTCAATAACACCAGGTCAAGTTGGTACTCTGTTCTCATTACCTTTCGCTCCAGGAACTTCTGCAGCCTCAATTCAGAGCCTGATTCCAGCCATGGAAGCCTATCAGCTCTATATAGGACTCATTTCCACGGTATTAGTTGCTACCGCTGCAAGACTGATCCTTAGTCTGATTACTGACCTTATGCTACAGCGGCGTGACATCTTCGTTGTTATTTCCAAGGGTCTGCTCGTGGTCGCTCTCGCACTGATTCTAGAGATACTCAGTGTTCCAACCTGGACAGTAAATGCTGGTACCTGGATGACCTATCTAGCACTGATTATCGCCCTCGGTGCGAGTCTCGTAGGTTCAGTAGTCTTCATGGCCGTGCGGGTTCGCTCGGGAGATGCTCGCCAGCGTTTGAGAAGCAAAATTGCATCCCTTGAGGGAGACCTTGCTAGGTTGCAGGGTGAGCTCCTCTCTCTCCGCCAAGAGTATGAGGCTGGAGCAATCAATGCTGAAGACTATAGAAAACGAGTCAACCTTCTCATGCAAGACCGCGTTAACATCGCGAATGAGCTTCGCAGGCTTAAGATTGAACGTCTGATTCCATTGGGAGGGTCTCAAAGATCCTTTGCAGCGGTTTCAATTTTCTTGATTGCAATCGTAGTCATGCTTCCTATCATACAGGGACTATACTATGGCATTCAGATGGATGGGGATCGGTATATTGAGTGGAAATTCGACCTACAGACAAACAAGGAGATCGAAATCACAACATGGGCCGCGGGATTGAGTGATTTTGAGGTAAAACCACTTGATGATCTGACAGTGAACGCCACGCCTGAGAGTGAGGCGGAGTCACTCACAACAGTACGACAATGGGATCAAACGGCGAGCTATTTACGGATGCGGAACCAAATAGGAACGAATTGGATGCAACTTGCGGATTCCGATATTGTACTGTTGAATGATCATGAGTATTGGATTGCCCCGCTCACATTCGATATAGGCGCAACCTGGACCAGCTTCATCAATCAACATATCCTCTATACTCATACAGAAGGTATCGTGGTTCTTGATGCATTCAGCGGCGAATTGATTGAGGGGGACAATCTTATTGCTCTATTCAATAGAAGTGCGGATGTCAATTTCTATTATGGCGAAGGTAGAGGGTTTAATGATGTCGTGTTTGTCAATGTCCCCAACTTTGAGGAGGTTGGTAATGCCACCTTCGGAGGAACTCCAGACTACACACTCCAAGGCTTTGAATCGTTCTTCTACATCCTCACAATGGGTCCAGAGGCTTGGTCCTATATTGGAAGAGACATGGACATGTTAGTTGAACGAGATGTCCTCTCAAGGGTCGATTCTATAATGCTTCAGGGACTATCCGTTGACAACGATCCTTACATTGTAGTCGATCCCGAAGGCAATATCTACTACGCTGTATCCATCTTCATCGACTATCATCTATCAACTGGTTATGCACATGAGAACTACATGAGGTTCATGGGCGTCTGTCTAGTTGACATCGAGTCTGGTGAGATGGGATTCTATGAGTCACCTGGTGCAGATGAAGGACTCTTCCTTGACATAACATACAGGGACTACTATGACTGGCAAGACACTCCCGATTGGCTTCAGTCTCAGTTGAAATGGCCAGAAGATCTCTATGAGCGTCAACTTAATGTTGCATACATCTTCCATGTCACTGAAGGTGAGCAGTGGAGTACTGGTGTTGACTTCCATCAGAGTCCTGAGGATTCCGACACACGATATGTTATCATGAATATCGAGGGTGAGGAACGCTTCATTGCCTATCACAATAGTGAGTTCCGGGAAGCCTCAGCACATAACTTAGCGGGTATCTATATCATGGGATGTGGGGATACGGACTTTGGAAGGTTCACGTTCTATAAGGCTGGTGAGGATGGGTTCTCTGACTGGTTAGGCCCCAATGCTGCAGTACAAGCATTTGAAACAAATGATGTCGTACGGACACAACTACAACTCTGGGGCGAGCACCGGTATGGAAACCGCCTTCTCTATCATCTGGGTGGAGACCTATTCTTCGTGATTCCAGTGTTCTTGGAGGTAGAGACCTCTCTGAATCGAGTCATCCAGAAGTTGGGTGGCGTTGGTCTTGTTGACGTGGAAACTGGTGACCGTGTAGAACTTGGTGAGAGTGTAGTTGAAGCATACTACAAAATGTTTGGACTTCTGAATCAGACCATCGTAGAAGAGGGCGAGGTTGGTTTCGAGAGCGTTAGTTTCAATCCACTCACTATAGACTCAGGTGAATTCTCGAATCTTCTTGCTCTGTTGCGGAATAATGACAACGTGACACAACATCTCTATCTAGACATCGTAGTAGCACCAACAAGCAACTTCTCAGTGTCTTGGCATGGAGCTGGTGTTACACCGACCATCTATGCAGGCGAGAATCAGACATTCACTCTAGATATTGGCAACGTTGGTGCAGGTGATCTCTATGGAACTACTCCTCTAGTGACAGCATATCTACCTGAAGGTTTAGTGCTAGCACAGTATCTTGTACAGGTGATATTACGGACTGATGACGGAATTGTGGATCAGATCAATCTGCTCTTGACGGTCACCTAGCGCATACGTGATCTATACCATGAAACCGTATGGTCAAGGCCCGTCTTTAAGGGCACAGTGGGAGAGAATCCTAGGATGCTTGAGGTTCTCTCCATACTCCCAATGCTGTCCCTCACATCCCCCTCACGTGCGGAACGATGGACTATGTTGGAGGTTGAATCTGGTATACGTTCTTTGACCAATTTTGCGAGGTCTAGAATACTGATAGATTCAGATCCAGATAAGTTCAAAAAATGCCCTGTGTAACTCATAAGCTGACTGCCAAGATAGGTGGCTCTAGTCACATCATCAACATAGATGAAACTCCTGGTTTGGCTCCCATCACCGTCGACAGTGATATCCATGTCCTGGAGCCCCTGATTGATGAAGATTGGAATCACTCCGCTATACTCAGAGTTTTCCTGACGGGGCCCAAACACGTTGAAGTATCGGAAGATTGTTGGAGTAAAACCATACAGACTACCGTAGGAGATACAATACATCTCAGCAGCAATCTTTGAAGCTGCGTATGGACTTAGTGGGTCAAGTTGTGCTTCCTCTCTCACCGGAAGCGTGTCAGGATCGCCATATACTGCAGCACTTGAACTGTAAACGAATCTACTTGCATCTCGTTGTCGAGCTAACTCCAACATCTTGAGCGTGCCGTTAACATTCACTCTGTTGACTTCCACTGGGTTCTCTATCGAGAACTTGACTGAGGAAATCGCTGCAAGGTGGAAAATGAAGTCGACCTGCTCTTTCACAACCTTAGTGAGGTCTTTGCTGCAGATGTCAAGTTGATTAAATCTGAAGCTCTTGTGTTTCATGGCTTTGTGGAGATTCTCCTTTCTACCCGTCCTTAGGTTGTCTAAACCAATGACTAAGAATCCTTCTTCTAGCAACAGGTCAATAAGATGACTTCCTATGAACCCCGCTGCTCCTGAAACAACCGCAGTTCCTTTCATGGTCACACCCTCGAATTGTCACAGTCTTGTAAATCCTTCCACTCCTCTCAATACAGCAAAATGTACTGCAAAGGCCTATATCCTGCAATGAAGACCAACCTCTGGAAACCAATGTATTTCGTCTACATCATTGAAACAACGGATGGGACCTATTACACAGGAATGACCAATGATGTTGCAAGACGTTTTCAAGAACATCTCTCCGGAAACTCTAAGTCCGCTGCGTATCTCAAGATGCACAAACCAGCATTCGTAGTCTACATGGCTGAGTGCAAAACACGGGGAGATGCGATGCGGCTTGAACGACACCTCAAGAAAGACTACAAATTCAAGATGGAGTGCGTAGGACCTCGGCGTGATATCAGAGAGGTCATTGACTCTGAACTCAGTTATCGTTGATGCTCATCTCGAAGTGTTCTTATCGAGGATTTTCTTCTTAGTGAACCAGTGATGCTGATGACTGAGATAGTCCTTGCAATTGACGCAGGAACCACTGGTGTTCGTTCGATGTTCTTTGATAAGACTGGCAGTGTTCTTGGAGGAGCCTATTCAGAGTATGAGAGTTACTACCCGAGTCCATCCTGGGTGGAACAGGATGCTGATAGCTGGTGGACTCAGTCTTGTGTGACAATCAAGAAAGCGCTCACTGAAACAGGTTTGGACCCTGAACGAGTTGTAGGTATCAGTGTGACAAATCAACGTGAAACAATAGTACCAATTGGAGAGGATGGGGCACCACTACGTAGAGCAATTATCTGGCAGGACCGACGAACAGTACCACAGTGTGAATGGATAGAGAAGGAGTTCTCTCAGGATGCTGTCTATTCCATTACTGGCCTCACTGTCGACCCTTACTTCTCAGCCCCCAAGATTCTGTGGATAAAACAGAATGAAGAACCTGTGTTCAAGAAGGCTCACAAGTTTCTACTTGTACATGACTATCTCATCTTTCGTTTATCGGATGAGTTTGTGACAGACTTCTCAAACGCCAGTAGAACTATGTTGTTTGATGTGCGAGGGGGAATGTGGTCTAAGAGAATCCTGGATGAATTTGAGATTCCCGAGGAGAAACTTCCCCTGACTGTTGAATCCGGCAGTCAAATTGGAGAACTGACATCTAAAGCTGCAAAAGAAACAGGACTCAAGGAAGGCACACCTGTGGTAACTGGAGGGGGCGACCAACAGTGTGCGGCATTAGGCGTAGGTGTTGTTAGAGAAGGAATGCTTAAGTCCACGACAGGAACTGGAACCTTCCTACTGGCTCACTCAAAGACAGTTCGTCTAGACCCAGGTCTGCGAGTTCTTTGCAGTCGTCACGTCATACCCAACTCGTTCGTTGTAGAAGCAAGCATGTTCACAACAGGGTCCGCTCTGAAGTGGTTCAGGGACAACTTGGGTGTAGAGGAGAAAACTATTGCCGATGACAGGGGTGTTGATCCCTATGAAGTCATCACCGAAGAAGCAGACACGATACCAGCTGGTGCTGAGGGAGTTATCCACATCCCACACTTTGTTGGTGCAGGCGCCCCCAATTGGAACCCGCATTCAAGAGGTATCTTTGCTGGTCTTGCACTGGGGCACACTCGAGCCCACATAATTCGGGCTATCCTAGAAGGGGTCTCCTATGAGATACGGACCAATGTTGAAGTCATGCGGGAACTTGGTTTACCATCAAAAGAGGTCCGTGTAACAGGAGGGTCTGCAAGGAGTGAAACTTGGATGCAGATACAGGCCAACATTCTTCGAGTTCCTGTAATTAGAACTCAAATGGAAGAGGCGACTGCTGTAGGTGCAGCAATTCTTGCCTGCAAGGGAATTGGTATCTTCAAGTCAGTAGCTAACGCTGCTGAAGAGATGGTCAAAACTCTCCCACCATTGTCCCCCACTAGGGAAACTCTTGAGATTTATCAGAAGGGGTACAAGAAGTTCAATGAACTCTACTCTGCGATATCCGGACTACGGCTTGATGATTAGTCTTTATAGACTGCAATTTTGTTTCCCTTGTCAAGGACCATTATCTTCACGTCAGGGTTCTCTTTGATCCACTCATCAATCACAGCCTGTGGGTCCTCTACACTCTCAAGATGAGCCGCCTCGACAGTTTCCTGATCCAGCTTTGAAAATAACCGGACCCTTGAAACTCGTTTCAAGAGTTCTGCAAACTTGTAAGCCTTGTGTTCATAGAGATGATACTCACCACTGATTGACTTGATTACGTCATCAAGAGGAGCTGTGAGTTTGTTGTAGAAGTTCTCTAATGCTGACTCGGGGGCCACACCATCTCGACACTCAGCAAGGAAAAGGATCTGGCCACCATCAACGACAGCATTCTTTGTGAGTTCGATGGCTCTCTGAGCATGATACAGGCTCTTGTCTTGTGGATATCCGCCTGGCGAAACGACTATTCTAGTCTGAGGTGTCACCATGAAACTTGACATTTCATCCAGCAGTTCCATTCCGCGCGCAGTCACTGGCTCTGGATGTCCGGCATCAGCCCAGACAAGTTTTCTTTCGCTGGATATGATTCCGACGAGGAATATCTTTGATTCACGAGTTATCAGCTCCATTGCCTCTCTCATATCATCAGCCAAGGGGTTGTCACGTCTTGACTCATCAGGATGAAACGGGTGGACACCAAATGTTGAGTGTGGATTGAGCGCAAGAGAGTGATTTGCCTCAATTGTATCAAAACCACACACACCTGGTAGGAAGTTCTTCACAACGTTCGAATATCCTGCAAAGTAGTGCGCCTTCATGTCAGACAGGCTAACATAGACATCGTGTCCCACTGCTGCTGCATTGACGATGACTGGAGACCCCCTAGTTGTTTTTCCTAAGTCGACCATGTCTAGAGATTTACAATCGTGGATAACAACATCATACCTCGTGAGCTTTGCGTCTTCTGCTGCACGTTTGATCATTTCAACAATCTCGAGGTTACCGGGGTGATTCACTTCATGAGAGCCAGTCGTGATTATGAACTGGACATGATTAGCATCAATAAGGCGAGGGACAACTGCTGATACCATCGCCCAGTGTGGTGCATCTCGAGTATGATCTTCTACCAACACACATACACTTTTGCTCCTCGAGAGGTCACCAAGTGGTGGGCCATGAGGGTTATCTAGAACTCTCTCGATGCCGGTCAGAACATCTGCTGTTGTCTTAGCTGGTTTCGGTACGATCACACCAGCAAGGTTCTTGTCAGGTATCTTGAGCTTTATACTTCCATCACCATATGTCACATGAACATCCAACTTTCTGCCTCACTTTATGATGTGAGGAACCCTCACAAAAACATTCACCA
>JASFEF010000054.1:0-14760 GCA_050124975.1 Candidatus Thorarchaeota archaeon | reverse complement strand
CTGTTGTCCCTGGTATAAACCAGGCTGGAGAGTTATGGAAGCAGAATGAATACTTCATTTCGGATGTGGTATTGTGTGGAGAAGCCTTCAAATCCGCCATGAGCATCTTGGAGAAAGATCCCCAAATCCAAAATCGAGAAAAGATTGGAAAGTTCTTGATTTGCACTGTCGAGGGAGATATGCATGATCTTGGCAAATCAATCGTCGTAACGATGCTGAAAGGAGCGGGTTTTGAGGTCCTTGACCTTGGTGTGGATGTATCAATCTCTACATTCATTGAGAAGACAAAAGAGTTCAAACCAGACATAGTAGGACTCGGTGCCTACATGAGCACTACTGCGTCAATGATGAAAGACTATGTCCAAGCTTTGGTGGATAGTGGATTGAGAAACGATGTGAAAGTGATGATGGGGGGCGTGAGGACAAGTGACATGTATGTGAAGAAGCTGGGAGCAGATGCATGGGGGATAGATGGAGTGGAAACTGCTGAGAAAGCTCTGCAGTTGATGGGGGTGCGAAGTTGAGTTTCATTGTGCCTTCCACTGGAGATGCAATTAAAGGATACCTCTATGCCAAGGGACTTCGGTTCATCAAACTAAACTCAGGAAGCAGGTCTGTAGCGGCAATAATGGGGAAACCCGATCATATACCCCTTGGGACTGCACAGATTCATGTCCATACAATGACTGTAGCCAAAGCAGACCCTGAAAGATTTCATCAGAAAGATGGAGCGTATTGTGCTGATGTACAGATGAACGTCCAAAAATGGTACGGATTCGAAACCACTATGGGGATGGCTCCAGAAGCCTATAACTATGAAGTTGAGGCGCTTGGTGGAAAGCTAATCCGAAGTAGAGACCATATGAATACAATAGATCAGAGTGATCCATTAATCAAGAAACCAGAGGATGTGGACAAAGTCAAGGTACCAATTGAGAGGGACTGGGGCAGAATAGGATTTGTCATAGATAGCATTCGGAGAAATGAGGAGTGTGCTGGATTGTCCAGTGGTCTTTTCTGTGCGCCCTTTAGCTTTATCTGCGGAATCCACTCATATCCCAGAGTTATTCTGAACATCAGAAAGAACCCAGATTTCATTCATAGACTTCTTCAGTGGTCAATAGATGACGTGTTGATACCTTACCTTCAGTTACTGAAAGAAGAAACCGGTGCCAAGAATTCTATAGGTGCTGATGCATGGGCGGTCATACCAAATATTACCAAAGAGATTCTTGAGGAATTTGTTTTCCCGTGGAACAAATACTTGGTGGAGCAGGCTAAGAAGAAGGGGTTGTCAGCCATGGTTGCGATATCTGGAGATTATTGCGAAGACAACCCTGAGAAATTCGATCCTGATCTAATGAAGTGGTGCTGGTCTCGAATGGGAGAAGAGATGATGGGAATGCCATTTCTAATGATGGGGATGGGAAAGCCAGAACTATGGCCGATGGAGGTGATGCAGGAGTTCGTTAAGGAGAACAAGGCGAAGGGATCATGGCCTCCAGTTGCTGCGACATGCAGTGCGAGCTATATTAGAGACGCCTCGCCCTATGAGCTAGCTGACTTTGTCAAGAGGATGATAGATGGGTTGGGTAGAGATGGTCACTTCATGATCAATGCTATTCAGATTCCTGCAGATACCCCTCCAATCAATGTGCATTCTTATCTGGAGGCTGTCAGACTCTATGGCAAGTATCCAATAGCTGAAGACTTAGATGCGATTGAGTTCAAACCTCCTGAGTTTGAACCCTATGAGGACTGGTTGAAGCGGGAAATCGCTGAGGGGCGAATCGAACCTTACGAGTGAACAAGCTCCAATATAATTGGAGAAACTTCAATTGTTTCGAACCGCTGACCCAACCTATCTCATAGTTGCTTTAAGTGATGGTGAGCTCTTTTGCAGTAGCACAAAAGAACGATTCACTCCTGTAGGACTACATCTAAGATACTTAATCAGGTAGGGATATTTCGTGTCAAGGAAGACTGTGGTTTTTGAGCCCTCTGGACTAAGAATCGACGTAGAGGAAACAGCCACAATTCTGGATGTAGCACGCAGGTTAGGTTTGCATATATCTTCAGAGTGTGGGGGGCATGGAACTTGCGGAAAGTGTCTAGTTTCTGTAGAACCACCTCCACACCCGTCTGAGAGTGACAAGAAACACATCTCTGAGTCAGACATCAAGGAAGGGATACGATTAGCTTGTCAGCATAGAATTCAGAGAAAGACGCATGTCGCGACTGGGTTGTCAGCAAGCTCAGCTAAGATTCTCATAGATGGTACTCTGAGTTCAGCGGAGTGGGATATTGATAAGGGGCTTGAAAACCAAAAAGGGATAGCAATTGATTTGGGAACAACAACTATCGTAGCCTATCTTCTGAATTTGGAAACTGGCATTCAGATTGGCCATGTAGCAACCTTGAATCCTCAGATTATGTATGGCGAGGATGTCATGTCACGGATCACATACGCCATCACTGAAGATGGTGGAGCTGAAATTCTCAGAGATGTAGTCTTACATAGAATTGAAGAGGTACTCATGGAACTGACATCATTAACAGAAGTGGACTATCAAGACCTTCGTAGATTAGTAATTGTAGGGAATCCTGCGATGCACCATCTGCTTCTTGGACTAGATACTGAATCTCTAGGAAAGGCACCATACAAACCAGCAATTAGGAATTCACTCAATAAGAGTGGTGAAGAACTGGGACTCGTTTCAGTCAAGAGAATCAATGCATATTTTCCTCCCAACATTGCAGGATTTGTTGGAGGAGACGCCGCAGCCTTCATCCTATCTCAAAGGCTAGATACTACTGACAAGATTGTGCTTGGGATTGATGTTGGTACGAATGGTGAGATAATCCTTTCAATAGAAGGAGAATTATTCTGCTGTTCTTGTGCTGCAGGTTGTGCGTTTGAAGGAGCAACAATAAAACATGGTATGAGAGGACAAGAGGGAGCTATAGAACACCTGTCGATTTTTGATCTCAACGAGGCGCCTCAATTTACAGTCATAGGTAATACCACACCGAAAGGACTCTGTGGTTCAGGAATTGTGGACATTGTTGCAGAGCTTAAAACAACAGGCATCATTATGTCGAACGGAAAAATGCTAGAATCAAATAGAGTGATAGACTTCGAAGGAGAAAAGGTATACGTAATCACCAGACCTGGTGAAAACAAATCCGAGAAGTTACTTGTATTCACGCAAAATGATGTCAGACAAGTGCAACTAGCAAAAGGTGCAATTCTTGCTGGTGCGAGCATATTGATGAAGTCCGCAGGCGTAGAGGTCACAGACATTGACATGCTTCTACTGGCTGGTGCATTTGGTACCTACATTGACCCAAAAAGTGCAATGGCTATTGGGCTTTTGCCACCAGTTGGGTTGCAGAAGGTTATTCCTGTAGGAAACGCCGCTGGAGAGGGAGCCAAGAGGATGCTCTTATCCCTCAAGGAGAGAACCCTGGTTGAGAATGTAGTTAAGAGGGTTAAATACGTTGAGCTAATGCAATACGATAATTTCGCACGAATTTTCGCACGTGCAACAATACTGCAAGATAAGATGCCTCTCTAGTGCTGTGATATAACAAGAGAAGATGAAAATGTTACATACCAGTTCTCAAGACTAGTAAGAAGTAGAGGCTGACGTGGTCAGGTGAACAGAGAACTTTCCCCTCCTCACTCTGTTGAGCACCCTTTTCATTTTTCATCCTAGTATGCAAATTATTATCTGTTCTGAATCATGAGTCATTATCATGATTGAAGTCCTTCTCTATGGAAATGTCAAGAAGTTGGTTAGGAACAATATTCCAAAAGCAAATACAATTCTTCTATTCGAGTATATCGAGGGAGAGCATTTTCAAGATCTATTGAATCGGTTGGGGTTGAAATTGGATGATGTTGGAGATTGCTACATCAATAACAATCCTGCAATACCTGAAGATGTGATCCATGACAGTGATACTATTGAACTCAACCAAATCCAATCTTGATTATGTTTTACTCGTCTATTCAGTCCTTTAGAGATTGGTAGTTCTATAAAAGACCTCATGCTCTACATTCTCTTTTACTATTCGACCACTCTCGAGAAGGTCATTTAGTATGCGTTTCGTCAGTGATACCTGTATCCCCATTGAGGCTGTGACATCAGTAACTCTGCATGGTCTGCGTCTAAGCAAATCTACAACTTCAATCTCAATCTTGTCATGTCTTCTCCAATTTACAGGTTTATTCCGCGCATCATGAACGCCGTATACCCAAATCTTTTCCATAGTGAGGTGCTCACCAAGCTCCTTCCCAAATTCATACAACACAGTGTCTGATAGTGGTTGAACCCCTTCAACTGCAGAAGGACGCCAAGGAGTATAGATCTGCACAATATCTGGAGTGATATCAAGAATCTTCTCGATGAGCGCTCTTCTGGCTGGTCCTTCTGCATTTGTCAATCCCTTAGGGCCTCGGAGTAACATGACCTCTAGGGCTAGAGTACCATACATCTGTTTGTGTAGTTTCTTGATTCCCTCAACTATTTCATCTAATGTAGGAGTGCCCTTTGCTGGATGATTGATGCGCCTGAATGTTCTCTCGTCACCAGCATCAACCTTGGCTGAGATAATGTCAAATTCTGTGAGATTGGCTCTTACTTCTGGACTAGGTAAGAGAGATGCATTTGTAAGAAGTATGATGGGCAAATCCTGAATCTCACTTTTTACTGCGTTTGCCAACACTCCAATTTCCAGATTCAGAGTCGGTTCCCCGGCTCCAGAGAATGTTACAGCATCGATGGACTCCAAATCTAGTCGTCTTAGGACTCTATAGACCTCTTGGAGAATCTCCTGAGAAGAAGGCAATGTCTCTTGAACATCCTCCGGTGCAACTACATGTTGTTTCGTTGGTCCCAACTGACAGTAGATACAGTTGAAAGTGCACTTCTTTGGATGGGCTGTTACATCAATCCCTAAAGAGCGTCCATAGCGCCATGATGCCACTGGCCCGTATGTGTATCCCATGTTGCACACATCATGACTACTCTTTCTCTTGAATCTCTGACAACCGTTTCTCGATATTCCTCAGACTATCTTGAAGACTCTTGATTTGCTCTTCAAGGAGATTTCTTTGACTTTGCAATGCTTGAATATTACTTGTTGAAGGAAATGCTGGAACTACAGAACCAGCACCGGGACGATATCCCATGTACCAACACGAACCACGTCCATAGAGCCAACCAGGTCTCTCCCATGGTGGCAAATCTCGGAACGGACCATTTCCTGGCCAACGACCTCGACCACCTGAGCGTCCATATCCGCCTCTCATTTCTTTTCACCCCGTTTCTTTTTGATGCCGATAGCTTTACTGAGCTGGTCAACAACTGCGCCAAAAGCTTTAGCAGCCTTGGACTCTGGGTCTTCCACAACGAAAGGTGTCCCCTTATCGGAAAAGCTAATGATTCTCGGATCTAATGGTAACGACCCCAGATGTTTTACTCCAAACTCCTTGGCAGCTTTCTGAGTCACTCCTTCTCCGAATAGATTGTATGACTCGCCACAATGAGGACATACAAACTCACTCATGTTCTCTATAATGCCTAGAATTGGTACTCCCATCTGCTCAACAAGTCGAATTGCTCTACGCGCATCAAGTACAGCGACCTCTTGAGGGGTTGAAACGATGACGACTCCATCAATCTCAGGAATGGACTGGAGGATGCTTAGAATCTCATCTCCCGTTCCAGGAGGCAAATCAACAACGATCACATCCAGCTCGCCCCATTTGACATCACTTAGGAATTGACGAATTGCCTTTCCCACCAATGGGCCTCTCCACGCAACGGCATCATCACTGTGTTGAAGAAGAAATCCCATACTCATCACCCTGAGACCCATTGGTCCTTCGACTGGCAACAGTTTGCTGTGTTCCACATGCGGGTGTTGTCCTTCTAGACCCAAGAGTTTCGGCACGTTTGGTCCGTATATGTCAACATCAAGGACTCCTGACTTGAGTCCTCTCTTTGCAAAAGACATTGCCATGTTGGTCGCCACTGTGGTCTTACCCACACCACCTTTACCTGAGAGTATGACGATTTTGTGCTTCACATCTCTCATATTCTCTTTTACTTCAGGTGGAACCATATCACTTACTTTAGAAACAACTTTTGTCGTCTTTGACACCTTCTCACAGTTGTATTTTCGAGCTTGTAATTCTCGACAACGACAATTAATAATGAATCAAGATTCATTATAAAGTAAACGATGTGACAAAAATATCACACGATTCACTTCATTGTTACAATAAGTATGACATACGAAATCGGTAGTATCCATCAACAGTGATAAACAGGTTTGACCAACCCACTTTATATTGCCAACACAATTGGTCATACTATCGATGACAAACCTGATCGATGGAGTATCTAGAATTGAGATACCCACACCATTTCCAGTAGGAAGCGTAAACTGCTATCTTATAGAAGGCTCACCGCTCACTCTAATTGACACTGGTCCAAAGACATCTGAGAGTCTGGCAACAATAAGACAAGCTCTTCGGAATCTGTCTTCTGAATTGTCAGACATTGAGCAGATTCTCATCACGCACGGTCACCTTGATCACATAGGTCTAGCTGCACAATTTGTTAGAGAACGAGAGAGTGTTCATGGCTGTCCCTCAGATGTATGGATTCACAATAGGGATGCTAATGCACTAATCAACTATGAAGCACATGCAGAAATCTACATGGAGTCATTTGAGAGGTTAGTAGGAACATCTGGTGTTCCTGAGAATGAAACCCGAAAACTGAATCCAAAAAGACTCATTGAATATTATATGTCGATAAGAGAGCCAGTTCCAACAGCTAAAACATTCGAAGACAAAGCCTGTTTTAAAACAGGTATTGGTGAAATTATTGCAGTTTGGGTTCCTGGTCATTCTTCTGGTTCCGTTTGTTACGTGTGTGATGAGCAGCAAGTCATGTTCAGTGGAGATCATATCTTGGGTGACATCAGTTCAAATCCAAGTATATCATTTGACAGCTCTGAAAAAATAGGGATGGTGACCTATCTTGAGTCATTGGATCGCATCT
The DNA here is from genome assembly GCA_050124975.1 of Candidatus Thorarchaeota archaeon. GTDB lineage: Archaea > Asgardarchaeota > Thorarchaeia > Thorarchaeales > Thorarchaeaceae > SMTZ1-45. Next base: position 7,681 of record JASFEF010000054.1, on the reverse strand, counting down.
CATCAAGAGATGGTTACATTGCCTTGCCTGGTCACAGAAAACCGATTTTCGATATTAAATCAAGAATTGAAGCATTACACACTGAATATGACGATAAATTCCGAACCGCAGCAGAATCTCTGACAAACAATCCCAAGACCGTCTATGAGATATCAAGAATAATCTATGGGGATTATGACACAAATTCACTTGTACTAGCCTTAGCTGAGAGTCATGACGTTCTTAGAATTCTAGAAAGCAGGAATCAAGCTAGGCTAATCAATCAGAATGGTGTGCTTCATGTAGTCAAACCCGATTAATTGAGAAGATAATTCTGAATGCATCACTTCAGACGATAATAGTGATTGCAGCACTCATCACCACTCATGAGTTTCTTGGTAATCTTAAACTCCATTTCTGGATTGAATCCTGCAACAATGTGTGGGTCTGTACTACAGTGGAATATCAATCCATACTCTTGTTTTCCAATCTCGTGGTATGTGTCTACCATGGGACATTTTGTACAATGAATCTGAGCTGAGTCTTCAGTTCTCTCTACTGTGAACTCTCCCCCTACCTCTCCAAAGGACTTCCATAGTGTATCTAAGATGCCTTGGATGTCATTGTTTCCATGTCGCTCAGCAATCTCAGTCCATAGCTTCTCTGTGTTTTCAGCGATAATCTCTAGAACTCGTTGTTCAGCTTCTGGTCCGAACTCATTCTCGTACTTCTCTAGCAGAGATACAAGCTTTTCTGGTTCAGAGCGAGCTGCTCTGATTTCTGTGACTAGTTCTCTGAGTTCCTCATCACTTGCATCCAAGTCTCTCATGGACCAATTCTTAGTTGGTCAGCATAAAAGAATCTGGTTCTAAGTAGTAATACTACTAGCTGATGACTCTGGATTCCATACGCAGATTATGCAGATGATTATAGGTTACGTAACTGCTTCAGAGAGTCGACTATTATTCTGCTTTCTCTCTTTTGCTGGATCATCAGCTCTCAATAGTGCCAAGAATGCAATCATGAGAATAATCGAAGCCACTACAAAGGGAACTGTCCCAATTAATCCTGAGTGAGATGCTCCAGGTACTGGAGTAGCTGTGATATCTGCTAAGAATCCAAGTAAAAGAGGTCCCACAACAAAACCGAAGTCGCTGATCATTCGATAGAGTCCCATCGAAATCTCAAGCTTATCTTGAGGAGATACATCTGTTGCATAGGCAGCACTTGGACCCTGTAGACCAATGACTGCTCCATAAATTGCTAGGGCTGCAGAGAGAGTCAGTAAATCTGTGGAGAAGGGAATTACCAGTGTGATGCCCGCAGTCAACACAAGACATAGTGCAAGAGGAATCTTCCTTCCAATCCTGTCTGAAATACTACCAATGGGTGTGATTGTAAGTGCAGTTGTTAATCCGCCTATCGTGAGAACTAGACCAATAGCGCCTGAATCCAAGCCTAGATTGTTAGCGGCAAACAGAGGGACTAGTGTACTCCGCACACCAGTTCGTAGGAAGAACATTGTGAAGATTGCAAACGTAACCATAAGGAATGATGGATTCGATAGAACTTCTCGCATGTCTCTTACGATTCCCCCCAGACCCAAAGAAGACTGTTCATTTCCTGAACTCACTAACTTAGGCAGGGTCAAGGTCGGAAGTACAGCCAGTCCTGTTATTATTGCATAAGCGAAAAAGGGTGTCCGTATGTCATAAGTATCAGCCAACACCCCTCCAAATGTTGGTCCAAAGATAGCTCCAAGAAGTAGCATACCCAAGTACAAACTCATCCATTGTCCTCTCTTTTCTTCTCCTGATATTTGTGCAAGAAACACAGTTGCTGTGGTGACATACAAAGCAGAGCCTGCTCCCTCTATCATTCTCGCAATTACTAGGATGATATAATTCGGAGCTAAACCTGCCAATACGGACGAAGTCGAGAGAAGAACAAGTCCAAAAATCATGATCTTTTTCTTGTCGAACCTCCGTGAGAGAAGACCAGCCGGCAAATCAAGGAACATTCGTGTCACAGCAAATGAGGAAACCACAAAGCCTACAAGGGTATATGAAACCTGAAAGCTCTCTGCATAGGTAGGAAGAATTGGAGCAACCATGCTGAGACCAAGAAGGATTAGGAACGTCACCAAGGAGAGGTTGAGTACAGCAATCACACTTCCCACATATTGAGAATTTTGTGCAACCTCCTCGCCTAGTTCTTGATACTCTTCAGGCAATGTTACATACAGTCCTTAGAGCATGGACCGATGTTATCTGGTTAAAGTACTTTCAGATTGAACTATGCATTCAATCAGTCAAAAACTCAATACAATCAATCTACTCTTTTTTCCAGTTCTAGGTCGCGTACTTTCTTTCTTACAGATGCTTCAATCTCATCAATCTTCTTTCGGATGGTTTCAATATGATCTAACCTGTTGTCTACTTCCAGTTTCTTCTGTTTGTCTAGTTCCGTGTGTTCATCATAAGCATCAGCCCATTCCTGTCTGGTCTGAGTGAGCTGTTGTCGTAGATGTTCATACATTATTTTCTTAACATGAACGGTGTTTCTCAGAGTGAGAAGCTTAGACTCGACCTCTAAGGAGTAGTCACGGAACTCCTCTTCTGCTTTCTTTAATTTAGCACGCAGTTCTATGAGCTCCGTCATTGTGAGAGCCACCTCATCATCCTTAGCCAGTACTGGTTCTTCAACAGAGGATGCTTCTGTGACAGATTCTACATCTGAAGTAGCAGGTGCAAAAGGACTGGATTCAGCAGATGGAGCTTGAACTTCGGTTCCTACAGGCACTTCATGCATTGTTGTAACGGTTTGTCGCTCCTCTGGATTAATCATCATCCTGGTCAGTTTCTCAAACGCCCTGTCAATGTTCTCTCCTGTCAGAGCTGAAGTTTCGATAAAGATGGCTGGAGTTTCCAATGTCTCGCTAAACTTCTTGGTGAATTCAAGACCCTCTTCGTATGAGATTATGTCCTCTTTTGGGTGATATGATCGAAGATCGATTTTATTTCCAACGATTATCAGCGCTGGAAACTTGTCCATGAACCCCTTAGCCTCGACAAGCCACTTTGAGGCATTGTCAAAAGACTCCCTGTCCACGACTGAATACGCCAGAATCAGACCACTGCATCCTTCATAGTAGCGTCTGCGTAGACTTTGAAACTGGGGCTGTCCAGCTATGTCCCAGATGACTAAGCGGACCGATTCATTGTCGTTGTACATGACCGTCTTTTGCGCAAAATCAACACCAAGTGACGGGATATAATTTGACCTGAATCCCTGTCCTAGGTATTTTCGGCGGATGCTGGTTTTTCCAACATAACCGTCCCCAATTAGACAGATTTTGAATTGCCAACGACGAGATCCTGACATTATCCTCTCCAATCCTGAGGTGGTGTCGTTATAATCCTACATTTTTGGCACTTATAGTGATATTTCGGTTATGTCAAACACCTTTTTTCGTAATAGTCAAGACAGCAGAGATATTATGCACCAATCTCAGCAATAGCAACACCCGCTAGTGGAATTGATACCCATGCCAGATTTACCGAAGGTTGAGGAGCAGCTCAGAAAAATAGTCGGTGAAAAATTCGTCAGCAGTGAGTTGTGTGATAGATTAGTCTACGCGAAAGATTACTCAATCGAAGGGATAGCTGATGACTACACACCCGATATCATTGTCAAACCTGGCACCACAGATGAGGTCGTCGAGGTTGTCAAGATAGCCAATGAGATGAACGTGCCAATCTATACTTGGGGTGGTGGCACAAGCATGTCAGGTAATCCATTAGCTGTGGAACATGGTATTGTTCTTGACATGAAACGACTGAATCAGGTTCTCGAAGTGGATCCAGATAACTTGACCATCACAGCTCAAGCCGGGACAACCGTTGAGGCTATTTTCAATGCAGCACTTGACCAAGGTGTTTTCTTCGCACATCACCCGGAGAGTAGTCTATCATCAACAATTGGTGGTGCATTGAGCTGCATGGGCATCAGTATCTATGGGGCGAAGTACGGCTATGTCTATGACCAAGTACTTGCATTGGAGGTGGTCCTGAGTACTGGCCAGAAAGTCAGGATTGGAGGCAAGAGCTATCTCTCCCTTCCAACACATAATCTCTTGAACCTCTTTCTTGGTGCTGAGGGCACTCTGGGTATCATCACTGAAGCAACACTCAAGGTGTATCCCAAACCTTTTACACGTGACCGGATAAGCTACGGTTTTCCTGATATCACATCCGCCATTGAGGCATGTAAGAGCGCTCACGCGGCTGGATGCTGGCCTGAAACTGTCTTTCTATTCGACCGGAGGTCTCTTGTTCAGTACATGGAGCGTGCAAGGACTCCAATTCCTGACGAAGTTTCTATGGCTGTACTCTTTGGAGCATCTGGTAGTTCTGAAATGGTTGAAACAACACTTCATGTCATAGCAAAATGCTCAGAGGAACTAGGTGGAAGTAGACTTCCTGAAGACCTTACCCTCTCTTGGTGGAACTCTATCAATATTGGAAAGGATACCTTTGACCAGAGTAATTTTGCATTATCTCATACTGAATACGAACCTGATTTGGTGGATGCCTGCGTGCCCCTTAGTAGATTCCAAGAGTACAGTGATTTTTGTGACGAACTGAAAAAGGAGTTTGGATGGGTAGACATTGATTTTGGAGCCTTTATTGTGGGTGGCCCCAGGGGGCCAATCCCATTCTGTATCTATTTCAGTGTACCAATTGACACTCGAATCAAGACAGAGATAGACAAGTGGTTTCAATTCAAAGAGCGAATGTATAAACGAGCTCTTGAGATGGGTGGCAGTCTTTCAAATGCGAACGGTCTCGGTCTACGATCATCCCCTTGGGTGCAAGACCAGTTGGGTTCAGCTTGGAATCTTCTCGCTGACTTGAAATCGATGTTGGATCCAAAAAACATCCTAAATCGAGGAAACAGGGGGTTTAGTTCATAATGGACCGACTTGAGAAGTACGAGGACTGGGCTCGTGCTTGTATGCATGTCCGCTGTGGTTTTTGTCGCGAGAATTGTCCTGCTTATAATCAACTACAACTAGATAGTTACGCAGCAAAAGGTAAGATGACTATTCTTTACCACCTGTTGAAAGGAAACCTCGACCTAAATGAAACAGTGGCTGAACGAGTGTTTGCCTGCACAAGCTGTGGACTTTGCGACGTAGCCTGTGGATATAATCAAAGTGAAGCAATCCACGAGCTGAAAACAGTTCTTTATGATCAAGGCGTTGCACTTCCTGAAGGTTACATGAAGATTAGCACGAAGACCCGAGAGAGTGGCAATCCATATTCGGCTGATACACATGAAGGCTCAATGTTTTTGCAATCTATCCCAGAATCGGCTTTGAGTTCTGCTGATTATACTCTGTTTCTAGGGTGTACACAAATCTACAGGGAGCGTGATGAAATCGACTCCCTACTTAAGATTCTAAGAGCTGCTGGTGTTAGCTTCAGAACACCAACTGAACAGATCTGTTGTGGCTCTCCTACATATCGCGTGGGTGATGAGGTTCGAGCTCGTGAGCAAGCAGAGAAAATAAACAATCTCTTCAAGAAAATGGACTCGGAAGAAATCTTGGTGTCATGCGCTGGCTGTTATAGAATGCTCTCTCGTGATTATGAAACTTTGTTGAATGCTGAATCAGATTTCAAGTTTAGCCATACTATGGAGTTTTTACAGGAACTTATCCAAGATGATAAACTCGAAATCAAGCATTTTGATGCAGTAGTAACATACCATGATCCATGTCATCTCAGTAGACATTCAGAGATCTATGAGGCGCCTCGACAAATCCTTTCCTCAATACCTGGAATCACACTTGTTGAAATGGAATGGAATCGGAAGTTTGCCAAGTGCTGTGGAGCGGGAGGTGGATTTCGTTCAGGTAGAAGCGAAGAGGCAGTAGCAGTCGCTGCGAACCGAGTTCGAGAGGCAGAAGACACTGGGGCATCTATTCTTGTCACAGCATGCCCCTTTTGCCTCAGAAATCTACGTGATGGAGCTGAGAGCATCAAATCGAGCATGAAGATTGAGTCGGTTGAATCACTTCTAGCTGACCTTGTATAGAATCGCCACTATCAGGAAGAATCAAGAAGATTCATGCAGTGATAGTGGAACGGGGAAGGATTGACTGATATGAAGCTTGAAGGAAGAACAGCCATTGTCACAGGTGCAGGTGCAGGAATTGGAGAGGCCACAGCGAAGCTTTTTGCAAATCAAGGGGTGAATGTCGTGTGTAACGACATCTCAGAATCTGGAGTGAGAGTGGTCAATGATATCAAATCCGTTGGAAAGGGGGCGACATTTATTCAAGGCGATATCTCTGATGAGGGATTTGCTCAGAAATTAGTTGCAGACACTATTGAAACTTACAACCACCTAGACATTCTGGTGAATAATGCTGGGATAGTCATTCCAGGAAAAATAGATAACACAAGTTCCAAAGACTGGGATCGTACGCTGGAAGTGAACCTCCGAGGGGCATATCTCGTCTCTCGATTCGCGATTCCTCATCTGAGAAAAACGGAAGGAGTCATTGTTCATGTAGCATCTGCAGTAGCGTTGATGGGGGCTAAAGATCGAGCCGCTTACACTGCATCGAAGGGCGCACTAGTAGCCCTCACCCGTGCTATGGCCATTGACTATATGGAGGACAAAATTCGAGTCAATTGCATCTGTCCAGGTACTACCGACACCCCCTCTCTCGAAGATCGTCTTTCGAAGTTCCCTGATCCAGAGGCTGCAAGAAAGCAATTCATAGAACGCCAACCCCTAAGGAGATTCGGCAGACCCGAGGAGATTGCAGAAGGCATCTTGTATTTAGCCACTGCAGAGTTCTGTACAGGTACATGTCTCTCAGTAGATGGAGGTATGGCAATATAGCCACTAGCTGACCTTCAAAGAATCGTGAGTCCTAGTCAGTTTCATACCTATCAGGCTCATCAAAGAAATCCATCACCCGACAGAATGTCTTGACCTCTGCTGAGTGAACAACACCTTCGGGTATGTAGTATGAATCCCCTTTTTTGTAGAGCTTAGTTTCATCACCTATTGTCAGTAATAGTTCACCCTCAATGACAAACCCATATTGTGCTCCATGACTATGCGGTGATACTACTCCAATGGGTTCAATCTCAAAGAAACCAATCTGAAATTGAGCACCTTGAGCAATATACGCTTGAACTCCTTGGAATGGGACCTTTGCCTTTGGTAGTTTCTTAATGCAACCTGGATATGTTTCAGTTGACATGATAACCCCACAACTTGCTTATCATGTATCGCCAATTTATGAATTCCTGACAAGGCCACAGTACGAAAATATGGGTTTTCAACGCACCGGAATCCTTTTTGAATCTCGATTCGATATCTGTTCTATGCCTCGACGTAAACGACATCGGTTTGTGCACAAGGAACCAACTGTTTCAGTTTACAAGCCTGCTGGTATCCCTGCCAAGGAACTAGAAGAGATTCTTCTCACAGTTGATGAATTTGAAGCAGTTCGTCTTGCTGATTATGAAGGAATGAACCAGAGAGAAGCATGCGCAATCATGAAAATTAGCCAACCAACATTCAATAGAATCCTTGCCTCAGCCCGTAACAAGATAGCCCAAGGGTTAGTAGAAGGTCATGTTCTGAGGATTGAAGGAGGCCGTTACGTGTTAGGGGA
>JASFEF010000053.1:0-14792 GCA_050124975.1 Candidatus Thorarchaeota archaeon | reverse complement strand
AACAGGATTGAACAGAACAGGGAGGATCAGTAAGACTGCGAGTGTGCCACCAAGTCCTAGAACATAGTACCAAATGTTAACTTCTTCAGGAATCTCATATGTCTGTCGTATTGTTGGTTGCCCGATCTCAGCCACATCGACTCTTCTAGCAACATGCAGTAGGTAAGCTGCAGGGAGAAAGAATGCAATCGTGGCTGATAAAACCAGAGCTTCTGTGGGGATAAGCAGCTTCACTAGGAAATCGTTGTATAAGACTGGATTGATTGAAAGTAAACCTGTTGAAGAACCCATCAATGGTGCCGCTATAATAGAGAGCCCAAGACCAACTAATAGTCCGAGAATGGATAAGAAGACAGACTCCCAAATAACAGCTGAAAATATCTGGTTGAAAGAGGCACCTTTTGACCGGAGCGCACTAATTTCACCTTTTCGTTGAGTCACAGAGGTTTCTGATGTAAAGATGGTGAGCATCAAGCTCATTATCATGATTGGGATTGCGAGAATGATCAATACTTGGCTTGCTACATATGTAGAGATATGAGTCTGTAGACTATCAATATTATCTAGGCCATAGACAGATAGACGTGAGTCACTCTCTTGAATCTGTGCCCTGAGATTTAGCAGATTATGAGCCGCTTTAGTTGCTCCACCCCGTACAAGACCATCAACTGAACAACGTACAAACTCAACAGGTGAGAAAAAGCCTTCGTTGGTGATTGTGAGAACAGATTCCGCCCCAAGATCCTCATCTAAGATTAATATGGAATCAGGAATTCCTAGAACATTACTCGAAGGCCCTATAGCGTAATTTCCTCTCAATCTTGAAGCAAATGACTGGAATATAACGGATAGGCGAGTAAAATCATAGATTCCTGTAATGGTGAGGTTTCGAACAATCTGACGATTGAGAAGTAGAGGATCAAAGGGTCGTCCCTCCTGGGGTTCATAGAATGTACGAAGAATATCCATGCCTATCTCAGACCCAATACCAAGTTCTATGGACATGTTCAGAGGGCCATTCAACACTTCCTCAGCAAAATCTATGAACTGTCTTGAAACCATAATCTCTCCTGGACGAAGAGTTGAGTTCCCTGTGATTTCGATTTCATTTGACCAGATGTCAAGAATATCATTGTTCACTACAATGACCCTACAGTCTTTCATGCCGAATTCGTAGTTGGAACTGTCTATCCGATACTCATCCCATTCGGGTGTGATACCATCCAATCTCAATATTCCAACGGTACTGGGAGCGATATGAGCATACTCTGCATAAGGGCTGGACAAAATTAGGTCCTGTGCATCAATCAGACGTGAGAAATTGATTTCTCCTGGAACAGTTTGAACACTGAACTGATACGCATTTTCATTGAAATACGTTTCAACAGCTATTCGGGACCCAGTGTTTGTCCAAGCAAACACGGTAGTAGGGACTGTCACACAAATTGCAAGAACTAAGACAATGCCCATATTACGAGTCTTGTGGTTCTTGATTGAAGTGATGGCATAACCAAGTGACCAGAGCATGTTGCCCTTGAGGAGTTTCTTTTTCTTGGTCAATCTATCACCTCACATATTCCTAAGTACGACAGCGGGGTCGGTTCTGGCTGCTTCTCTTGCAGGTAGATATGCCCCGATAATCATAGCCAATATCTCAATAAACAGGACAATTGCGATAAAGTCGAGTGGAAATGCAATGGTTGGTACTAGGACTCTGGAAAATGGACTCATAGCATTCAACAGTAGCCCCATGACATAGGCGAAGGTAGCACCTAGTACAAGACTTAGTGCCAACGAGGCTATAACTACGCCAGCGAATTCCGAGAAGACCATGCTAACTACCTGTCGCTGTGATCCACCAATCGCACGCATGATGGCATATTCTTTACGACGTTCCCTCACCACAGATCCAAGAGAGATGGACAACGCAAACAGACTAAGTGTAAGGGACATGACAAAGCCAATCGAAAACAGCCCATCAATTGTGTTCAGAAACAGTGCCGTTTGAAGGGAGTGTGTTTTTAGGTCGAACTCTTGAGGTGTGTTTGGGGTGACTCCTGAGAGTGCTTCAAGTTCATCAAGCAGTAGTGTGCGATTAACATCATCATCAAGGTCAGCTAAGAACAACGTAGTTTCATGTTCATTGATCACATCCTCTATGAACCAAAGGTTCGCCAAAGCAAATCCACTATACTCGGAGCTGAAACCAAAGCTAGCCCCTAGGGGAGACCATGGGACATATTCGTTTGAAGCATAGCCAAACCCAGGTGCACTGTAGACCAGTCCAGTAATGATGAATTCAACAGTCTGCGTACCGCCAGGCGCAGCCATTTCGAGATTGAGTCTGGAGCCAAGAGTCTTGTTCCATCTTGCAGCGTGTGCTTCGCTCAGGATTATACCGTTAGGCAAAGCTGCTAAGGCGGATAGGACAGTTTCAGGCGATTCTCCTGGGAAACTTGATTGGTCGAACATCCCTATTGAGAGGTAGTCATTTGGATCCAAGCCTTCAATACTAATCGTTTCAGACCCCACTTGAGCCCATGTCCTGAGAACAGGCATCGCATCAGTAATACCTTCATACGCCTCTAGGTCTTGGCTAAAATTCAAGTTACGGATAGTGCAATCAATGCGAAGGTCAGAGCCTAGTGCATAGCTGACCTCGCGGTCAAGATCAACTTTTAGGCTCTCTGATTGGACGGCAAAGGTAATGGTTGATGACATCGTTAGGGCTAGGACAACCATCAGAGGGATGATTCGGCCTTTCCTCATCTTTAGGTACCCAGCTGATATCAGATTCTTCTGACCAAGTGCAAATGAAAGCCTCTTTGAAACCCTGGCAAGTCCAACTCGAGATATTCGAGACCCATTGAATGCTATGAAGAACCAAGCAGCAGTACCCAATCCGAGTTCCAGGAAGAATAGCAGTGGGTGTCTTGGCAGGATGTACATCATCAGAACAACCAGTATTAGAAGGAAAATGGATGCACCTATTGTGAAACCATGTGCCTCAGACTGCTCTGTTGATTCCTCAGCAACCTCTGCGAGAGTGAGGCTAATCTCCGTTGATGCAGATTTTCTGGCCAGATACAAGATGAATAGTAGACTAGGAAGAACAGTGAGGCCAATCGCTCGAATCACTGTGTTTGAACTGATGACTGTATTGGACAAGTAGAAGAAGTAAGTGTTCCAATCAAATGTCATGAAATTGGTTGTTGAAGGAATCAATGGTGCAAATAATACGCTGAATAGAATTCCAAGTGCTACAGAGAGAGCAGCTATCACAGCTGATTCCCAAAGGAAAACGCTTGACACTTGAGAGTAACTCGCTCCCTTGGACCGGATAATTCCAACCTCAACATAACGAGGCGCCATAAAAGTGTCTGCAGCAAACACTGAGAAGAACAGTGCAAGGAGGATAACGGGGAGAGCAAGTACAGAGAGATCCAGTGTGGCAAGATAGCTATTGACAACACCTTGGAGCTCCCACACCTTATCATGACCCTCCCATGTGATGTCATACAACTCTTCAGTTCGAACAGTCAACTCAAAGATATTGGCCGCGACATTTTCCGGATTGCTTACAGCAAGTGTACTGGCAGCAACTCTTACCAACATTGTTTCACTGAAGAAACCACTTACTGAGAGTGAACCAGAAGGAATCGAATCGCTACGAATCAGGATACTATCTCGAAGGCTCATCACTTCATACGGAAAGTTCGTGTTATTCCAGTTAGGTCGTCCGTTCTCAAACGTATTGAGAGCTCGTTCAAGTATAGAGCCATAAATCGGAACGTCAAAGATTCCAACAATTTGAAGGTTGGTGAGACTCGTTCGACCCAGCAAATCCAGAGTAGCTGGCAAGATTGAAGCATCCCCAGTTAGAAGCTCGACATCTATTGTATCATCAATCTGAAGAGTGACATTGAAGACCTGTTCTACGTATGTGATAAACAACCTTGATACTATGATTTCACCTTGGTTGAGTTCGAAAGATCCCTCAATATCAAACTGGACCGCAGTCTTGTTCAGGAACTCATTATCTACAAATATGACTTTACAGTCCTTAATTCCATCACTATAGACTGGATCATTTATGTCGTATTCTGTACTGTCAGGAAGACCTGTACCCCAGACTAAGCCTACTGTGGAGTTGATTCGGTATGTATCCTCCACGAATTGGTTCTGATCCATATAGCTCTCTGCCATTCTTAGTGCTTCTGGAGATCCAGGTTCATAGTCAACCATGATTTGGTATAAATTATCGTCGAGGTAGTCGTAGATGCTCACATAGATACCTGTGTCACCCCAGACCATAGTAGAAGCAAAGAGACTGATACCAAGACTAAGTGTCAGGGCCAAGCTGATTGCTCTAGAGGGATTAGCCCTTAGGGCGCTTAGGGCATAGGAAAGACCGTACCCTCTGTTGCCTTTGGTCTTAGGTGTCTTTGAGTTCTTTGCGCCCACTCAGATCACTCCACGGTTGAAGATTCCTCATCAGTCCGCTCATAGCTCTTTTTCGTGCTCACATCGACCTTGCTGTGCTTGAAGAAGTCACCCACTAATTCGTCCACGAGGACACCATCACGGAGGAGGAGAATCCTGTCTGCCATCCGAGCTGTTTCTGGATCGTGTGTGGCTGCGATGACTGCACGATTCTGATTCTTGGCGAGATCTCTCATCAGCTGGATGATCTCCCCTCCAGTCTTGTGGTCTAAGTCTCCTGTAGGCTCATCACATAACAAAACGGCAGGGTCATTCGCAAGAGCTCTGGCGAGAGCGACACGGGAGCGCATTCCGCCCGAGAGCTCGTGAGGCATATGTTCCGCCCGGTGATCAACAAAGACAGTTTCAAGAAGCTTGATGGCTCGTTCTCTTCTCTCTTCAGCAGGAACATCATCAAGAAGCATAGGCACCTCAACATTCTCGAGTGCAGTGAAAATCGGTAGGAGGTGTTGATCCTGAAACAAGACTCCAATCTTGTGGCGTCGAACCTCCGACATGCGTTCATCATCTAGCTCAGTGATACTGTCACCGTCGATAAGGATAGAACCAGATGTGGGTCTGTCCAGCCCTCCGATTAGATTGAGTAGTGTAGTCTTACCGGAACCAGAGGCACCAACAATAGCTACGAATTCACCTCTGTCAACCTTCAGATTGGTTCCTTGTAGTACTCTAATGACTCGTGAGCCATCTTGAAACTCACGATGTAGGTCTTTGCATTCAACAGCCACATGATTCTCGGAGGCCAAGAGTGATTTCACCAACTTCGAATTTGACATGACCCCGTTTTAAGGGTCGCCCTTTGAGCAGCTGTTTCTAGCACTATTCTAGACTCTAGTGATAAAACGAAACTACCTTATGCGAGGTGATGTTGAGGAGTGCAAGATGCGAGTATTTGCGATTTCAGGATATTCAGGCACAGGAAAAACAACCCTTGTTGAGGAGATTATCAAATCGCTTGTGGCTAGTGGTCATACTGTCGCCACTGTGAAAAGCTCTAAGCACGGAGCAGGACCGGACCAAGGGACTGACACATGGAGACATCTGCAGGCCGGATCTTCGATGACTATCTTCCTCGGTCCCACACCAGAACAGCTATCGTTCAAGAACCGTATTGGTCCTGATGACCTATCCGAATTGTCCAAGTATGATTATCTCATTGTTGAGGGATTGAAGTCGGTCAATATCCCCAGATTCTGGTGCGTGGGAGATGCAGAACTAATCCCTGATGACATTCCAGTGAACACATGGGGTATAGTAGCCTGGTCAGATAGAGCAGCTCTACCTGGATTAAACCTCCCAGTTTTCAATTCTGACGAGATCGATAAACTGGTTGAAATCGTGAAGAAGAGATCTGTGGAAATCTCGGAGATAGAATAGTTCCTAAAGAGAGTGGTGGGGTGCGGCTCAGATACCGTTTATTGTTTGCTGGACAAATCATAACACGAGAGTTTGTCCGCCCAGAAACGGCACTGGAATTGACTCTCGCTATCCTATTGTTTCGTCACTAAAATTTAAGCCAATACCTTTTTTCAGCAATAACAGGTGGCTCAGCTCTTGACAAGCTGAGCCGACGGCTCAGATACCCCTAAGGTCGATCATATGTTCATAATCTCACATTGGAGGCTCATCACTGCCGCTGCATAACTATCCAAGACTTTCGTTTTAGCATTGTCTATCTGATAACGACTGTTCAATCACAATACTCATTTCGACAATAGATGGTTGTGAAGTAATGAGAAGTCTAGAAGTGAAGGATTTTAGTCTCGTTGATACCTTAGAGTGTGGTCAGACATTCTGTTGGGCCAAGGAGGGTGAAGGATACATCAACGCTGACATCGGTCAGGTCGTCTATGTAGAACAGAGAGGAAACACCCTCTACTATGACGTGTCTGAAGGAGATGTCGACATCTCGAGTTTGTTCAGGTTGGAAGACCCATTAGACAAGATCCATCAAGAGATTGCTAGAGATGGGATCATGAGGAGGAGTATAGACTTCGCACCGAATCTGCGCATAATCAATGATCCGTTCTTTCCTTGTCTTGTTTCGTTTCTCTGTTCAGTATGGAAGAATGTCCCTGCCATCAGAGGTATGACGAACGCAATCAGAGAGAAATGGGGGCCGACCTACGAGTTCAGAGGAAATGTCTACTATGGAATGCCATCCCCAGAGCAGTTGGCCAAAGCAACTGTGAGTGAATTAAAGAAACTCGGATTGGCATGGAGGGCTGGGTTCATTGAAAAATCGACAAGGGCTATTGTGAGAGGGGAGGTGACTGAGAGCGAGCTCAGGTCTATGGAGTATCTTGAGGCTCGCAAACATCTGAAGAAACTCCACGGAGTCGGTGACAAGGTTGCAGATTGCGTCAGTCTGTTCTCTTTAGGCTTCCTTGAAGCATTTCCGATTGATGTCTGGATTGAACGTGTGATTCAGGAACACTATGGAGTGTTCACAGACACTGGAAAGTCATATGCCAAGAAGTCTAAGGCTGCAAGGCTGTATTTTGGGAGATATGCGGGCTACGCACAAGAATATCTCTATCACTATACACGTTGCGCAGTTTAGAAGTTCTGTTTCTTGTCCCGCTTTCTTGCATACCATGAGTGATCCTGGATGCCCTTTGTCATTTCCCAAGCCCGCGTCGAATAGAATCCAAGGGGATTTAGGACGTATTCACACAGTGGATCGAAGACAGTTCCGAGATAGACAGGACACAGATTGTTCACCTGAAGCTTCTTACATCCAGGAGGTGTGTAACCCTCATCTTCAGCACCCATAGATCTCTTTGATGCGATGTGTCGGACCTGATACTCGATGAGACTAGTGTTTTTGTCAGGGGAGCCACTGAAGACCTTCTCCACCTCATTCTCTTCCATCCCAATCTTGAGAAGGAACGCTGCAAGAGCAAATCGTGCATCATGCGAGAGATTGACATCACCCCGGATAGAGTCATCGTACATCTTCTGAATGCATGGTGGAAACGCGGAAGCAAGGGTTTCTGTCATCTTCACTGGTTCAGCTTGTCGTATCCTACCCTTGGTTTCGGCCTCGATACGTTGGACTGATTCGATCAGACGTTGGGACATCCTCGGTATGTCAAATCGACCCTGCATTATGAGTTGTCTGAACTTGCCTGAGATGAGCCGGTCCAGTTCAGATCGTCTTATTGGAATCCAGCCCTTGTCTAAGTGACGATTGATTAGACTCCATTCCTCACTGTGAAAAGCTGGTGCTACCTCAAGGTAGTTCTCAAATCGAATCTTCATCTCGTATGTTCGAAGCATCAGAGGGAGTTTGGAACGCTTGGTGATGTCCCCCATTGACTCGATGTTCCAATTGAAAGAGGATGTGCATAGTTCAGTAACAAGAGCACTGTCTTCTTTCCCAAGTTGTCTATTGGCCTCCTTTGACTCAGCCTCAGCTTGTAATGCACGAAGTCGAGGAAGTCCTAGTTCCTCAACAATCAATCGTGCTGTTGGATAGATCAGGACATCCGTTTCGCTTTCCATGTCGGGGTATCGAATTTGAGATTGAGTGAGAGCAGCATAGACCCTTGCCTCAGCCTCATCGACAATATAGTGATTCTCAGGGTCTTCAAGGAGATCAACGAGAGCACCTAGGTCTCGTGCAAGCTTTTGTGAAGCTTGTCTGGCTTGAAGTGAAAAGGGATATTTCATTTGCTGAAGTCGCCCTGACAAGCATCTCACTCCTCAAATTGGTTATCTGATGAAGGTCGGTCTATAATCATCGTATCCTCTGTCATAGAACTTTTTCCCGCAAGTCACGCATTTGAACATCTGGACACCCCGAGGACGAGCCCAGGAACCAAGTATCCTTGCAATGCGATTACTTCCACATTTTGGGCACGATAACTCTGAGTCATCGTTTGCCCAAGGGGAAGACTTCCGTCGAGAAAATGACATAGTTTTCAACACTCTGTATTCAAACGATTGTATGTCTGCATGCCTCTTTAGTCCTACTACAACTGCACGGATCTCATCTTAATCATTCATCATGGAGCTAATTAGCTTCTACCTAGAATGAAGTCAGATCGGAGTATCAGGCTCATGAACTCGTTCACACTCTGTCGCTGAATCTCCGTGTCACTGTACAGCTTCTGCAACTCTTTCTTACGACTCTCTATTGATGGGTTCGTTGCCTCATTGATGACCTTGTATGCCGCGTTTGGACGCTCGACCCATCTACATAACTCTTCGTCTCCTGGGCTGAGAAATAGGACAACGGGGGTTTTTCTTTTCCCATTGACCTTGAACTGCTGGTGATATCTTGCGTGGACATCACTATCAAGAATTCGGAGTTGTAGTTTGGATGAGATGTCAGACATCTTGGCGAGAATAGGTAGATTCCCTGCAGTGTCACTGCACCGGTCATTGCCTATGACAAGAATTCGAAACTCATTCTGAAGACTGCGGAGATATTCTAAGTCCTGTTCAGTAATCTGAAGGTCCTTGTACCTCGCTTTCATTATCTCTACATTCTCACGAGCGCCTTTCAGGAATTTCTTGTACTCAACTGCATTTTCCCACTCTACATTCTCAGCCATACGTACCACCTTATAGATACAGGAGAATCCGTTTGATTCAACAAACAGATACGATTAGTGGAATACGAATAAAAGGATTGAGGATTATTCTCCTCAGGATTTTTCCTCCAAGTTATCCTCTTTCTCCTTCAAAGAAGATTGTATGACCTAATATATATCCAGCAACATAGAATACTATGAAGGAACTAAGTATGTTGACAAATATCTTTGAAAAGACTCGAAGTCAGCGACTGAAAGCCCGATGGAGTTCATTCAGAGGGAAGTTCCTACTCTCACAAAAGGAATCAACATCAGGTTCCGGAGAGTCCGCGGCTGTTCACTTTGTCCAGTCGGACCTCGCCAGTTTCAGTGATGGTGCTGGTGAGAGTGATGATGACCCTGCCGTGGTAAGAACTGTGGAAACTCTCGCTGTCGTTGGGTGTGATGTGCCAGCACTAGAACAGGAGAAAAAGGCCAGGTCTTCAGGAGGGATCCCATCCCGATGAGTGTTGACAATGCTCTTGCTAAGTTTGGCATTTTCGAGAGAATGCTGAGTGGTGGTGACACTGGCAAGAGAGGGGCTGAACATAGAAGTTTCTTTAAGTTGTGATTCATTCATTCTGAGATTCAGGTCAGAAAAGGATTGCTTGAACTCCAGTTTCATCAAAAATGAATCAGAAATAGTCTCGGCCATCTGTTGGCCTTTTATTCTAGTTACGCACCATAGTTACACATGACCGAGAACATGATGGCATATTGCGGGCTTGACTGTGCTACTTGTCCTGCTCATCTCGCTTGGAAAAACGATGATCATGAGTTGAGAGAAAAGCAGGCTGCAGAATGGGGAAGCCCTGAATTCCCTGTTTCCGCTGAGGATATCAATTGTGTAGGTTGCAAGATTGACAGTGAACCAAAGTTCAAGTTCTGTGCTTCTTGCAGTGTCAAAACCTGTGCCAGTGAGCGAGGTGTTGAAACCTGTGCTCATTGCGATGATTTTGGGTGTGACACACTAGAAGGTTGGCTTGCAATGGCAGGAGATGAACTCAGGCAGAAGCTAGAGAGGATGCGAGCCGCCCTGTAGAAATTCTTGGGGACTTTATCTATACTACTCAGGAATTATACATTGGAGCTTTCACGATGAAAAGAGGCGGTGTTGCAGATCTCAAGCTGCATCCAGGCAAGGCACCTCACTGGTTAGTGAAACGGATGATTCCGATGGCTCGCACTCTCTGCGAGTTCATTGTGGATGAGTTTGGGACTGCTGAGTTATTGCAGCGATTGGCTGATCCTGTCTGGTTCCAAGCTCTCTCCAACGTTCTAGGATATGACTGGGACAGCTCGGGGTCCACTACAGTTACTTGTGGTGTACTGAAGACAGCTCTGGACTTCGAGCATCATGGGATGATTGGAGTTGGAGGAAAAGGATTGGCCTCTAGAAAAGTTCCAAATCAGCTCCGAGCATTGGAGGATTATGGGCTGGATGGTTCAGGACTGGTTGAGATCAGTAGATCTGTAGCCAAGGTTGACAACGCGGGAATACAGGACGGATACAATCTCTATCAGCATATGTTCTTTGTTGACTCGGAGGAGAACTGGACTGTTGTTCAACAGGGAATGGACTACGACAGCAATGATGCCAGACGTTATCATTGGTCGTCATTTGTTTCTGACAGTTTCATAGATGAACCGCATTCAGGACTCATCTCAGGGAAAATTAGAGACGCAGCCCTTGACATGACCTCTAAGGTGTCGAGTGCCTGTCGCGATGTCAGTGTGGACATAGTCAAGGAAGATCCAGCACGTGTCAAGAGATACTTCGAGGATGTCAAGGCTTATGGACAGTCTACCCTAATCCCATGGATAGAGGGAAATGACTCACCACGAGAGCTACCTTCTTACAAGGTTATGCCAACTAGGATGGACTGGGATGCTGTCCGACGTGCCTATGAAACTCAACCCTCTGACTATGAAGACCTACTATTCATGCAAGGAGTAGGTCCTGCAACTGTGAGGGGATTGTCACTCATTTCTGAGATGATTTTTGGAACACCAGCCTCTTGGGCAGACCCAGTTCGGATGTGTTTTGCGTTTGGTGGAAAAGATGGCGTGCCTTTTCCAGTTCCACGGAAGGCGTATGACAAAGCCATTGAGTTCATGGAACAGGCTTTGAGTGACTCCAAAGTTGGAAGACAGGACAAGGTCTTGGGCTTGAAACGACTCCGAAAGTTTGCACCGCCAATCCTGTTGCAGACTAGGTAGAAAATTCCTGGCAGGCTGGGATTTATATCCATTAGTGGTTAATTCTATAGATTGGTGGTTTAGGGTGGTCTCACGAGTAAAAGTCATAGCTGTCTTGTCCTGTGCAATGTTACTACTGCTTCCGATGATGAATTGTGTAGCAGGTCATAGTGACCTACAATTCCCCGTCAGAGATGATGTACTAGTAGTAACATTCGGAACTGATGAAGCTACTCAAACTGCAAGTCGAATTATTGAGAATAGTGTCGTACTTCGTAATGATGCATTAACACCATCTACCAATATTGAAGTTTCAATGGACCTACCAACATGTCAGATTGAGTCTGAAATGACAAAGCCCAAAATTCGAATGAGCAGTTTGTCAGTTTCATTTAATGATTTTGAGAATGAAATGATGAATCGTAAGGCTAGTGTTCTAGTAGTCGTCGCGCACGGTTCAGAAGAAGGAATTGAAGTCCAAAACGATTGTATCTCTTGGAGCGATGTCACAGAGAGTATAAACAAGGTAGACGCCTTTCGTACAATCATAGCAAGCTGCTACAGTGATAGTCCAGCTTCTTCTCTTTCAAATGGTTTCGGGTTTTCTGGTGTTGTTGATGCTAGAATGGCTGCATACCTTTCATCTGCGCTAGTCCTATCTTCATTTGATGGCCCTTCACGATTAGCAATTTCACACCTAGGTGCGGGCTTCGACTATGGGCTTCGTGCTGCAACACATGAAATCACTCCGATGCCTCTTGGGGAGTTCCCGCCATGGTGGAATCCTTGGAAGATTGCAAGTGTTGTTGCTCTAACAACAATATTCTACACATTATCACCAGTTACTGCTCCAACCACATGGGCTCAGGTTGTCCTTCTGTCGGCTGGTGTTGCTGGATTGGGAACTGTACTCGGGCTATTATCCGGGGTTATCTACTTGTTTGCAGAGTGGGCTAAGCCTCTATCTCCACCAGACCTTCAAGGAATGTTCACAGCCCTTCAGAATTTTGCAAGTACAGTGGCAGGACTGATAATAGGTGGAATAGCTGCATTCCTAAGCGGTGCAAGCTATCCAGGTCTCCTGAATTTCTTAAAAGGACTGTATGCGATTTGGATTGCTCGTGCTGGAGCTGAAACTGCGACAGCAGCATGTCCCGAACCTATATCTCGTTCATTGTTGGCAGTATCATGTGCCACACTATTGATAACAGGAATTGAAATGGTATTCAACTTCTTCTTCTCAGTAACACCTCCATCTCCACCACCTCCACCATCAGTGGTCGTTGAACCCCCATCAGGCGGCGGTGGAGGGGGCGGGAAAATTATAATGAGGTGAAACAAGAGGACATATTATGAGCAATAGCCCGAAGTACCCCTCTATGCAGAGGATGTTGAGACAACTCAATAAATCCGTCCCCAATGCAGGCCAGTATATGAGCTTGAATGCACTCTGCATGATACTTCTCCTACCATTACTATATCAGACAGAGAAAATTGCAGCATCGGATCCGAGTGGATATGCACCAGCACCATTGATCTTTAGTGCCATGGCTCTAGTCATCATTGTGGTAATTGTTGAAGGCATCATCGCTGTTGTGATATTTTCAGGAATAAGTTGGATGATGAATGTTCCAGGGTTCTTTGCGATAGGTGTGATACGTGGAATAGAGGGAGCTGAGGAAAGGTATCGAAATGTGCACATTAGATTCTATGGTAGATTACAATCGAATGTTATCTTCTCGGGTATTGTACTCATTGCATACTCATGTGTAGGACTATTGGGATTGATTTCTTGGATTTCATTTTCTATGTTCATTGGAATCGTGATTGTATTCGTTACCATAGTATTGTCTGCGCACATCATGGTGTCCTTCGTAGCAAAGAGAAAAGAGCAGAAATGGATAGAGGTTTCAGATACTCAAATCCGAAATGACGCTGAACTAAAACGTCAGAAATATCCTATGATGTCTTCAGTTCCATCAGTAGACGAGATGGAGGACATTTTACGAGAGGCGAAGCTTGGCGACCCCATTCAACAATCTGATGCAAGTCTCATCAACGGAGTTGTTAAACGAGAATATCTGAAGAATCTAATCTGGATGACAATTGTTGTCATCTGCTTGATGTTGCTCTTTGTTTAATTGAAATGAAAAAGAGTTCACTAATAGGTTGTACCGAAGGAATCAAGTTAAGCATTGCACGACCACATCTTATGTTTGAAGTGGAACGATACAACGATGAGGTGACCCTTGTCAAGACAGCAACTGCAATGGAAGACGGTCAGCCGATCATGTGGGCAATTGCATACCTCATCGAAGACACACTCCTAGATGCAGGGTGTGCCAATGCTCTCGAGGACATTGAGAAGTTCGCTGCGAAGACTGAGGTCAATAGGATCTATGTAAGCCATGCACATGAAGACCATTATGGAGGGTGTTCCGCGTTCGTTCCTCATGCTACGATCTATGCCATGGAGGAGGACATAGAAATCATCAAGAACCCACCAACTATACCTGAGTTCTTTGACTTTGTCTGGGGACAGCCAAAACCTGTAGAGCATGTCGAGAAGATGCCTCCACAATTCGCCATTGGAGACCTCGAGTTTGAGGTTGTCCCACTCCCAGGTCATGGGCATCAGATGGTTGGGTTCCATGAGCAAAATCGCAAGTGGTTGTTCTCTGCTGATGCTGTCCCAGTGCCTTCGCGAAAGGTAATCGGTATGCCAGAGGAGAATATTCACACCATGATCGAAACCTTGGAGAAGATTGCAGAGATGGACATTGAGATTCTCTTTGATTCTCATAGAGGACCTGTGACATCACCAAAGGAACATGTACAGGCTAGAATCGATTTTCTCAAGGACATCCGAAAACAGGTGCGGAAACTCCACGGAGAGGGAAAAACAATCCCAGAGATTCAGGAAGCTCTCAAGCTGGATGGTCCCTGGTATCTTGCAATGACTCAAGGTCGATTTGGGATAGACATTTTTCTGAGATCACTGCTGTTTGACAAAGCAAAAAAGTGATTGAATGGAAGATATGTTGCTATGATAGCTCTACTAGCAATAGTTGTAGCAGTAGTTTTCCTTGCACTCATAATACCGTTCATCCCATCCCTGGCTATGGACATGATGGGAATGCTTCTTCTAGAGAGACCGGAGGATGTAGAGGGATGGTTCTTCTATGGAAGGTTACTCGAGTGGAAGGGCCATGATATTGCAGCAGCCGCAGCATATCGCTCGACCGTTTATTTGAACCCCTTCCACAAAGAAGCATGGAGAAGAATTGGGGATTTATGTACGAAATTTGGTGACTTTGAGGGAGCAGACGAGGCTTACAAGTTCTCAGTCTGAATCAACGCTTCCTTCGTTCTTTCTTTCTTCGGAGCTCGCGACGGTCCGAGAAACGTTTCTGTAGTTTTTCCTGCTCTCGCTGTTCTTTGGCTGCTTTCTTCTGTCTGTTACAATTAATTCTGGCCGCACGTCCTAGGGCAGTAACTCGCTCTGCTTCT
>JASFEF010000052.1:0-15126 GCA_050124975.1 Candidatus Thorarchaeota archaeon | reverse complement strand
ATTTCCAGTTGATGGTGACAATGGAAACACTCAGCTTACAAAAACAACACAGGACACTGATCTTCTGGAACTTGGACTAGAAGCACCTGATTGGTCTTTTGAGATGTCTGATGGCACTACTCTTTCTCTGAGCGACCTCGAGGGGGATATCGTGTTAATTGATCTCATGGCAACGTGGTGTACATACTGTGTAACGCAGAATGGATATCTTGATACATTAGTACAGGATTTGACTGGAACTGTAGTTGTTATTTCATTGACAATCGATACCTCCGAAACCGCTTCGATGATGGCTGATTACAAATCCACCAGAGGTCTCAATTGGGCTCATGGATTAGACAATCGACAATTCTCGAATTACTTCGGTGTTTCATCAGTCCCAACTCTGGTCCTGATTGATGCTGATGGATTCTTCAGATATTTCCACACTGGCGTATGGACTGATGCAGCTATATCATCTAAGGTTGCCTCAATACTGTAACAGGAGAGTTGTGGGGTGCAGGGTGCTATAGAACTTGGCTTACTCCTGGTGAAACTATCAGGGGTTTTTGGAGCAGGCTTATTCATAGCAGTTTCTCCCTGTCTATTCCCACTACTACCCCTCTTCCTGATAAACAGTCTGCAAACTGCAGATAGTCGAGGTCGAAGTGTTATAGTCACTGCAGTTCTGGTTCTCGGTATACTCAGTTCAGTTGCATTCTTCATAGCAATCGCAGGATTCATCGGGAGCCTTCTCATCGAGCTCTATATTGAATTTCAGGCAATCCTGGGTCTTGTGATCGTCTTTCTAGGCATTGTGATGATGTCTAGTACTCTTCAGAAGAAACTCAGACTAGGGTCTCTGAGTTTGAGGTCTCAGCCTACAGCTCCATCCAACCTCCTGAATGTGTTTGTGGTTGGTCTAGGTTATTCTTTAATCGCTGCTCCCTGTTCAGGTCCTGCAATTCTTGGAACTGTAGCGCTCTTTGGAGCAGAGGCAAACCTCTTGATTATCATCATACTGTTCATTGTGCTTTCGATTGCTATCGCAATCCCGTACTTTCTGATAGCCATTGTCACGGGAGAGGCAAGGATGAGGATGGCGATGACCATTAGCAATCAAGCACGGAAGATTGAGCTCGTTGCTGGCACAATTCTCATAGTCATTGGATTCCTGCTCTTTATTCAGTTGTTTGGGTTCCGATTCTATATCTAGTAAAAAGATGTAAAACATGGTGCGTCTTTGTTCTACCATGCCTCAATCAAGAGCCCTCGATCTGGATTCCTTGATGAGTCTACCAACTATCCTCCTTGCAGGGTTTCCTGATCTTCAACCTACAATCTGCTCACCAGATAAGAAACACCTTGCTCTTTCAATCAGCAGGATCCAAGAGAACTATGACGTGTTCAGCAAATCTACTGATGGAACTGGTGAGCTAGTTCCGCTGACAAAGACACCTGAAGTCACTATCGTTAGAGACTGGGCTCCTGATTCCAAATCCATTCTGGTTTCTGAGGATAAGGCACGAAACGAGAGAGTCACTTTATACCGGGTCTTTCTAGACATACCCGGTGAGATGCACCCACTTACCGAAGTTGAACCTAATTTCTACATGCGCGGAGGTCAGTTCGGACCTAGGGGCGACTTTATTGCATACTCCGTCAATTATGACTATGACATAAAGAAGGAAACAGAAACCTTCAGGATTGTTGTTCAAGATCTAGAGTCTGGATCGAAGAATGTCATAGCTCGACCTGACAAACCAACATACGTGAAACCCTCCATTGATCCAAATGGCAGATATGTTCTCTACAACAGAGCGGATGAGGATCCCTCTGGTGATCAGTGGTGGATAGCCTCTATTGATGGGAATGAAGACAGAGAGATTCTGAATTTTGGACCAAAGGCAAAGGTGGAAGCATCTTGGACTCATGATGGGCGAGTTCTTTTCAATAGCGACACAGTGGATGGAGTGCGCTATGACTCTGTGGGTGTAGGTCTCTATGACCTCGGTACTAGTGAGATCAAATGGCTGTCTAAACCAACGGATGGCGGAACATACAGTCTAGCGAGAGTGCCTGGGTATTCGAATCATGTTATATTGGCTGAAGAAAGGGACGGTCGAAGGAGACCATTTCTTCTAGACTTGGAGACTGATGTCCTACAAAATATCACACCACATCGGGGAAACCTCTGGCCAATCACGCATATCGGAAATGGGGATTGGCTGGGTGTCTTCTATAGCTCTACAAATCCTCGTGACATCGTTCGGTTCAATGTGCTTGAGCCGATTCCTGAAAAATTCACTCTTATCACAAACATACTCGATCTTAGTTCAATAAAGCATGAAGAACTAACTCCAGCGGAGGAGATTCGATGGACTTCAGAGGATCAGACTCCAATTCATGGATGGTTATACCAAGCCCGAAATCCAAATGGGAAGACAATCGTAACAGTCCATGGCGGACCCACATGGCACTCCGAGGACGCGTTGGACCCAGAAATCCAATATTTCTGTTCTCTCGGGTTCAATATTCTTGATCCTAACTATCGTGGTTCCACAGGATATGGTGTGAACTTCAGAGAACTCATCAAGAAAGATGGGTGGGGAGGTCTCGATAAGGAAGATATCCGTTCTGGAATTGAGTCCATGATTTTGAATGGATATGCTGAACCAGGCAAAGTTGGTATCTATGGCACAAGTTATGGTGGATACATGAGCTGGCTGGCAATCACTCAATTTCCACCTGACATTATTGCGGCTGCAGCACCTATCTGTGGAATGACTGACCTCGTTGTTGACTATGAAACAACCCGACCTGATCTGAGACCATACTCTGAAGAGATGATGGGAGGGTCTCCTTCTGAAGTTCTAGAGAAATACCAAGAGAGGTCTCCTATCAACTATGTCCAGAATATTCGAGGCAAACTCCTAATCGTGCAAGGTCTCAGAGACCCCAATGTCACTAAGGCCAATGTTGCTGAAGTAGAAAAACGATTGGAGTCAAACAAAATTCAGTATGAGAAATTGGTGTTCGATGACGAGGGACATGGTATCATTCGGGAAAAGAATGTCAAAGCACTTTTGACCCGTCTAGCAGAATTCTTTGATACATCTCTCTGAATTTGCTAAGCTTCATATTGAAGGTCTGAATAATATACCTCGTTTTCGATAAACGGAGATTTCGTGAATGATTCGTCGTGGAGTAGCTATACTACTAGCTTTAATGATTTGCCTTTCAATAGCAGCTCCATTCAAAATCATTCGTGAGGAAAAGGTAGAGGTCATTCCTCTCAGACAACACGTACTTTCCTTTATCGATCACGAACCTTTCAACATCACCTCTGATGCTGATTTTGATACACAAGGCTGGCCAGGCAACGGTTCTATTTCTAATCCCTATGTGATTGAGAATCTGAATATCACAACCACCAGTTCATATTGTATATGGATTATGAATACTACTAGTCACTTTTCAATTCGAAATTGCTTCTTCATCTGTCCATACTCGTTTTGGCTACCTGGTGGTTACATCTTTCCTGTGAGCCTATCAAATGTAAGCAATGGACACATTGCTGAAAACCAAATAGTCGCGAGTTGGGCTGGAATTTCTTGTTATGATGTTTCAAATTGCAGTATTACCCACAACCAATTCAATGTCAAAGAAACTGCAATTAAGCTAAAGAGAAGTAATTTCACTGATGTCCTCAATAACGAACATAGGATTGGTTCCCCCGAGTGTGGAATTCGAGTATATGATTCCAACAATTGTACAATTTCAAGCAACCGAATGTATGAGATTCATAAGCTTGGAATTCATACTTCAGGGAACCAATATTCAATTTTCACTAACAACACAGTTATAGCAGAACTGAATTACAAATGGTCACATTGGGGCATTTGCGTGGGCGGAGAATCCTGCATTGTCAGTCATAATAATGTCGCATTGTTTGACCTATATGGAATCGAAGTGCAGGGATCTGGGAATGTAGTAGAGAGGAATAATGTCACGTCTAATGACAGCGGTCTATTGATTATTGGCAATATGAACATCGTACGAAGAAATACGTTTACTAACAATATCATATCAATTGAAGTAGCACTTGCAAATGAAACAGAAGTCTTTGAGAATGAGATTTGCGGCGAATTGAATAGAAGTGATGCGGGGATAGTGATTCATGGGGGATATTATTGTGACATCCATTCAAACAACATTACGCATGTTGGATTCGGAATAACTCTGCAAGGTGCAAATGGTTTCAACATCTCCAATAATAGTATCCTCGAGAGTCGATATGGCTTTGCATTTAGCTGGAATGGATATACTCATCCACGTGATTTAGTATTTGTACCGGATGGACCTGCCGATGACTGCAACATTGCGAACAACATATTTGATAGAGGAGGCCTCTTTTCTTCAATACCGAACTATGATATCTGGGATTTCAACACAATTCGGTTCAGTGGAAACACTGCAAATGGTAAGGTAATTGGGTTCTTTGCGTATCAAGATGATCTTTGGATTTATGCAGAAGATTACGGGCAGTTATTTCTTGTCAGTTGTAGGTTCGCTACAATCATTGGTGGACCAATCAGTGGGGTCTGTTCTGATATTGGAGAAGGTGCAAATCATGATCCCGGTCAAGCTGCAGCTATAACGTTGATAAATTGCTTCCAAGCATGGCTTGATGTTATCAGTTTTCATAGCAATACAATCGGAGTTTGCCTGCAATATTCCGATAACTGTAAACTTTCGGTTGCAACAATTTACGATCACAGTTGGGCTGCTGCAATTCTCTGGTATTCCGATGGATTCGAAGTTTGGGATGTTGACTTCAGAAACAATCGAAAAGCGATTACTTTGGGTTGGTCCTATGGTTGTGATATCAATGATTGCAGTATTTGGGACAATGAGAACGGAATCTATCTTGTGAGTAGTCCCTCCTGCATAATTAGGCGCAATACCATTTTCCAAAACCTCGATGCAATAATTCTCGCAGAATCTGATGATTGTCAGATGCGGGAAAATAGTATCTATCGGAACTCTAGAGGAATTCTCCTTAACAGTTCCTCTGACTGTTTCATCACTAGGAATAATGTCTATGATAATTCAGGTGTAGGGATCTGTCTAGACAGATTTTCGAATCATAATGACATATACGACAATACGTTCATAGACAATTTTCCCAATGCAATATGTGAAGGCTCGTCTAACCAATGGGATGATGGGTTCAATACTGGAAATTGGTGGTCGGACTTTTTTGGTATAGGTGTATATGTCATCGATGAGGATGATATGGATAACTATCCAATTAATACCATAACAGTAACACCAACTGAAACAACGACACCAACAACACTAGCAACAACTATCGAACCCTGGGTGATTGATCCATTTGCGCTAGTGATTGCTAGTGGTGTAGTTGGACTAGTCTTGATGTGGATTATGATTATTGATAGACGTAGAGTGGAAATAATAGACTAACTAAACAGATTCTCAGAGTCAGAACGAATTATAGTATTTGCAGAACCCTTGTCATCATCAAACTCAACACCACGAATAATGACTGCGGGAACTCCTTCAGCAGCTTGCCCCATCACAAGCTCAGTCGCACTAGCGAGTTCATCCACAAGGCAGACAAGAGACCCCTTCAACTCATATCCGTAGATGTCTTCTTTTCCAACATTGCGAATGAACGGGGACATGCCTGCTACACCAATTGCAAGGTTGACTGCACCTTTCCTCCAAGGTCTACCTTGAGTGTCTGTGATGATGACAGGCACATTGAATCCTATCGACTTGGACAATGTATCACTGATTCTCTTGGCTGATCGATCTGGATCATCTGGTAGGGCTACTAAACTGCCTGGGGGAGCATTGCTCGAGTCAACTCCTGAAAAATCAGTTACAATTCCATGTTCGGTCTTTGTGATCAAAACTGGTTCTTCTCTCAGAACTTCACTTGCTTCACGTAGAGCAATCTCCACTCTTTCCTCGTTATGCCCAGTCTTTTCTGCGATCCTTGCAGCTCTCTCTGAAACCTTCACATCATCCAGTCTGAACAGCTTTCCCTCCGCGATTGATACGATTGAGTGAGTAACGACGATGATGTCGCCTTGGATGAGTTCAGTGCCAGATTTTCGCAGTGTTGAAAGAATTAGGTCCGATATCTCATCTCCCGTCTTGACCATTGGAAAATCTTGGATTGGAATCAGGTCAATCTGTCTGATCTTCAACACTGCTTGAATCTATCTCCTCTGCTGTTATCTCTTCGTAACTTTTCTCTTCGAAGCTGTCTCCAAATCCAGCTTGAATCTTTAGATTCTCAGGAATGATGATGAAGATAAGAATCCCAATCAAGACGTTGATGAAAGCTTGGATGATATTTGGAATGACAAAAGTGGCTGAAAGTGCTATCGCCGCCTCTGGAGTCAAACCATAGAGCCACTGAATGAAGAATACATTTGTGATATACATTCCAACACTTCTGAAAGAAACACCGAAAACCAAGTATGTAGGTAGTGCGACCTTCCATTCTTGTGATCGATTCCTAAGGACAAGCTTGCCAATAATCAATCCCAACACAGTGTAGAATTCAGCAAATCCCTTGAATATCGATCCGATTAAATTTCGATACGCGATAGCTACCCACATGATGGGTAATAGAATGAGGGAGAAGATGCCTCCATATGCCAGAAACACTATGGTGATTGGAATGCCCGTGGGATCAAGTGTAAACCCTCCAAAAAGAGGAATGTCTGTTAGAAATGGAATTGGTAGGATCTCAAGAGCCAACACCATTGCTGCGAAAATTGCAAAGACTGCAATACGCCTTGAATCTATTCTTAGCTTCATTACCTTCGAGGACTCCTCTCCACACATTGGGAAGTTAGAGAACCCTGTTTTGCGCTGTGTATTTCCGAGATAAAAGGTGATTGCATATGCGAGAGAGGCTTAGAATGATTTCAGAAAGAAAGATGGTAGTCCCCGATCCAAGGACCGGGGATCTGGAGATTTATTCACTTTAGTGCTTATGATGCACCTCTGCAGCATGTTTCTTCATCTCTTCCCTTGAGTTCAATCTCTTGCCGCAGAGCTTACATTCGAAATGGTCAACTTGTTTATCCATTGTAATCATATTAACTATTGTTTAGTATATTTATTATCTTTTCTATAGATGTTAATAACCTCGTGTCAATGGAATTATCATACTGTCGAATTTTCGAAAAATGATGCGTCGTTCAAACGAAATGAGTTCATAACTGAATGACGGATAGAAAACTACGAGGTGAGAGTGTGCCATGAAGCACTTCTCTACGAAGATGGTATTAGGGCTAGCAGTTTCGTTGATCTTTCTCTTCGGAACAATGGCTGCCCCAGTATCAGCACTTCAGACTAATATCAAAATTGAAACATACAATCAAGGCTTTAGATCAGGTGCAAACAATCATACCTACGTATATGTTGAACCTGATCCTCTAGCTCTGGTGTCTAGAAGCACTATGCATCTTAATGAAAATCTAGATTTCACTGCCAACAGATATGACGGTTCTGGTTGGGCTCAAGGCTTTGGATCCTTTTCGGCTGATTCTAATGTTCCTTTCAACTGGATGTCCTTCAATGGTTGGGGAACCGGTCCTTATGATAATCCAACAGCATTGCCGGCATTCTTCGACTTTGAGGCCACTGTTGAAGGTGAACATGTTGTCAACACAACTATGGAAACTCGAACATTCGGACTCACTTTTGGACAACACACTCCAGTGCTTGCTGATGCAGGATACGTCTATTATGGAACACTAGGTGTCAGTAACCAGGAGTTTGTTCATCTGACAGTAGATTGTAGACAGGATGCTGTTTCTTGGACTATATCTGTCTTCGATCCAGAGGGTCGGTACATCACTGGATATAGTGGCTCAGAAGGTGATATCTGGACTCTTCCATTCAAGCCTTCAGTATCTGGGACTCATCTTGTCATTCTAGAAGCCTTCCCGTCAGTGGGAACCTTTGCTCTGTTTGATTTCTTACCAGTTGCTGTTTCACCACAGTCAATAGCTGCTGGAAATATCGCTACGGGTGAACTACCAACTGGAGAATTGATTTCAAGAGATGACACTGGTAGCTGGGTACATGCAGAACTAGCTCCTACCGTTCATACCTACAAAGTCAACTCTCCTGGGGATGTTGCATCATTAACATATGCCTTCAACTACCCAGAGTTCGCCTTTGTGACGACTCAATCAGCAACCATCATGTTCACGAGTGCAGAGTGGATTTACAACTATAACGGAGGAATGCGCTATGAAGATGGGATTGGTGGACCATCTGTTGGAGAGTATTTCTTCAGAGGCGGACCATACTATGTGACTGTTATCGGTGGTGATAACATTGCATACACACTGTATCATCAGGCCAACAGTCAAGGAGCTATTCCGTTGAACCATGAGTTCCAGTTTGAGAACTATGCTGGCGCAAGAGTATCTCGTGCCTATACACTTGATCTTGAAGAGGATTCCATGTTACGAGTGAATTCCACTGCGACAGGTGGTGAACTGTCTGTCTATCTGAACGGCCTCTATGAGGACAATTATCGAGTTGATCGGAGTCTAAGCTTCGGTGCTACTCTTGCACCCTCAACTGAGTACTATCTCCCGGCTGGTGAGTACATTGTTGAGATGTCTATTGCAAACAATGTGAATGAATGGGTCGAGTTCAACCTGGGTCCAGTTTTTGATGCGACATCTGCTGGGTTTGATGATGTGGGTGGATTCTTTGTTGATACAACATTCAATCACTTGTACAATATGACATTGATTCTGGACAATCCTGACAATATCACTGTCGGCGTTGAGGTTTCAATCTACGACACCTCCGGTAATATTCTGTACATTAGCAGTACAGATCTCGCGAATCGGTGGGATGGCTCTCAGATTGTTCCTCATCCATCCATCTGGAACAATGACACATTCAACTACATGGGACAAGTATGGTACGATGGTCCAGCGATTGTCGGTATCTGTGCGACCTATGTAGCAAACAATACGCAAGGGGCCACTAACTACTACGGTGACTACATGGTAAATCTAACCATCCAATGGACTGATAGAACGAATGATCTTTACATGAATGTTCAAGATCTCGATGTCAGTAGTACTGTATTCTACAATTTCACATTACCAGCACCAGGAAGGCCACTGGAGGCTCACGGACTGATGTTGAACACAACACCAGGGACTTGGTACAATGTATCAATTCGTTCCGGTACAGATGCTACCGATCTCACTGCAGAGTTGTTCAGTGCCTATGATGGAAGAACTCACTGGATTGGATGGGGTGACCTGAGTGACTACTTAGTTGGTAGTGACTCACCACCGAGTGATATGGGATTCCAGTTCGGAGCCATCTCTGAACAATCATTCTTGCATCTACAGATATCGCGTGACCAATTGGTTGATGGATACCTCTGGGTCAAGATAACACCGATGGAAACTCATCCACTACTAGTAGAAGAGGTAACTCCCCTCGGTCCTGATATCCTGGCGATACTAGGCGGAGTAGCAATTCCACTAGCTGTTGGTGTGGGAGTCATTGTTGTTGTCTACATAGTATATGTCAAGAGATTCAAGAAGTAGAATTCAGAATCGATCCGGTTTCGAACCGGGTCGACTCTTCTCTTTTTTCTAGCCAAATCTTTTTGTCCATTGATTCATATCTTGGCAGAGGATACTTCCAGGTGGAGTGGAAACCACATGGTTGACGAGAAACAAGTAGAGTGGTATGAAAATGACAAGATGTGGGAGATAACAGAGCCAGTTTTGTTCACAGAGGCTAGAATCGCTTATTCATCAAATGAGGTCGATGCGATCAAGTCTTTGTGCAAGGTTCAGCCTGATGATGTAATCCTCGACCTCTGTTGCGGTATTGGTCGGCACTCCTTGGAGTTTGCTAGACGAGGGCATAAGGTTGTAGGAGTGGACAGAACACTATTGTATCTTGAAAAGGCAAAGAAAGCTGCAGCAGAGGAGAAATTGAGCATTGAGTTTGTCTTGGATGATATGCGAACATTCTATCGGAAGAAATCGTTTGACATTGTAATCAGTATGTTCACTTCTTTCAGTTACTTTGAAGACCATGAGGAGCAGATGTTGGTTTTACGCAATATCTACGCCTCTCTAAGAGCAGGAGGAAGACTCATTCTTGAGTCAATGGCAAAGGAGATCTTGGCTAGAATCTTCCAGCGATACAGCTGGTCAGAGTGGCCTCATGGATTCATGTTGGAAGAACGTGAGGCCATTGATGACTGGAGTAAGATGAGTAACAAATGGATATTCATTGAACGAGATGGTACAGTACACCGGTGGAATGTAACTCATTGGATATATTCTGCAGTTGAAATTAAAGGGATGCTTGAGATGGTCGGATTCACCGATGTTAAGATATATGGGGGACTTGATGGGAGAAACTTTGACAATGAAGCTGAAAGATTGGTCGTTGTAGCTACAAAGTAAACGTATTGGAAACCCTTTTCATTGCTAGCGCATAGGGCAATGGGAGTGAGAAGAGATGTTTCTATCACGTTCAGAGGAATATCCACTTGACCAAATGATTGACGTAGCTGCTGGAAGGACACGTGCTGATTTGGTCCTGAAAAATGCCAACGTGGTGAATGTTTTCACAGGTGATGTCACGCCTGGTGATATTGCGATCCATGGAGCTTTCATAGCTGGTATAGGTGAGTATGTAGGGAATGAGGTGATAGACCTCAAGGGCAAGTATGTCTCACCTTCGTTCATTGATGGTCATGTTCACGTTGAGTCCTCAATGGTCATGCCAATCCAATACGCTCGTGCTGTAGTTCCTCACGGCACAGGCGCTGTTGTGGCAGACCCTCATGAAATTGCCAATGTGTTGGGAATGGAAGGTATACTCTACATGAGCAAGAGCATGCGAGGTGGGCCCCTTGAGTTCTACATGATGCTTCCGTCCTGTGTTCCATCAACTGACCTTGAAACCAACGGAGTATCTCTCGAGTTTCTAGACATCAAACCACTCATGACAGAACCCTATGTTTTAGGCTTGGCTGAAGCGATGAACTATCCAGGGGTTATCTACAGAGACCCTACTATACTAGAGAAGATCCGAGTAGCACTCAGAATGGGGAAACGGATTGATGGTCATGCACCAGAGCTTGATGGCCATGATCTTAATGCCTATGCAGCGGCACGAATAACATCCGAACACGAGTGTATTGATATTGAAGAGGCAAGGAGAAAACTTGCTAGAGGAATGCATATCCACATCCGGGAAGGATCTACTGCCAAGAACCTGAAAGCACTTGTTCCACTTATTGAAGCACACACTGCAGAATTCTGTAGCTTTGTGACAGATGATAGGAACTCTCTGGACTTAATCACAAAGGGCCACATTGACAGTATGGTCCGAGAAGCTATCGCCTTAGGTGTTGACCCAGTGTTAGCTATCAAGGTGGCTTCATTGTCAACCGCAAGGCACTATGGTCTCCAATATATCGGTGCAGTCGCTCCTGGATATCATGCAGACATTGTTGTCTTAGACTCCTTAGAGAAGATCAACGTTGAGATGGTTTACAAACAGGGTGTATTAGTGGCAAAGGATGGTAAGATGGTCGAGGAATTTGGTGTAGAGAAACAACCACGTCTAAGACGTTCAGTCAACATACACTATCTAGAACCTGAAGATTTCCAAGTGAAAGCACGTGGAGAACGAATGAATGTCATAGGAATGATTCCTGACCAGATAATCACCGAACGCCTCATAGAAGAGCCCAAAGTTGAAGATGGACTGGTTGTACCTGACATTGAACGTGACATCGCAAAGGTAGCTATCATTGAGCGTCACAACGCATCTGAACCCAGATCTGTTGGTTTCGTGAAAGGCATGGGTATCAAAGAAGGAGCCATGGTCTCCTCTATTGCTCATGATTCACACAACATCGTAGCTGTCGCAACAAATGACGCTGACCTAATTCAGGCTGCCATTCAGATTGTACGGATGCAGGGAGGCATTGCATTAGCAAAGGACGGAAAAGTGCTCGATTCACTTCCGTTACCAATTGCTGGTTTAATGTCAGACCAATCAATTGAGTATGTGAGTGACAAGTTGAAAGACCTCAAGGGTGCAGCTCAGAAACTTGGAACACCCTTGGAGGAGCCTTTCATGGCAATGGCGTTCCTCTCACTTCCTGTCATTCCGAAGCTTAAGATCACTGACCTTGGTCTTGTAGATGTGGATCGCTTCCGACTGATTGATTTGTTCGATGTTCCTGATTGACCAGTCATTGAGGGTCTTATGCAAGATCTGCGAGACCCTCTTTGAGTGAGAGATTCAGCCTCTCTCTTGCTTCCTTCAATTGGACTCGTTTCTTATTTCCGACGAAGATTGCCATTAGTGAACCCACAAATACTAGGATGGTTCCAAACAGGAATGCTCCAATCATCACAGGGATGAAGAGTGGATTCGGTAATGTCAGTAGATTGAAGAACAGCCCTCTGAAAAGAAGATGAGCGACCTCAATGATGAGAATCACGATTAACGTGATTCCTGCGCCTAGCTGCCGATCATGGACGTATACTTGCAAAGCCGATTGTAACAATATCGCAGACAGAAGGTTGCCCAAGATACAGAACAACAGGATCGTCAGTGGAATCATTATGACTGGTCCTAGGAAATCGAGTGAAATCGGAGGCATACTCCATGGTGTGAGGAACTGATAGTACAATATCCCTATGAAGAAAATCAACTCGAAGATCATCATGATGATGGCTCCAAGCCCAGTGATTCGTAGAATGATATTGTCAATTCGGTCCGCCCAGTCCATATTAGCCAGTTTCTGATATTCCTCGTTCAGAGGTTTTGCCCACTCGCTCTCTGAAACGCATGACTTTTTCTCACAATTTACGATGGTGAGTAGTTTCCCTCCATACTCACCAACACGTTTCTGGATGCAGTCCTCACAGACTAGATCCCCGCAAACATGACAGACCTCTTTTGCTAGAACATCCGGATGGTTGACGCAGTCTCTACTCTGACTTGGTCCAAGCACAGGACTGGCGCAGTATTCACACCGATTGACCTTATCCTTTTGGTCTACCTTGACTGGTCCACCACAGACAGGGCACAAAATCTGTTCTTGTACTGTTTCAGTCATATTCAGTCCTCCAGAAGGTTGCAGATTCTCTCTGCCTTTGTCTTCTTCTTTCACGTAGTCTTCGTTCTTCCATATGCTTTGCCTTTATCCGTTGGTGTTCAATCGAAGCTCTTCTGAATTCGTCATCCCAAACTCGAACTGAGGGTCGAAGCTTTGACTCCTTAGCCTTTGGCTTGCGGTGAGCGTGAATGCTCTTGACACGAGCATTGTCTACAGATTCGAAATCTGTCCCACTGATTATTTTGGCCGCTTCAACTGTGACAGCAATCAATCCTGCATAGAACAGAATTGGGACAATGATGATGGCTCCAAGTAGCATTAGAACCCCTGCGAGGATTGGGATTGCGATGATTATGATTACAATAAGGAGTAGTGCTCCTACACAGTTGTCGTTCCCTCCACCTCCAGATTTTCCAATACTAGCGAGGAGTTCAAGAGGTAGTCTCCAAAGATGCTTCATTCCGTTTGCATAAGCACCTAAGAAACTGCTGTACATCTCTCCAACTTTTGAGAACCTGCTACCTGCCGTTGAAAATAGCTGATCAATCGGAATCACCAGTGAGGCTGTAGTGACTGCTGGGCGATATCGACCTTCGAAGCATTTCTTACACAGATATACTGCAGAGCCTTGCCACCTCTCATCAACTGGTGGTTCCTGTACAGTCAGACACTGCCTACAGAAGTGATCTCCGCAGACATTGCATGTGGTTGCTGCAAGATACTCTTCATGGTTTTCACAGGGTACAAACACACTACTGACACCGAGTACGACTCCACAATAGTCACAGTGTAGTGTATTATTGTCCTTGACCTTTGTGAGAGGAGTTGCACCGCTGCAGTTTGAACAGAGGACTGCCATGCCTTCCTCAGTAACGACTTTCCGAATGTCTAAGATGCGCTGCTCTTCCTCTGGTGTAAGAGCTGTTGCTCCATCTGGAGCAAGAAGAGCTGGCTCTAGGGGTGAGGGCATTAATCCTGCTTGAATCAATCTAGCCCTTGATATATCACGTTCAACTTTGACTCCTGGTGGAGGAGCTACTTCCGGCCATTTTACGAGAAGATAGAGTACAATCAATGTTTGAGTAATCGCAATGAATGCTGCAACGTTTCCAATAGCTATCTGAAGACTGAGATCAAGAAAAGGTACAGTCCAGCTATAGGAGAAACCTCTAACGTAGATGAGGAATGATGACAAACCAACAGCCAAAATACTGTAGACTATCTGTGCTATGACTGCTTGTCTTCTCAGATCATCAACGTAATTTCCAATTACAAGACATGGAAGTGCAACCCCTACAAGTAAAACAAGGCTGTAGAGATAGCCTATAGAAGCATATGCTCCAATGAATGTGGCAACCAGAAGCCCAATTGTGGCTAGCAAACCAAAAATCCCAAACGCCATCTGGGTGACGCCTATCATTCGAAGTCCCCAGGGTCTGTCTAAGATGGTATAGACATTGTTCTCCTCGCTCAAAACAACTGTCCCCTAATACGCGTGCTCGTGAATCTAACACGATTCACGACAGAACTTCTGTTTGAGGACTTAAAACCTCTGCGTCTTTTAATTGACAATCCTCAAAAGCAGGAGTGACGTTTCCAATGAATATCAACATAACCTTTCGTGATTGGTATGACGGAGATTCCAATGCCTGGAGACTATGGAGTACAACGTCTACCCCCTCTACCCGAGCCGAAGGAGAGAGGCTGCTGCTCTCGATGTTGTTTTCCCTATTATTGGGTGCTCGTGAATCTGGTATGATACACAACAAGTCTTCTGTTTGAGGACTCAAAATCTCCACGCCTACAAACCGACAATCCTCATAAGTAGGTGTGACATCTCTGAACGAGTACTCAACAATACTTTGTGTGATTGAAATGACTGAGATTCCAATGCCCGGAGACTATGGCACTCAGCCACAACCCCCACCGAAGGAGAAAGGCTGTTGCTCTCGATGTTG
>JASFEF010000051.1:0-15348 GCA_050124975.1 Candidatus Thorarchaeota archaeon | reverse complement strand
ACGTAGAGCGAGTCGAGATGCTCCCTGAGGATGTTGTTCAGAAGTATCTAGGAGTGCGCGAACCATTCATCTCGCTTGATCCTGACAAACCCATCACTATGGGTCCGCTAGCTCTCACTGACTACTACTTCGAGTTCAAGCAGCAGCAGGATGAGGCAATCATGGGTGTTGGCGAAGCCTACAAAGAGGTCGAAACAGAGTTCGCAAAGCTCACTGGTCGAAAGTACGGTCTCTTTGAGACCTATAAGACAGATGATGCGGACATCATCATAATCGCAATGAGCTCTATGGGAGGAACAGCTAAGGTTGTTGCTGATGTAATGCGAGAGAGGGGCGACAAAGTTGGTGTCATCAGACTCAAGATGTTCAGACCCTTCCCAACGAAGGATATTGCTAAGGCTATTGGAAACGCAAAAGCTGTAGCAGTATTCGAAAAGGCAATGTCATTCGGAGCAGCCACACACCCACTAGCTCTTGAGGTCAAGACTGCACTCTACGACGCGAAGGAGAGACCTATGGTGGTTGACTTTGTGGTCGGCCTGGGTGGTCGTGACGTGCCGCCAACGACATTCGTTGAAGGAATCGAGAAGACAAAGGAGTACATCAAGAAGGGTGAAGCTCCATTGTATGAAACATTGGGGGTGCGCAAGTAATGAGTGACAAACCAGCAGTTTCAATCAAAGACATGCTCAAACGCGAACCAATCCTGAGCTCCGGACACAGGATGTGTGCAGGATGCGGTGCACCACCTGTGGTGAAGCTCATGGGAATGGCACTGAGAGGCCCCACAATAGTCTGTGAGAATACAGGCTGTCTTGAGGTAGCCACTACAATCTATCCATACACTTCGTGGAAGATTCCATGGATACACGTAGCTTTTGAGAATGCAGCAGCAGTAGCATCCGGAGCCGTTGAGGCTATCAACGCAATGCGCGACAAGGGTCGTTACAAACACGATCATGTTGACGTTATTGCTATTGGTGGAGATGGATCTTCATTCGACATTGGGTTCGGTGCTATCAGTGGAGCACTTGAACGAGGTCATGACTTCGTCTACATGTGCTACGACAACGGTGCCTACCAGAACACAGGAATCCAGAGGTCAGGAGCAACATTTCCAGGCCAGGAAACCACAACCTCTTGGGGAGGTAGTGTAATCCCAGGCAAGCTTGAACGTAAGAAGCCACTAGCAGAGATTGTTGCTGCTCACAAGATTCCATATGTCGCCACCGTTGAAGCATACAACTACCGTGACTTCATAACCAAGTTCCGTAAGGCTCTGGAGGTGGAGGGTCCAGCATTCATTCATGCATACTCGCCATGTCCGAGAGGTTGGCGCTCGCCGACCGGAGACAGCATCTCATTATCCCGACTGGCTGTTGAAACCGGTCTCCATCCTCTCTACGAAGTCATCGACGGGGAAGAGTGGATTTTGTCAGGTCCAAGCAAACGGCTAAAGGAACTGAAACCCGTTGACGAGTACTTCAAGACTCAGGGCCAGTTCAAACATCTCTTCAAGCCAGAGTGGGATGATTTCAGAAAGAGAATCCAGGAACAGGTGAATCATGACTGGGAGCTCTTGAAGAAGCGCTGTGGTGTGGAATGATCCAGAATTGAGGAGCGCTCAGGCGCTCCCATTCTCGTCTTTTTGTACGATGGATATATTTGTGAGAATCCCAGTCAGTCTTTGCTTCTGTAGAGTGTGTTCTAATGAAGGCGATAATGTACGATCTCAAAATCAGCAAAGTTGTTCGAAAGAAGATGAAACTCGCTGGTAAATACACCATGATAAAGTATCGAGAAGACTGGCCAAACCCATCAATCAAGAATCCAAGGCAGGTATTGGTAAGACCTGTCATTGCAGGTATATGCGCATCCGATGTCCATCAGATTCAGGTCAATCTTTCATATTCAGCTACTATTCTAGCGAGAAAAGAAAACCCATTTCCTCTGGGTCATGAGGTCGTAGGTATTGTGGAAGAGGTTGGAAGTGAAGTTGACAATCTCAAGATTGGAGACCGAGTTAGCCATTCCCCCGTGGTTTCATGCGAATGTTATGGATTTGAACTCTGTAAGAGCTGCAAGGCAGGTAGACCAGAAACCTGTCAAGCGATTGTAGGAATTGGGGACGATTCAGCACTAGAGGAAGCATATGGCGGCCGCCTTAATTTTGGTGGATTTGGGAGCGGCGCTTTCAGTGAGCAATTCGTAACCTATGCAGGTCAACTTCAAAAAGTTCCAGACGGAGTACCTGATGAAAAAGCCCTGCTCGCGGAACCTCTCGCGGTTGCGATTCATGCAGTAAAAAGAAAGCAGCCATCTGATGATGACACAGTCGTTGTCATAGGAGCAGGGATTATTGGGCTGATGACAGTCAGAGCAATCAGAGGGTTGGGATCAAAGTGTAAGATAACTGTCCTAGCTCGCTATCCATTCCAAGAAGCTGCAGCAATGCAACTCGGAGCTGATGAAGTAATATCTGAAACTAAGACAGATGTACTATATCAGAGAGTTGCAGATAGTACAGGAGGAAATCTGCTCAAGCCATCTCTAGGCAACAGGATTCTCTACGGAGGTTCTGGACCTGACATTATCTTCGATACTGTTGGTAGTGATTCTACTTTGGATGACTCGCTACACCTAATCAGAAACAACGGGACACTCGTGATAGTAGGAATGGACTTTGGCATAACGAAAAAGACCGACTGGATACTGGCAGTCTACAAACAAGTGAACGTACTTGGTGCAATGATGCATGGACTAGAGGACCATGATGGAGAATTAGTCGATACTTTTGAACTGGCATTCGAGATGATAAAGGAAGAGCCTGCTCTTCTCGAAGGTATTGTCACTCACATGTACAGGATTGATGAGTACAAGACTGCATTCGACGTAGCTGCTAACAAGGGAAAGAACAACGCTATCAAGGTCGCCTTCGATTTCAGGTAGGATTAGAACCCAAGTAGTGTATGAAGGAATGCCATCATAGCTTGATACAACGTTTCTCCAAAGGCAAATAGGAGAAAGATAGTCACCCAAGCAGAGATTCCGATTGCTGCACTTCTGTGTCTTGAGCGTTTCTTCGAGAACCGGTTTGCAACCCTCTTGAGTTCATCGACCCGATTCTTGTAGTACAGCGAGAGACCATTGTTCGTTATGGAAAGAACACCCTGATCCTCGATTACTAGACCACTACGTTTTGCGATTTGGATATGTTTTGATACCCCCTTCTCCTCAAGATTGCCAAAACCAAGTACAGCCTGCACGTCAAAGTACTTGTGACCAATGGTTATTCCCTTGATGAACGCTTGGTTGAGATTCTCTCTGGTGTCAGGACCCCTTGCAAGTCGGGCCAAGAGCCAAGCTGTCATGAGGTCATCATATGAATCAGCGGCAGCTAGATGTATTGTATCAACACTTAGATCATCTCCAGCCTGTAGTATCTCTCTTAAGGCATCGATACCTTCCCAAATAATTATCATAGCAATGAGAACAGCAACTATAGAGTCAACCACGTAGATCTGAAACTCTGCAAAAAGAAGTCCAACTATGACACCAAGACCAATTCTGATATGCGTCTGGTCTTCCTTTGCATCGCTCACAAGCGCTAGATTTCCAGTCATCCGTCCGACTATCGTTTTGTACCAGATGAGAGCATAGTTCAATCCAATTGAGAAAGCTGCAACGATGTAGCCCCAAAAGGACACATGTATCTCTTCAGGTGAGATTAACCTCAGAATTCCATTATACCCAAGAAGAGTTCCTGAGATTAACATGAAGACCATAATGGCAATCGCACCAAGACGGTCGCGGTCATATCTCAGACTGAGTGCGATGATGCCAACAACAACCAGGTCAGTGAGGTTCTCTAGGCCATCAGTCATCATGGCACGACTACCGATGTTGAATCCAACCCAGAGTTTAATCAGAACCATAGAAATCAGAAATAAGGCTGATGTTGCAACGACCCATTTCTCCTGCAAGAAACGTTTCATCCAATATCCTTCATGAAGGACAGTTGTTCTCGAGAGTCTAAGAATGTCGATACCTCGCTGTGTGAGGCTGAACGTATCCTCAGATTGAATGATCAAGTTCTCATTCAATGCGTGTTGTAGAACTTCATCCACATCCACCGGGGACACTGTCATCCTGTTCATACGAACGACAAACATGGACTCCAAGTGAGAATACAGGGAGGATTTTGTGACATGACCTTCGTAAATGGAGCAGAGCACTGCATAGAGTAAGGTTTCTCCTGGGTCTCCCCGCATTGTTCTACTTATTTCACGGTCATGGGCACGTCGACTCCAGCGCGTATCCTCTTCTGTAATATCCCAGAGTTCATCAATACTTCTGGCTTGCTTCACGCGAAAACCCCCACACAAGAGTTAGTTTTATCTAACTTTTGAAACCATATAAATGTGGCTCACAATTTGTGTTTTAATCAGGAGGACTTATGCCGAACGGCGTCATCTCATATTCAGGGGACTTTGATGATATTTGATATTGGTAGACCACTCATTATGGCCCATCGCGGAGAGTCTGGAAACATTCCTGAAAACACCATCCTTGCTCTGGAGGCTGCGATAGATATAGGCGTCGATGTGCTTGAGTCGGACATTCGCTTCACAAAGGACAATGTACCAATACTCTTTCATGATGAAGACTTGGCTCGCATTACCGGAAAGGATGAGAAGGTCCGAAAGAAGACATTGGATGAGTTGCTGCAGTATGATTTGGGCTACAACTTCAGTACAGATGGCGGACGCACCTATCCATTTCGAGGAAGAGGACAGACTGTCGTGACACTAGAAGAGGTACTCAAGAGATTTCCAGACACCATCCTCAACTTAGACATCAAGGACACCTTCAAAGAAGCACCTGACGAAGTAGCTAGGATCTTGTTGGAGAATCAGAGAACAGAGAAGATAATGATAGCCTCGTTTAATCCGAAACAATTGAAGAGGTTCAGAAAGAAAGCGCCTATGATACCCACGTCTGCTCACCCAAATGAGGTCAGAAACTTTGTGATTGGAACGATGATGAAATCAATGAGATTCTTTGTGCGGACTGTGAAGTATAAGGCGTTTCAAGTTCCAGAGTATTATGGGTCACTCCAAGTTGTGTCCCCACGATTCGTGGCGGCTGCGCATGTGAGAGATATCGCAGTTCATGTCTGGACAATAAACGATCGACAGTCTATGGAACGTCTGCTTGACATGGAAGTGAATGGCATCTTCACAGATTATCCAGGAATCCTAAGGGAGGTCCTTGAAGATCGAGGATACCTTTGATACGAGAAGAGCTATACTAGATGGCAATCAACCGAAATAGCTTAATATGCGCCAAAAGTGTGGAGCTGTTAATAGTCCGGGGACCGTGGGACCTGGGGCTAAAGTAAAGACCATATTGGATGAATGTGCAATGACATGTCCAGAGTACGATGCAGGCGAAGGAAAATGTGGTGTTGATGGATTCAAGTTCTACACAGGGATGCAAAAGCCCTGCGAAACCCCTGGTATAACCAAGGAAAAGTGTCCTCGGTTTGCCATGCAGTAAGCCACTCAACAAAGTATTTCTTTTTGCCCAAAGCAGTTGGGCAGCACTAGCTGCCCACTAGAGTTCTTTTCATTCTCACCGTGTTTCTCAAGTCATGTGGAAAATGATAAAGATAGGTAACTATAGTTAATATTATATTGAGATGTTGTCCTCACAGTTTGAGGAGATGACTTGAGCAAAAAATCGATTATTTACCAAGTAGCAAACATCCTAGCAATTTTGATAACAATTGCAGTAAATGCCATTGTGGAGATAATACCTGTAAATGGTGTGACATCCAAAGAGGTGTCTGATGCGTATCCTAGTCTGTTCACACCTCCAGGGTATGTCTTTTCAATCTGGAGTGTCATTTATACACTTCTTATCATATTCTTGGTCTACCAGGCACTTCCAAGTCAAAGAGAAGCATCATATCTAAAGACAACAGCAGTGTTCTTCGTTCTCGGGGGATTGATCAACACTTCATGGCTTGTTCTGTTCCATTATTCATATGGACAACCAGGAATCTATGTGTTCACACCGATTCTCATTGGTCTATTTCTAGCACTC
The DNA here is from genome assembly GCA_050124975.1 of Candidatus Thorarchaeota archaeon. GTDB lineage: Archaea > Asgardarchaeota > Thorarchaeia > Thorarchaeales > Thorarchaeaceae > SMTZ1-45. The sequence goes on along the minus strand of JASFEF010000051.1, from coordinate 9,240 downwards.
ATGTTGTATACATATGTCAAGCTAGGTATTGGAGCTGCAAATGTTCCGATTAGAGAGAAGATTGCTGTTCACTTACCAATAAGTGTCTACGCAGGGTGGGTTTCAGTAGCAGTGATTGCGAACATTGCTTCAGTTCTGAATGTGGTCATACCAGGAATCCCAGTGGCAACACAAGAACTCTGGACTGCACTCGTAATCATTGTGGTCCTTGTTATAACAATGCTCATGTTAGTCATCCGACGGGATGCTGCATACGGTCTTGTTGTGGTCTGGGCGACTGTCGGAATTTCTACAAGCCCAACTTCAGTTCCAATAATCTATTATGCAGCGATAGGCACTACGGCGATAATAGTTCTGGCGGTATTACTTCTTCCTTTCATATTGAAAGCAGGCTTTTCCAAGTTCTATCTTCGAAGTGATGAATAATCTACAATTAGTGAGCAGTTAAAGCTGCTCACAACACTCTTTTTACCCACATCTAATTCGTTTCGAGAATGAGAAGAGAAGTCAAGAACGAAAGGGTGGGTAGCCCAAAGGGACTACCCGATAATAGAGGGGATATATTCTCAGTTTCCAACTAGTTCAGCGTGTTTCTCGAGTGCAATCTTAGCAGCAGCTTCGAACATCTCCGCGACTCCCTCACCTGTCTTTGCAGAGACCTCCATGCACTCAGCACCATATTCACGTGCCATCTCAGCGGCATGTTCAATGTTCACACCTGTACCATTCTCTCGCTCATCGATCTTGTTGCCCACAAACAGGATTTGACAGTCGGGAGCATTCTCCTTCACTCTGCCAAGCCAGTCAGAGAGACGTTGCAGCGAAAAAGTCCTTGTAGCATCGTAAACAGCTATAGCAATCCTCGCTCCCTTGAAGTAATCTGAGATGACCTCACGAAACCGAGGTTGTCCACCAAGATCCCAGAGCATCAGTGTGACATTGTCCTCACCAATGGCCATCTTCTTGGATGCAAAGTTGACTCCAATGGTCATCTTCATTTCTTCATCAAACCGGTTTTCGGTATAGCGGATGGTGATACTGGTCTTACCCACACCACCCTCACCCACAAGCACAGTCTTGTAGATTGGTAATCGCCCAGCCATTAGGATCCACTCCTTAGCTTATAGTGCCAAGCAGCCGATCAGCACGACCCGTGATGCCCAGCCACCAAACGCTGAAAGCTCCACAGATGAGTATTGATGGAAGGAGAGTTACTGTATTTCCACCAGCAGTTCCAAGGATGAGGAACACAACTCCAAGAGCAAGGAAAAGAGCTCTGCTTCGACCAGGGGCTCCAGTTTTTCTCATTCTCAACCATAGAAGACCGTAAAGTCCCAAGGGCACGACCGTTTGGAGAATACCAGAAACGGCCATAACAATGCCACGATTTGGAACTGCATCGGGGAGAATCTGAGCAGCCCATCCACTAATCATAAGGAAGAACGGTGCTGCGGCAATAAGTACTGGAAGAAGTAGTGCCCGTTTCCAGTCTAATGCAACAATGGAACTCAAATTAAGAAGTAGCGGAGCAAGGAGACCCAGCATCAGTGCGAAGTACTCTGCATTGATTCCGACAATGAACTCAGTATGGTTCAGTGCCACTGTCAGGAACGAAAACCCAGCAACGAAGAAGAATACTCCCAGTGTGAGGGTTGCGATGTTCTTATTATGACTCCATCTGGTGAATGCATATGCGGCAGTCCCAATAGAAAGGATAGAAGCCACTGCAATGAATGTCACAGATGCCATCGCCGCAAAATCTCCGACTAAGGGAGATACGAGTAGATATGACAGGAAGTAGAATAGTGAGCTAATAGTGAAACTATATGCTATAAGCTCACCACCAATCTTTGACTCAGGAAGAACCAGTGCGGTGATCAGTAGTGCAGGACCATAAAGTCGTAGAGCCAGAACTGAAGCAATTGCCTCAGGTGCTGTGAAGGTCGTAGCAACTAGAATCAAGGGGTAGGTGAGAGAGACAACAGCTAATGCAAAGCTTGTGATTCTCCGAGTAGTGTAGGTCAGATATGTAAACAGTCCAAATGGTATACTGAAAAGTACCAAAGCAAAGAAATTGACTGCATAATCGGTGAATCCACCCAGAACTGTTCCTGCACCGATTATTGTTTCAGCGTATGCAATCACACTGATTACACCCATCATACCGATTGGTAATATGGCTAATTTTCTTGACCCCATAATCATCAAAGCAGAAATCATTAGAAGTCCTGAGCCAAGAACTGCGGTTATGTACCAAAAGACCTCCAGCTCACTCATCCCAGATCCATACCAGTAGTTGACCAGAGAGGCGAGTCCCAAGAAGAAGATACTACCTATTGCCACCCAAAGGGGACGTCCAAAGTGTTTCTCCTCAGGAGGGAGATTCTTGACTCGATTCCAAGTAAACCTGACAAGCAATATGGTTCCCAAAAAAAGACCAGCTGCTGTCAGTAGTTCCGAAGCATATTGTACGACTAGTTGCACTGTCTTCACCCCTACAGCATCTTTGATGCCCATTCATTTGCGCGTTTCATTGCACTCTGTGCCTCACTTGCAGCATCCTTGATCATTTCGATTGTTTCGTCAGTTACAATCTCACCAAGCGTGCCCTTACACAGTTCACTAATCTTGCTGTTCAGTGCGGCGGCATTCTTATCGTTCAAGTCATGAATGGTGACCAAGAAGATACGGTCAGTCTTGGAGATGATTATACGATAGTTCTCCAGAGAAAGTTCACTGACGTTCTTGCCTGAGATTTTCTTACTGTACATCTGAATCGCTGATAGAAAACCTCCAAACAGAGCTTCATCGATTTGGAAGTCTCCAATCGGTACTGAGGCGATGGTTTCACCGCTCTCATTCACTAGATACACACTTTGGATCACTATCTTTGCATCCCCTAGAAACTATCCATCCATTTCTGAGCTTTATCGACTGATCCTCCATCGTCAACCACTGCTCCAGCTGTTTCCACATCTCGAACCGTGAATTGCTTATCGACAAATAGGATCACATTGTGACCATTGCTACATTTAGCAGGAACTAGAACTGGAACCCGTTTGGCGTTAGTGATTGAGTCTTCCTCAATGACTATTCCTTTAATTGACCCCTTACATTCAGGGCATGGAATGGTATTCAAAGTCCTTTTTCCCATTCAGGTCACCTCTGTGCAGAATGGTTCTGCAACATCTTGCGCCGTTAGTTCGCTGTCCTATAGTGAAACTAACAACTCCTAATCGAAAATATTCCTATATATACAATATTGCGATAAATTCAATTAATTTTGGAAAAATTGTGATTTCTACAATAATTGGTCACTAACGATTTTTCCGAGACCCCGTCTGAAATTGCAGATTCAGAGCAAGAGTTATTTGTCATCGGAAGCGAAGACGAGTTAGTCCGTGGTGACAGACATGGTAAAAGCCTACATCCTGATCAAAGTCGTCGTTGGACACGGGGACTCTGTTCTCAAAGACGTGCTCTCACTCTCTGTCACAGAGGAGGCACACAAGGTTTTTGGACCCTATGACATTGTTGCGGAAATCAGAGGTCGTGATATGGAAACATTGGTTGAAATCATCACAGACAAGCTCCGGAAAATAGAGGGCATTGAGGACACTCAATCGTTTCTTGTCATTGATTCCGGGATTGAATGACCTCAGAAAGTTTGTGTTCCTAGTAGTGTTCTTACATGCAAGAATTTCTTTTATGCAATAGTCGGTCTAGGGGAAAATGGATTACATTTTCGGAGGTATCGGATTCCTATGAAGACCCTTTCAAGAAAACCATTCATGCTTATGTTAAGAGACGATTCAGGAGAAATAACCACTGTCAAGTTGGACCCTGCTTTAGTCAATAGTGATAATGCACTCATTGTGTTAGATGAATATAATGACGTATGTTGGGCATGGGTGGGGCGGAATGTGGCTATGCCAACTCGGATGCATACTCTTAGGATTGCACGAGGCTTGCAGAAATCAGGGTACAAAGTAGGAATCACCACAATTGGTTTGGCGGCTTCTAGATTTGTAGAGATGATGGAAAAGGATGATGCAGATCAAGATGTGGCGAACAGCATAGCTGAGTTTAGGGGTGCCCTTGAAGGGAAATGGTCCTTTGATGATGGTGTGCTTGCGTACAAGGGTGAGCCCAAGGTCACTGAACCAATAGCTGGAGCACCAAAGAAGAAGGACATACCTGAACCCGAACCAGAACCTGTAGTCAAACTTACAAAACCTGAAACTGAGCAAGAGCCCATCGCTGGAGCACCAGCACCAAAGCCAAAACCAGAACCGGAGCTTGTTGCTGAGACAGTTGAGGATGTACCTCCTCCAGCGCCATCAGCCTCTCTTGCTGAGAAGAAGATGGCATACCTCATGCTCTCAGTCACACGGAATTCAGAGCTTGTCTATACTGAGCGCTTCGAACGTGCTGGGAAGTCCGGTCTAAAGATTGAGTCACCTGGCGTCATGGTGATTGAAGCAGTTCTTGATGGAAACGACCTGACAATCACTCCTGGTGACTTTGGCGGCTCAGATATTGGTAAGAAGATCAAGTCCGAGTATGAGGGACTGGCCAGTAAGCTGTAAGGTTCCTTAGTTCAAAACAGGTGGGAGATAATCCTCCACCTGTAATTCATTCTTCTTCATCCAATTTTCGATACCAGTAGGTGTATGCATGTTGAAAACCCAGTTTTGAATAGAGTTTCAGGGCGGGAATGTTCTCAGATTCTACTTGGAGATAGGCGGATCTAGCCCCTCCTTGATGGCCCCACTTTGCGAGAGCTGTGTTCAATGCAAGAGCAACACCTCGTCCACGCATACTCGGATGTACTGCTATGTTGAAGAGACCCAACCATTTGTCCTCAATAACTCCAAACCCAACTCCAGCCAATTCTCGATCGATTCTAGCTAGTGCAAAGGCTTTGGTGAGGGGTGTCCGTTTCATCAGATTTCTTCGTATGTCCATTGTTGAAGATTGATAGCCAGAAGACTCACTATAAACAGACATCCAGCCATCAGAGATGTCATTCGAAATCATTACATCGATCGTGGATTCCTTTTGCATAAGGTGGTTAATCGCTGCAGTGTGCATTTCAACCTGCAGCCCTACAGAAAACCCACGCTCAGAAAGGTCCCGATCTAGTTCAACAGGTTTACTAGTTTCAGTCATTTGGAATCGAGGAATGAGGTTTCTCTCCTTGTAAAAAGAAACCACTCTCTCGATCGAGTCATCAAGTGGCGGGGGTGGTGGACCTAGGGGAAGAACACTATTTGCTCGACGTGTGACACCAGCGTTTGCACGAAGAAGCCACCCTCCAAAACGTTCCTCTTCTTCAGCAACCCAAGCATTGGTGGCCACTTGCTCCAGTTCGATGATTTGTGATTGGTCTGTCAAGACACAATGCCCCCTATATGCTGCAAATCACTGCCTAGTATACATCATAACCCCCAAATAATTCAAACGATTGATATTGTCTGTGTACTTTTGGGAGAATAGGAGTGATTGAAGAGAATGGAAAACCCCTCTGACATTAACGAGATTGTACAAAGGTTCGCCCCAATTCTCCATTTTCATCCGAAAGAGGGGGAGTTCTGTTGTTTCCCGTCTGATGCTGAAGAGACCTATTCCAAATTCCATAAAAATTGGGACCTCTTTGTCGAGGACAGAGAGCCCAAGGAACTTCTGCCTTCTACACCATGCTACTATGAGTTCTGGGAGAATAAGAAACTAACTCAGATCCGATATTGGTTCTGGTATCGCTTCAATGACTTCCCAGGTACAACACTTAGTCTTGGTAAACATGTCGGAGACTGGGAAAATGTTGAAGTCAGGCTCTATGGTTCGATAAACCTCGAGGATGCAATATGGGTTCTGTCAAATCACCATGAGGCCAGACTCACCTCCTTGTCAAAAACCCTTCCTGGTTTTGCCAGAGAGGAAGCAATTTTGGAAAATGAACAAATCCATGTCTGGTCAGCTCTAGGAACCCATGCAAACTATCCATCTCCCCTAAGCAGACCTAGATGTTATGCTAGAATCTTTTGTGACAAGATAGCTGATGGGGGAAGTTTGTGGAACACACAGGAAAACCTCAAGCTGATGGAGAAGACGAATTTCCTTGAGTATGAAGGAAGATGGGGCGACAAGAAGGCGCCCAGAAGTCCTGTTAATGAGTATAACAATCGATGGCGAAATGCTCCGAACGTTGATCCGGTCTAGCCTTCAAGGTCGCCCGGTGGTGTCCATGGTGTGCGTCTGGGTAACCATCTAGGAACGTTCTCAAAGTATTCCACATATTCTTGCCCGAATCTCTTCAGAAGACCTGGTTCTTCAGACTTAATGAAATAGATGTGGTTCCCAATAAAGAAGAAGAGGAACCAAAGAAACATTGCATGGTTGGAGAGTATAATCGTCTCACCCAGTAGGCCAAGAAGAACCCCTGCTACCATGGGGTTTCTCATGTATCTGTAGATGCCTACGATCACAAGATTTTGGGTAGGAGCCCAAGGGGCAAGTGTTCCCTTGCCAATATTTGCAAACATTCGTATGCATGCAGCAGTCAACAATAGACCAGTGAAAAGAATTGTTAGACCAATCAACATAATGAGCAGGTCCAGAGATCCGAGCATGGGCCATCCAACAATCATGTCTGCTGTAATCCATATCAAAAACCAAGGTATGATGACCATGACACTGTTTGGTAGCATGAACGAGCTGACATGCTGTCTACTGCTCATTGATGAATCCTCTCGTCATTCAACAGCTGCGTAGCCTTTCTTCATAATTGTGTCCACTGCTTCCTCTGATTGTTCGGGATAATCTATATTGTAGTGAGCCCCTCTGCTCTCCCTACGCATTCTGGCCATCCTGATAATCAGTTCTGCAACTGTAGCGATGTTTCTTAGTTCTACAAGGTCCGGAGTGATTTTGAAGTCCCAATAGAATTGGGCTATCTCCTTTGCAACGAACCCAATTCTGTTATTGGCACGAATCAAGCGCTTGTTTGATCTCGCGATTCCAACATAGTTAATCATTATCCGTCGAATCTCCTCCCACAGATGAGAGATTACAACCAATTCATCGGGATCTGTTGCTTCTCCAGGGTCCCAAGGAGGAATATCAACTAGATTGATTTCGCTCGATATCTCCTCTGCGGCGGCAATTACTGCATTGCTTGCTAGAACTGCAGCCTCAAGCAGCGAGTTAGATGCAAGTCGGTTTGCACCATGGAATCCTGTACAGGTGGTTTCACCAATGGCGAATAATCCTGCGACATCTGTCCGACCATTGATGTCAGTCTTGACACCACCCATCATATAGTGAGCTGCAGGAACAACTGGAATCGGTTCTTTCGTGATATCTATCCCAGCAGTCAAGCAGGTTTCGTAGATATGAGGAAAGCGATTCTGAATGTAATCAGCATCTTTGAATGAGATATCGAGCCATACATGATCAGCACCAGTCTTCTTGAGTTCAGTATCAATTGCACGAGCCACTACATCACGAGGTGCAAGCTCAGCATCTTCGTGATAAGCGGGCATGAACCTCTTTCCATCAGGTCCAAGCAGTCGAGCGCCCTCTCCACGAAGAGCCTCGGAAATTAGGAATGAACGTATCTTGTGGTGATAAAGAAGTGTGGGATGAAACTGAACCATCTCAAGGTTCATCACAGTGGCACCTGCCCGGAATGCCATTGCGATACCATCACCTGTGGCAACATCGGGATTGCTTGTATAGAGAAAGACTCGACCTGCACCACCTGTGGCCAGGATGACAGTCTTGGCAACGAAGCGTTCAACTTCATTCGTGTTCAGGTCTAAAATGTAAGCTCCGTAAACTCTATTGTTACGCACAAATAGATTGACCGCCATGTGATTTTCATGGATTGTGATGTTCTTAGCTGATTGCACTTGCTTTGTGAGTGCAAGTTCAATGTCTTCCCCTGTATGATCTTTCACATGAAGCACACGTCGCTTGCTGTGTCCGCCCTCAAGTCCAAGCTCGTATTCACCGGAAGATTTCTCATTGCTGAAGTGAACTCCGAGATCCACAAGTTCCTTGATTATTGATGGCCCAGCCTGAACAATCTGCTTGACAACATCTGTGTGACAGAGTTCGTCCCCTACTCGAATTGTGTCCTCGACATGCAGCTCAATCGAATCATCATCAGAAACAACAGCAGCTATGCCCCCTTGTGCTTTCATTGTAGCAGAATCTGTAAGGCGACCCTTTGTCACAAGGTTGACTGACCCTTTTTTTGCGGCCTTTAGAGAGAACAGCTGACCAGATAATCCGCTGCCAATCACAAGAAAATCCGATGAATAGACCTTTGACATCGCAGTTTCTCCACATTTCGTTCATCACATTTGGCTCATAAGGCTTCGTGAAGGTCGTAGGAAGACATTAACCTCAGGTTTGTTAATTAATGAGCGTTAGGAATGATTAATCATGACTAACTGCGAGGAATGCAAACGATACGGATACTCTCGAACAAATCAAGAGGTATTTCCATGTGCACTCTGTGGAGAACTCAGATGTGAGGATCATACAATTTGGGTTCCTGCACATGAGATTGACCGACCCTTTGATGAGAGTCAGGCACTCCTAAAGCTGATTGGAAAGAAAGCCAAACAGGGTGGATGGTACTGCTTCTGCGGGAGACCATCGCACGTTCCTCGAGGAGTCCCCTATCGTGTGGGCCCGGGCAAAGAGGGGGGTAAAATCATAACACCAATTCTCGAACATGAGAAGAAAAAAGGTCTCGAGATGTTCCGAATGTGGGAAACGGGAGTTATTGAGGATGGATATGAGAAAGCCTGGGAACCCAAACACTACGCTCTGTCTTGTTCAGTTGCTACAATCATGGTGCTGACTGCCAACCTCCATGCATCTCAGGGGGCTTCACCAGATCTACTCGATAAAATCTATCAAACAGCAATTCAACCCCTTGGTGAGAAGAAAGACACATTCTTTGTGCCATCGAAGAAGATGGTTGATGTTGTGGTCACCAAGTTCCCTGAGATGCGGGTGCTTGTTGAGTTCATTTGTTCACGTTGTGTTGTAGTGCCGTGTTTGAACAGGCAAGCGCCATTCTTTGATCAGAAACTCTTCATGACACTTGTAAAGTTTCCAGAGCTACTCTTCGCAGACCCAGAGGATTAACTCAGCTTTAAGTGTCCAAGATATTGTTAAGTATTTAATATTAGAGCTCGTCTTGGAGCTGTTTAGGATGGATAT
>JASFEF010000050.1:0-15543 GCA_050124975.1 Candidatus Thorarchaeota archaeon | reverse complement strand
AGTCTTTTCAAGAGTGACACAATTAATAATTGCCGCACTCCAGGGAAACCTCATGCCAATTGTTGAAGTCAAGATGTGGAAAGGCACATCGAAGGGAGCTGTGGAAAAAATCATCGCCGGAATTACGAAGGTCTTAGTTGATCTTGGAATTCCCGAACGAGCTGTCGAAGTCATTGTTCAAGAGGTTCCAAAATCCCACTGGGGGATTGGGGGAAAGTCCGCCTCAGAAGTGATGCCTGACGAAAAACCTCCTTAGGTTAAACACAAGACCAAAGATCACAAGTCCATATAGTGTGTTCTTTCCCAGTCAGTCACACTTTGCTTGAACTCAGACCACTCCGCTCGTTTAAGCCCTAAATACTTGTTGAACGCATGCTCACCCAGAGTTTCTTTGATAAACTTGCTCTGCTCGAACTCATCGAGAGCCTCGCCAAGATCAGAAGGCATTGATTTGATATAGAACTGTGCGAGTTTGGCATCATCGAAATCAAAGACATCCTCCTCAACTGACTTAGGAGGTTCTATCTTTTTCTCGATACCATTCATTCCAGCTGCCAACATGACTGCAAATGCGATGTACGGGTTGCAGCTAGGGTCTGGGCATCGAAGCTCCAACCTTGCAGATTCCTTTCGATTCTTGCCATACTTTGGAACTCGGATTAGAGCTGACCGATTCCTCTGTCCCCAGCAGATATAGACCGGTGCCTCGAACCCGCCTAGTCGCTTATAGCTGTTGACTGTGGGGCAGAGGATAGCCGCCATTGCTCTGATATGCTCTAGCTGTCCGCCCATAAAGTGGTATGCAAGGGTTGACAGTTGATAGGGATCATCCTCATCATGAAAGAGGTTCTGTCCCTCCTCGCCAAATATGGATTGATGCGTATGCATCCCGCTACCTGCTACACCTGTCTTGGGCTTTGGCATGAATGAGGCATAGAGGTCTCTATTACTGGCGACTGTTTTGATTGCCTGTTTTGCTACTAGGATGTTATCTGCACTGTTCAATGCGCTACTGTATTCGATGTCGATCTCATGTTGGCTGGGTCCACACTCATGGTGTGTCATTCCTACCCTAATACCCAGACCCTCCAAGGTGGAAACCATGACTGCTCGAATGTCAATACCGAGGTCTCTTGGGGAGAAATCAAAGTAGCTCGCCCTGTCATAGTAGTCTCCGTCTTCCTTAGATCCAAAGAGGAAGAACTCGATCTCAGGTCCGACCTTGTAGACCCACCCTTTAGCTTCAGCCATCTCTGATACACGTCGTAGGATGTTTCTAGGAGCTCCCTCGAAGAGTTCCTTGTCAGGCTCATGAACATCACAGATTATTCTCGCTGCTTTTCTCCCGTGTCGCGGCCAAGGCAACATGATATAGGTCGAGGAATCAGGAATCAGTAACATGTCACTCTCGTGGATTCTCGTGAACCCCTCTACAGAGGAACCATCAAACCATTTTCCGTGTTTGAAGCAATTCTCCAGTTCTCTAGGTGAAATCGTCACGCACTTCAGCTGACCAGACAGATCTGAAAACATCAGGTCAATAAAACTGACCTCTTCTTCCATCACCCTCTCCAGTATCTTCGACTCCTGTTTACTCATACTATCATGTCCTATGGGCCTGTTTCATACCGACCACGCACCACTCTCTCAAACTTCATCTTCACTACTTTAAGGCTTTAAGGTAAAATTCGGCGAGTTTTCGTTCCAATAGCTGGTTATAGCTCAGTTTTAGGACACGTCTAAAATAATCATGACCATCCTAGGTAACGTTAGAATTTGATGAGGAGTAGATCTTTCTCTAACTCCTTCAATCTCTCGTTGAATCGTTGATTGAACTCAGAAAGAAGGTCGAGATAACTTCCAAACCATGCAGAAAAGACCGTGACCACCTCTTTCAGCTTCTTCCCATCAGCGCTCTCCTTGGTATCCTTAGAGAGTGTCTGCCATACTGTAAGAATATGGTCCATTACTTCCATTCTACTTTTGATAAATCTCTCAGCAGTTTCCAGTCCAGACCTAAACCCATCGAGAAATGGGATTGTTTCTCCTCCGTATAGCTGAGTCCTTGAACCTGGCATGGAGTCTTTCGTGATCATCTGTCGTTGTTCCAGATTTGCTAGGTAGCGGGAAATTTGACTTCTTGAGTAACCTGTTGCCGTGGATATCTGCTCCTGTGTTAGAGGTTCCGGTGAGAGGACTATCATAGCGTATATCCGGGCAATCATCGGGTCATTACCACGGAACTTCACCATCTCCTCAAGGGTCTGGATGAAGGATGTTCTGATTTGATTGAATTTGTCCTCTGCCACGTCAATTTCACCATCTATAAATTCCCATATTTTGCATATTTTGCGTAGCAATGAAAATTTATAAATATTGGGGCTGGAATCATTATCATGGATGAACTTGAAGAAAAACGGTTCAACACAGGTGAGATAGAGATTAACTATGTTGTTGGACCAAAAAATGGCCCCTCTCTAGTTTTCATTCCTCCTCAAGGAGTTGACTGGACGAACTACAAAAAGGTCATCCCCCTACTCACTGAGGAGTACCATGTCTATGCTGTCGATATTCGAGGACATGGAAAATCCGATTGGGCGACAGGTGATTATAGTTTTACATCAATTGGGAGAGATATGACTGCATTCCTGCAATCTATTGTAAAGGAACCTGCGATTATCTCTGGTAACTCTTCAGGAGGACTCATCGCGCTCTGGTTAGCAGCAAATAGACCAAGTCTTGTCAAAGCGATAATCATGGAGGACCCACCATTATTCTCAGCTGATTGGCCAAGAATTAAAGAGGATAGCTATGTCTATCGTGTCTTGCAGGTCACGGTGGAGATGAGTAAGGAACTACATGAATCTCGAAGCATCTCTGGACTTGCAAGACAATTCATGAAGATCCGGAGGCCCTTGCCAAATGGTAAGATTCGTGGAGTTCCTCGTTCTGCTGCCTACTTTATCTCGTTCCTGATTCGAGCGTCCCAGAAGCTTCGGGGTAAGCCCTCGTTGCCTGGTAGTCTTGGCAAAATAGTTGAAGTACTGGTCGATTTCGACCCCGACTTCTCCCAAGCTTGGGTCGATGGTCGGATATACGAGGGTCTGGATCATGCTGATGCATTGAAACGCGCAGAGTGTCCAATGATACTTCTCCATGCAAACTGGTTACGACATCCGGACTATGGTCTTGTTGGCGCTATGGATGATGATGATGCTGCACGGGCAAGGGAGCTCGCACCTGAAATGCAATTCAAACGGATTGATTCGGAGCATGTGATTCACAGTCACAATCCTGAGCTTTTCGTGAGTTTAATTAAAGAGTTCATGGTGAACTTAGGTTGAATAGCTAAAATGAAGTAGGAAAAAGTACGGAATCATATGTTTCTCGTTGTGACACTTGAATATAGACTAATACAGCTGTCTTATGTGCTTACGCGCTACTACAATGCTATACCAGATTGGAGTAATAGTCATGGATTTTCCTGATGAATTGAGATATGCAGAGGAATCCTTGCGACAAGCGGAAACTGAATTTCTAAAAGGAACTGATGGGGTCTTTGAAGTTCTCTTGGAAAGACTATCTACAGGGACCTTCGCCTCTGATGCCACTACAGCCCGAGAAAGGATGCAGAACCTAGATGAATCCCGCTATGTAAAATGGGACCGATGGACGAAGACATATGAATTCGCTGCATCATTCTGGAAGGATGAAGGATATCCGAGCATTGATGTAACTACACACCAAGCTAGTAATCCCGACTGGTATTCAAAAAGAACAGAAACTACAACATTCGTAAAAGATCTAATGAATCATCGAGTACTAGTAGCTCCTACTAGTGATGATGAACAAAAAGGACCTCCAACACCTCTGGGCGAACCGTCAAACAGATGGTTGCTTGATTTTGTTGCTCTTTCCAGTTTGCGGCTATCCTTCAAAAATCATTGGGAACTGTTGGTACGAGATATTGTGATGAAGCGACCTGAAACCAATCTGAAACTTGTAGCTGAACGACTAGGTCTTACCATTCAAGAAACTCTTGATATCGCTCGTAAAATCAGGAATCTGGATGATCGAGTGATTGAATACGACGTCAGCGATTCTAGCAAGAATCTGACATATCTATGCAGAACGCCGAATCCTAGTTTGACACCTGCAGTAGACATAACTGTTTGAAGTCGTTTCTGCATCTCTTACAGTGTAGCAGAAAATCAAATTTTCATGTTGCTTCAGAGATGGGATGTGTCTAAAATACTAGTGTCCCTCCAATTTCATGTGTCTGGGGGTTGTTAAACCTCCACCAAAATGCGAAGAAATCCTTAATACAAAATTTGACCAATATATAGCAGCCGTCTGAGGAGTACACCCTCGGTAGCGTCTGGGCTTGATGTGTCGAGCTAGGCCATATACACATTCGAACGATGGCCAAGCGATTAAGACGACACAACGGGCAGAATGACGAACGGAAACATTGAGTGATTATCTGCCTGTTCGATGGTAATATATTCACGAAAAAGAACGTGTTCCCGGACGAGAAGAATTGAACCACTATCGGGGGGCTCGTACTCAGACGGCTTTCTTGGTTTTTACCAATCACAAACATCTGTGTTTCTAGTCTGTCGAGAAGTTACAATTATTGGTAAAGATCTACGAAGTTGCATTCAGGGATACGAAAGAAAAAGGTCTAGTGGTGCTTCTACTAGAAACTAATCGCCAAACTGATCGATTATCATTCTTTCCTCTTTCTTCAACCTACATTCTAGCGATTGTCAACAGATTCATATCAAATGGATAATTCCTGATAAAGGGGGTATTCGGTGATGAACGCGGTTTTAGATGATACATATCTCCCTTTCACGGAAGAGCAGCTTCTGAATCATTTTGCCAAGGTCAAGCAACGAAGAGAATGCATTCGGAATGAAAGGCATTTGAGCTACTACAAGAACAGTATCCAACTTTATCATCAGTTTCTTGCAGACTCCCCTGAAACCAAAGGCAAATCTCTGACTGATATGAAACGTCCTTGTCAGATAGAGAAGGATGAACGATTCTGGGTCGCCTCCTGTATGATGACGATGTTCTATAACGAACGACGACTACCGATGTTGCAGAAACTCTTTACTGACACCTTTGGCGATAATCCTCCTTTGACTGGTCTGGCCTCTTGGCGAGAGTGTTTGGATGGGGAGCTAGAGCTGTTCTTTGAAACTACCCTGCCCTCACCGCCCTCATATAAGGCGTGGCTACGCAAAAACTTGAATGAGCGACAATTCATCCCCCATGTTTTACACAGTGCGCATGGAAAGTCCCGTCTGGAAGGTCCTACACATCTGGATGCTATGCTAATCAATCCTAGCAACGGATTTGCTGTGGTTGTAGAAGCAAAGGTGCTGTCTGACATCAGCTATCAAATCACCTATGACGCCTCCCGAAACCAGATGGCCAGAATCATCGATGTCATGTTGGATGAAAACAAGAATCTCTGCGAACCGCTATGCAATAGGAATCCTGAGAGGACGCTGTTCCTCCTGTTGACACCTGAGATGTTCAAAATCAATCACTCTAGCAGGTTATACGGAAGCAAGTTCAATGAATACAAGACGAACCTTGATGCTCTAGCCACCGATCTACCTCACAGGAAGAATCAGAATTGGCTTATGATACGTCGGAGGTTAGGATGGCTCACCTGGGAGGACTTCCATAGAATAAACAAAGATTGTTGTCCCTGGTTATCCAAACAATAGAAGAAATGGTGAAGAGAGAGGAAGACCATCTCTCTGTGCTATTTCTAAGTTAGCCTCCCCACCAGTCAGGGACCTCGTGGTCCAACCAAACGGGATCTGGTGTGACTCCATCCTCTGTGTCTTTCCCACGATTGTCACGAATCACGCTATTGAATTCCTCACTCACACTCACAGTCATGTCATTCTCTACCACAACCTGACATGAGAGGAAGACAGCAGGGTGATCGAACTGAGGTTGGCCAGACTTTATTGCTCGCTCAAAGCGAT
This sequence comes from Candidatus Thorarchaeota archaeon, assembly GCA_050124975.1. GTDB lineage: Archaea > Asgardarchaeota > Thorarchaeia > Thorarchaeales > Thorarchaeaceae > SMTZ1-45. The sequence continues at coordinate 9,532 of JASFEF010000050.1, read as the reverse complement.
CCTGTTGCGCTTGGGTTTTCTTTGTTGGCACTCCCTTGTGAATGGTGACCCTGCAGGTGGTGCATTTAGCATTCCCTCCACACTCATGGACTATTTCGGTTTCATCGATGAGGGCTTTGAGTAGCTTTGTACCACTCTCCACTGTGATTTCCTTCACAACCTCGCCCATGAAATCTTGAACTGTAACAATTGGCATAGCCCCAAATTAGACAGGCCCCTCCTAAAATGCGTTGTGAGAGGGGGAGAGAGGAAGACTTACCCCTTTGATTGTCTATGCCCACATTGAGTAACAAGTAATTGCTTGGACAGAATCATCCTCGTTGCAAAAAAAGGATGCATATGGCTGAAAGTGAAATTAAAACCCGCTACAGAAATTTAACGCACGCCGCAAAGGGAATAATACTTTGTCCACCCTTTTTTCATGGTGAAAATATGCAACTTGAAAGAATCACTGGTGATTATAGATCAACTGGGAAGCGACTAGGGCAGATACACAAACAAGCTGGCCATGTCCTTCCCAAAGTTTCAGAGTCCAAACGTGAATTTGTAATTGAATGCTCAAAGGCTGTAGAGAATCATGCTCCCGAATTACTAATTGAGATGCGAGAAGCTGCCAAGTCCGCAGGGTGGGAGTTTGATTCCTTACTTGCAAATGCACTCGCCTACGATTACCATGGACAATGTGTTGTTCTTGCAGTTTCACGTGAAGAAACTGCAAATGGAAAACCACTCTTTGGACGGAATCACGACTGGATGATGTCGATATTGCCTTACTCAACATTACTGGACTCGAATCCAACTGGATCAATGAGAAGTCTCCAGTTCATTGAAACCCCTGGTCTATCCGCTGGTGGAGTCAATGAGGCAGGACTTGCACTCGGTGTCACTTTGGTTTTGAGAAATACCATCAAGCCACAACCTGGTATAGCCGCCAATGTGGCAGCAAGATGGATCTTGGATCATTTTGCGACAACTGAAGAAGCTGTTGACTATTTGCGAGAGACACCTCACGTTTCCGGATATACGACCTTGATTGCTGATGCTGATGGAACAATGGCTCGGGTTGAGGTAAGTCCGGACAAAGTGGTGGTAGGTGAGCCAGAAGACGGACTCATACTTGCAACCACCCACTATCTCTGTGAAGAGATGCATGAGTTCGAGAATCTCGAACTTGAATTTGAGTGGACCTATGAGAGAGAGCGTCGAGTTCGTGATTGGTATCAAGAACGGAGAGGGAAGATTGGACTGAAGGATGTTCAGGATGTTCTTAGCTCTCATGAAAATGGCGTGTGTTGTCACTGGCTAGAAGAGGGTGAAGATGCTGGTACAACATGGTCGTGGGCTGCTAGTCTAGGGACACACAAATTACAGGCTTCTCTTGGACCTCCTTGTGAAGGAGGATACAAGAAGATAGGTTTTGATTGAAGGTCAAAGGTATCACATGTCATGACTATGACCGTATTGCATTCCAAGCAATCTCACATGCCTGCTTGATGTTATCCTCATCCATCTTGATTATCCCCGCTTGATGGTATTTCAGAAGAATGATAATAGGAGCGTAAGCAAAAGCGGTCAGAATAGGAAGAGGATGGTCCTTGATTGTTCTCTCCTTGACGCCACGCTTGAGCAGTTCATCGACTGTCTGAAAGAGTCTGAAATCTTCAGGCTTAATGTTCTTCATCATTGTTGTCTGTTCAAACTGTTCTCGATATGTTAGATATTCTGGATGCTGGAGATTGAATGTGAAAGAGTGATACCATATAGACTTGAACGTCTCTTCTGTGTTCATTCCCTCCTGAAGCCCCTCTAATCCACCTTCACTCATCTTCCTACGAATGTCGATATAGATCTTGGTGAAGAGGTCCTCCTTGTTCTCGAAGTAGATGTATATCGTTGCTGGAGAGACCTTCGCCTTCTTCGCAATCTTCGCGATTGATATCCCATCAAACCCGATTGTATTGATGAGCTGGATTGATGACTTGACGATGGCGTCATACTTCGCTTGGTCTCTAGTTCTCATGATAATCTGGCATAGGTGGAAGGATATATAAATGAATGGTCATTCACTTTTGTATTAATGAATGAACGTTCACTTATGAGGTTGATTTGCACATGACAAATTCAAATAGTGAAAAAATGGAATCTGACTACGATCAGAGAAAACAACAATTGCGCCGCATCGCATTTGTGAGTGGCTTGCTCATGATTGTCGCTGCGACGCTTGTGATTACCTTGCTGCAGATGTCAGGCTATGCAGGTACAATGGAAGACACTCAGCTTGGTTTCAATGCTGAGATCATCAGGAACTACTTCTCACTCATGAGTCCTACAGATATGGGATTCTTCAATACAGCAAACCTTGCAGACTATCTCTTCATGCTGTTCTACGGCCTCTTCTTCTTCAGTGCCGCTAGACTCATCTCTTGGAACTACAAGAGCGGTCTCCCGAAGAGGATTGGTCTATCGCTTGCATGGGCGGGTGTCATAGCTGCTGTTCTAGACGGGATTGAGAATGTGTTCCTGCTCTCGATGGCTGCTGACCCAGTGGGATTCACTGCTTGGCTCGCGATTGCTCATTCAAGCTTTGCCCTTGCTAAGTTTCTCTTTATGTATGTAGCAATGGCTTGGACCATGGTGGGTTTTGTGGTGAACCGGACTCCTTTAGCTACACGTCTGATGTCAATTCAGATTGTATGAGATTAATAGAAGATCGAGGGAGCTTCAAGCTCCCTTTGTAAATATGGACTTGAAACTACATCTGTTTCTCTTGTCTGCATCTCATCGAAGCATTATTCACGAAACATTGAGTCAGCAGACAGGAATATGACGAATGGGACTAATGACAAAGACTTACTCAGACAATTGCACGATGGCATCAGGCTAGTGGGTGAGGGAAAAGTAGAGGAAGCTGAGACCATCTTGAGAAGTGTCTTGAAGTTACAACCAGAAAACGCAGACGCTCTGTGGCTTCTTGGGAGGACCTTGGAACAACAAGGCAAACTTAGGGAGAGTTTAGATGTCTACAGCAGAGCAGCCCAATTGGAACCAGATCGAGCAGTCTTTCATGAGTCCCTCGGCACCATGTTCATACTGACGGGAAATGTCCTTGATGGAAAAGAAGCCCTGAGAAAAGCACTTGCACTCGATCCAGAGGCTCTGAAACCCTCCGAATACACTTTTGGTAAGCTCATTGAGAAGAGTCCAGAGAATAAGATATACTGGCATGGCTTAGAAATTGTTCTTGACCTGCAGGGTAAGATGGAAATGAGTCAGAAAGTTAGGCTAAAGGCAGGTCAGAATGACTCAACTCGATAGGACGCGAACCTGACTTAACTGGCTGTCTTGAGAGTCACTCGAGCTCCAATGATTATTCCAAGAATCCACATGAAGCTCAGAATAATCGTTCCCCAAAATGCAATTGGGATCGCTAGAGGAATGAGGAACCATCCTGGAAGCCACACAGGTACCTTGATTGTGAGAATAAACAACAGTGCCCAACGCTGTCCCACTCGGTGGTGTCGTTTAAGAACAATTAGCGATGCAAGGGCTATGGATATGTGCGCGAATCCCAGGAGTCGTTGAGCAAGCTCGAATGAACTTGCAAGTAGAGGAGAAAGTGCAACTATTGAGGACCACTCCATACCGATGAATTCCAGGATGAATGGAGGTGTTCCGAGAACGGCAAAGATCAGTCCAAAAGCCATTGAGCCAAGTGCCTCGATAATCAATAAAATCCAGCTTACGTCTAACATGTCAAGTTTGCGCATAAGGACCACCAAACCTCATCTCAACCTGAGATGTCGATAACGAGGTTTCTGTCCTATAAAGGGTGGGGGAGAGAGGAAGGCCCTCTCTCACACCAATGAATTCGTGATTCTTGCAGTATCTAAGTTATAGATGGACTAGTCATGGTGAGTTTCTGAAAGAAGTCTATCCTTCATAAACTGTAAGCAATCCATAGAAGTCAAGGGGCGTCCCATAGTTTGGACCGGGTTCAGTATTCCAACACGTCATCCTTTCACTAGGATTGTTGGGATCTTTGCATGTATATTTGACGTGTGTTTCATATTCACCCACGTCGAAGTAGCTAGGTTCAAAGTAAGCATACCAAAGATATACAGGCCCCACATAATACGGGTTGATTAAATGACCCTTTCCAACCGCATTTCGACTTAGTTTGACTTTACACCATTCTCCATTCGAATCAGCTGGTCTAATCTCCACTAGAACTTCTATTGGCTGTGGAAATAGCTCCTTTTCATCAACTGGCTCTGCTTCATCGACATAATAGACCCATCCTTGTAAGATAAAGCTCGCCTCTGACTGAAAGATCCAGTTACCATCCCATCCTGGAAATACGCGTATTGCATCTGGATATCCTGGATATCCATCAAAATCAGGTGGCATAAATGGCGGTTTTACAGCATCGACAGCTGCAATCATTCCAAACCCCAGCATGACCACTCCAATTATGGCCACCACTAAGACTCTCCGTATTCTACTCATTTACATCACTCCCATTGTTTAAGAGTTGGAAGCTATAGCTTCCAATCATGACATATAGTCATGGTTTGATAAAAAGCATTCAATAGCTCGCTATAGCTCAGTTTTTAAAAAATCGATACTTGTTTGATATATTATCCATCTGAAAAGAACGGGCAAGAGAGGAGGTCCATCATACTCAAACGGCAGATAGTCAGGTCCATAGAACTCACGAGTCATAGCGAATCTCGTTTTGACACTTCCTCGACACACATTTTAGTCCGGAAGAGTGTCTAGCCAACTATGCCAATAGACACCAGGCTCTTTGAGGAATATTACTCTGAACTCATCTTCACTAGTATTATGTTTCTGTTTTTCATCCAGATTTTCTCTGATTTTGTTGAATCTACATACATCCTCCTTCTCATGACATTGTCATTGAACCAGAATGTGTTCGTGCTGCTGTTCATGTTTTCACCCATCATTTTCCTTGTTTTCAAAAAGTTCATCCCTGACAAGCTTCTGGTTGTTGCTGGGAGTATCATGATTGCATGCAGGATTGTTGAGCCGCTCTTTGACACTGTGCTGAGAATGTTGTTATCAGGACTTGGTGTTGCCTGCTTCTTAATCCTGTTTCCTGCCCTCTTGCTGTTTGTGAGGTCTGATGATAAGAACCAACGAGTCCTTACGTTTGGGATTGGTCTTTCTACAGCCTTGGCAGCATCTGTCTTACTGAGGACTCTGAACTTCACTATCGACCTCTCTACATATGGGTGGGGTCAAGCGATTGGATGGGTGTTGGCTGCAATAGGATTTTTCATGCTGGTGGGTTTTTCAAAGAAAATACACATTGCAAATCCTCTATCTGGGATTGAAGTATCATCACCTGCACCCCAGCGATTGCGAAAGCGGACGCTAGCAGGAATCACCTTCGGACTGACAAGCATTCTCTTCTTTGTTAGTTTCGCATTCAGTAGCCCTGTCGTAATCTCTAGGTGGACTGAAAGTAGCTATGTGGCTGTTGTATCTGGTGTGGCACTGATGACCGCCCTATTTGCGCTCATTTTACTACACCGACCGCAACTCATTAACAAATTGACTCCGCAAGTGATTTTCATTTGGAATCTCATATTTGTGGCATTGTTTGTCTTGACAGTCTATGTCAATCAAATTCCTTTTCCAGATTCCCCAGCAACCTATCCAATAATAGTACCCACAACATCATTTTTGCTTCATGTACCTCTGTACCTGATGATAGCTACATTCCCAATCATTCTGATCGATTTCATACTCCTTTCTCACAAGATGGCAAGTCTTGAGTTGGTACCAACATCAAGAGCTGCAGGCGTAGCGTTCACATTGGGGGGAGGATTGTACATGCTTATCCTGTTGTTCACGTTGATACTCACCTCTGTTTGGGGGTTCGTTCCAGTGATTGGCGTGTTGCTCAGAGACATGTTCTGGCTCATCATTCTCATTTCAGGGATTGTACTTCTTCTAACTATCTACAAAACAAAAGACAACATACCGTTGTTCGAAACAGTTGATAAGCTCCCTCGAACAGAAACCATAGTCGCAGGTCTTTTGATAATCATTTTTCTCGGAACTCTCACTGGATCAATAGTGTTCGAAGCTCATCCAGTAGAACCATCGGGCGATGCAGTCTCTGTTAGACTCCTGACTTACAATATTGCACAAGGAATGAATGATGTTGATGTCAAGAACTACGATGGCCAGCTAGAGCTCATTAGAGGTATCGATGCAGATATCATCGGCCTCCAGGAAACAAGCAAGATAGCAGGAAACAGTGATGTCGTACGATACTTCGCAGACAAACTGAACCTCTATTCGTACTTCGGACCAAAGGGAGTCACAGGAACGACCGGTGTTGCACTACTATCAAAGTATCCGATTGAGAATCCTAGGACCATCTACCATTATAGTGAGGATGCGGATCGTAAACAAACAGCCACTATTGAGGCTGAGATTACTGTCGGGTCGAGAACATTCACTGTCTATGTAACTCACACATATGGAAGGACATCAGCCAAGATGATTCTACAGAATGATATTCTAGACGCATCTAGTGGTAAGAGCAATGTGGTATTCATGGGTGACTTCAATTTCAGACCGTTCACCGAACCATACAATCTAACCACAGCTGTTCTAAATGACTCATGGTGGGTCAAGTGGCCAACAGGAGTAAATAACCTCGGCGAGAACAATAGTAGGCAAATTGACCACATTTTCCTCTCTCCAGGAACATCTGTTACAGATTGTGAATACATCACAGACCCGCAATCAGATCATCCTGCTTACTGGGTGGATATTCAGTGGTAAATTGAGAGAGGATGTCTTCCTCTCTATAACTATAATCTGAAACTACATCTGCTTCTCTTGCCTGTACGGCAGATAGTTTGGTCCAAAGACCTCACGAGCTATAAAAGAGAGTCCAATTAATCACTTGATTACTACACTGTTAGCAACTGGAAACCTCGAATCACCATCAGCTTCAAATGACACAGTCACATCAGAACCAACTTTGAGCTTCTTATATTCGGTAGAATCATCAATCTTGAGTTTAATCTTCTCATCATCTGAAATTTTCACTGTTATTAGACCAAACGTTTCTCCAGTTTGAGGTATCTTTCCAATCTGTGCAAAAATGATCTTCCCACTCTTTGTTTCAGTCACGACTTCTCACCTCTGGATTATTCAATGTGCGTCCCATCCAAGAGAAGTTATCAAGTTCTCCGAAATGCTCAACAAAAATCCGATAGTAAAGCAACTCTTCTTTTGTACTCAATCTCCAACCGTTAGGTAACATTTGTTCTTTCTTGAACGCTTTATCGGAGATGCTGTTCTCAGCAAGATCTGCAATTGTATTTCCTACTTCATCAACCACTGTATCAGAGATCGTTTGCATCAGTATCTCATCTGGTAAGAAATCCCTCATTGCTTCTCGAAGTACCCATTTACTCTTCCCTTTGTACACTTTGTATCTTGCTGGAATTCTCAATGCAAGTTTGACAACCTTGGGAGTGAGAAATGGTAGAAGTGGCGTCAATCCATAAGCTGCAGTACACCTGTCAACCCGTTGCAAAGTTGTGTTATGCAGTTTGCCTGTCTGTTCAACCAACTCATTTGCAATTGCTTCATGGTTCATGGATTTGATGTGCTTATACCCTCCAAACAGTTCGTCTGCTCCATCACCCAAAAGTAAGTATTTGACCTTTTTTTCCGCGGTTCGTGATATGATGAAATTCATCAAACCCTTACGAACCAGTAATGCATCAAATGACTCAAGATGGTAAATCGCCCTTGGAATGGCTTCAACAAGGTCATCCCGTGTGACAATTATCTCGTGATGACTAGAATCGATGTGGTTAGCAACTCTCTGAGCAGTTTTCAAATTTCCAGAACCTTGGAATCCAATTGAAAAGGTTTGCACATCATCCACATATCGACTTGCAACTGCTGATATGATACTAGAATTCATTCCACCGTAAAGCCAGACTCCAATTTTTTTCTTCTCTCTAACACTCATCTTTACTGCATCAACTAGTGTATCTCGTAGTTCCATAGTGATTTCTTCAACGCCCCAATCTAAAGGAGCCTTAGCTTCAATAGAACCATAATCTTTGATTTTATCCCCATCAAAAAAAGATGCAGGACCTAGTTCATTAATTTCACTGGTAATAGGAATAAGAGCTTTGATTTCCGATGCAAAACACAGTTCTCCATCTGTGGTCTTTCCATAGTAGAGTGGTACGACACCAATCTTATCTCGTAGAAGTGTCAGGCTTCCATTTTTCATTTCCACTCGTGCAAAATGCCCATTCGTTGAAGTATCAGTAATGTATCCCTGTTTACGCATCTTGTGAACGAGTTTTTCCTCTGATGCTGACCATACGACTCCAAAGGTGGCATTCCCTTTCTCAAAGACCTCTATTCCATCTGTGCCACGATGTTGCAGACGCTTCAGCATACTTCTTACTTCCTTAGTTGCTCTTGGTCTTTCTATTCCTGCGATTCCTGTCAAAATTCATTCTCCTCTAGGGATCTGGCTGTTTGTATCAAGCCTCTCTTTTTTGCCACTCGTCACTGCGAAAGGGCGAATTTCTTGACTGTCATTTCTAAGGCACTCATATTAGTTTTGGGATTCATACGCCCCTTTAGTCTAAAAGGAGTAATATTACCGTTCTAATAACCTTTTAAGGGCTTATGAGGGAACTTAGCAAGATGGTTGTTCTAGAAACAGTCTAGATTGTTTGCTGATATTATGGGTGAAGACAATAGTAAGGGAGCTCCAATTGCTTCGAATTGCGCGAACTCCAATGACATTTGTTTCGAGTGTGGAGGACAATGCTGCAAATTTGGCGGGATTGTCGCTACTCTGAATGAAGTCGATGCTATTATAGAACGAGGACATCCCAACTACTTTGAGAAACTCAAAGATGACGTCTATGGCACAAAATGGGGCAGAGATGGAATCTGTGCCTATTTTGAGAATGGTGCATGCTCAATCTATTCTGTAAGACCTATGGGTTGTAGGATGTTTCCAGTAATTCAGACTAGAAGTGGTGAGATAATCCTCATAGAATGTCCTCTTGCTTCACATCTCTCAGATGAAGAAGTTTTCAGGAGGAAAGAGATTCTCATACAGCGACCAAGATATATTGTAAGGGAATCAGAACTCCATCGCGAAGGTCATATCAAGGACCTACAGATACGAGTTTCCAAATGGAATCATCTGCTTTTGTAATCATTAAGAGTAAGCATGAGAGAAGAAACAGAGAGAAAGGAGCACAGAATATACTCTTCGTGCTAGAATTACATCTGCTTCTCTCGCCTGCAGCACAGATAGTCGGGTCCAAAGATCTCACAAGCCATGACGATGATCAAACAAAATCTGTTGAACTCCTCTGCAACATCAATTGTCTTGTGATGCAGAGAAACCTATACCTGAAGAAATGAAATCTTGTTCGAAGATGAATGTTTGGACTCGAATAACCTTCAAACAACGCCCAACAACTCTATTATTTATATA
>JASFEF010000049.1:0-15716 GCA_050124975.1 Candidatus Thorarchaeota archaeon | reverse complement strand
TCAAATTCAGAGAAGTGATGTTTGAGCTATCCCATGAGGTTCCAATGAAGACCGAGGACATCATGACGAAAGTAGCAAGCATTGTAAATACTAGTTTCAAATTACCACGCATTTTAATACCCAATCATCCAGAGTTCCAAAACATAAGAATATAGTGTGTATTATGGCTTTGTCTTGAACTCCTTCCCATCCTTCTTACATAAGATTTGAAGAACATTCCTACCAGTGTAGATGCTTCCTGGAACACCTCCACCTGGAAGTACCCAGTGTCCGGCCATATAGAAATTCTCAAGTCCCGGAAGTGTGCGATGTACCAGCTCGGTCAATGTCTTTCTTGTCAACAGCCAACCCATGGGTGAGCCCTTGTCATTCAGTGTGTATCTCCATGAAGTGATAGGAGTTGCGACGTCGGTGACCTCAATCTGAGATGTGATTCCAGGGTAGAAGTCTTCAAGGCGCTTAACAATCTCCTCAGCAACTTGTTTCTTAATAGCTTTGTATTCATCAAGGTTCTGTCGAAGGTTATACCAATATTCCCAATCTGTTTCTAACATTACTTGAATTACTGACTTGCCCTCAGGTGCAAATGCATCCCCATAATTGAGAATTCTGAGTGGAAGGAATGATATTGACCTTCCTGCATATTCCAGGGGTTCTTTCAATGTCAGTGCAATGAATGGGGGCCCTTTCTCAAAATCTCTATTGACTCCAAAACTCGCGATAAGTATTGGATCAAACGGTTTCCAAGTATCGTATCGCTTCTTGATCTTGTCATCAATGTATTTGCCTTCGAGAAGACCAAAGATAGTACTTCTCCCATCTGCAGCAGATACTACAACATCAGCCCTGTGTTCAGTTCCATCTGTGAGAACGACACCAACTGCGACATCGTTCTCCACGATGACTCTCTCGACCTGTGATCGATATTGAATCTGACCTCCTAACGACTCGTACTTCTGAACAATGGATTGAATAAATTCTTGGCATCCTTTTTTGAACAGACCGAGGTGTCCACCTGCTACCGAAGCGAGAATCATAATTACAAACCAAAATGCTATGTCGGGAGAGAAAGCATGCTTGATTACTGTCCGTAGAATCGGAGTTTTCAGACCTTCTGAATAACCTGCAGCCGATTTGGAAAACCTGCCGATGAAATACTTCAAGAAACTACGCATGTTCCACATATCTTTCACAACATCAAGGCGACCCCTCAGCTCTGGTGAAGATACACTCATCCCTAAATCTGTCAGAAGCTGCGAGTCCTTCATCCAATCAACTTCTTTGATGATCTTTCGAATATCATCAGCATCATCAGGTGCGATTGCAATAAGGTCACGTTCTAGTTTCTCAAGGTCTGTGGTGAATTCTACAATGGTGGACCCATCCTCATCCAAAAATCGAAGATAACTATCCATATCTTCTATCTCATACGACCCCACCGCACCAATCTCCTTGTATACATCATAGATGGGTGTCCCGGGTTTGTGGCAGATTAAGAAGTGGATGCCGCCATCGATTAGGTACTCACCCCTTTTCCAGACTGCAGCAACCCCTCCAGCCACTGTATGATGTTCAAAAATCTTACTATCATATCCGTTCATTTGGGCGTAACATCCTGTTGAGAGTCCACCCAACCCAGCACCAATAATGATCATTGATTTCTTACTCAACACACTCAATCTCCTTGTTTATCTTGCATCGATCCGATTATCTGCTCTACAACATCATTCCAGACTTGCGCCACTGAAATCTGAGAAGAAATAGCTCTACTCAACTCTGAGTCTTTCTTCCGATTCTTAGACCTGAGAGCCTTCATCTTCCCGATGAAATCTTGATTCACAATCAAAAGCTGATGGAACATTGAAGATACAATGTTCGAGGAAGATACGAAACTGTACCTATAGCCAGACTTTCTTGATCCTGTCTTCAATATTATCCCATAGCTCTCAAGTATCTTCAGTGCCCTATTGACTGAAGGTACTGAAGTAGGATATTTCGAATCAGGGAAGAGTTCTTTCAAGCGCTCAGAGATTCCTTGCTGGGTCCATTCTTTTGACTCCAATAGTAAAAGACCCTCAATCCATCCACAATACTCAGGATAGCCATATGTTTCATAGGTCTTGCCAATGATCTCTAGGAACTCTTTTCGTAATCCACTAGATGCCACAGACGAATCCTCATGGAATATTGAACCGCAAAGGGATTTAAGTATTTCAGTTTTCCGAAATTCTGAAATTATGCACACCGTCAAAAGAAAGTAAATATGCCATGATGAAGAAAATATCATGGCAACAATGTGAATCTGGATTATCTTAGATCGTTCTTCTTAGACTCAAGCATCCGAGTAATCTCGTTGCGTATCGAACGAGCCATCACAAGAGCCATCTCCACCTTCTCGGGTGATGAGGGTCTCTCTCCTACGATTAGTAGTGGGTCGTTCAGTGCCTTGGTTGTTTCATCCTCTAGACTGGTTGTATCAGCTCCTGAGGATGCAAGAGTTCCAGCAATGTCCTTGATGCGGGTCAAGGTTGCCCTCAGGTTCTTCTTCTTTGCAGCTTGAGTGTCCCAATCAGCAAGAGCGTCCTGAGCTTCGGATTCAAGTTTCTTTTCCTGACCAGCGAGGAAACTGATTACCTCATCAAAAGCAGGTGAGAGTTTCTTGAGAGCAAACTCCTTCTTCTCAGCTTCTCGCTTTGCAGAGAGTTGTTTCATCAAGGCATCATCGCCAACCAGAGCATCAATTGTGTCTGTCATATCATTGACAACTCTGATTCTTGCTTTGGCAAGATCCAATTCTCCCTCTTCAATATTGGAACGACTCTGTTTCATTGTCGCAATCATACTGTCAACAATTCGAGTCAAAGGCTCTGCTTCAAGTTCAGACGCTTCGATTGCTTCTTTGAGTAGTCCAATACGACCATCAGTAAGATCTGCATCTCGTGTGAGTTGCTGACTCACCTTGTAGTCCCTCAGGATTAGGGCACCAGGACCTGCTTGGAAACTGTATTCTGTCTTTAGCTTGTCACTATAGGTACCTCTAAGGAGAATCGAGAACTCTTTCTCACCGACTAGCGGCTGTGCTGACTTGAGAACAACTGAGATGTCAAGTGTATCTCCCGGAGGCAGGATACCAGCTGCTTTGGCACGCTCACCAGAAACAAGGTTCAAGCCCTCATCAACATGCCACTCAACTGAGAGGTCCATTGCTTCACCATCTCCTGTGTTCTTGATCAACACTCGGACTGGAAACTCCTCTGTGAATGTAACATCATTGGGTAGTACAAGCTGTGATGCCAACTTAGGAACCTTGAGTTTCCCACGTAGGAGTTCTCGAACCATGTCGAGACCCCTGTCAACGTATTTGGAGAACTCTTGACTGTTGGCACTGGCAAGTGCTGCTTTTAGCTCTGTCACTGCAGCATTCTCAGCAGTCGCAAAAGACTCAAGGTTAACAGACTGAATCGCGCTCTCAAGCATTTGAGGAATCTGACTGAGTCTCACTATTGCAGGGAGACGAATCTTCGAGGCGTGTTCTGCAACAAATCCTCGAGCTTTGTAAAAGCCATCAGCTTCCTTGCCAATCATGATATACATCATGCATGCTGTCATAGCGAGTGCTGTACCCTTACTTGTTTCTGCATCTTCACCCCACATGAGATGTTCTGCAGATGCGTTAATGAGGTCATCAGCAGCTCCCTGATATGCTTCAACAGCTCTCGCTGCTTCTCCAAGCTCAGAGAATACATCTCCAGCTGCACACATATTGATTGCAGCCTTCTTGAAGGTTTTAGCACCACGGTATTCACTTGCAGACTTCAGGAATGCTTCTGCCGCCAAGGCGTACTCCTGTTCAGCAGTCGCTATATTGCCAGACCTCTCTGCTTCTGCAGCTCTTTTCAGATGTTGACTTCCAGCGGACTGTCTTATAGCGTCCTTCTGTGACTCCTCAATCCATCTTTTAGCTCGTTCTTCAGACATCTTGAATCTCTCTCCTACTCGCGCTGTAGACATTTGAGACCTACGCTTTTCCCCTTTTCGGAGAATCGTGCATCTCCCAAATGTTCTGCAGTATCGACGTTATCCTAGTAGACCTCTCGTGGAGAATGCCTTAGGCGATCAGGTAGTCCTCCACCATGACCTTCAATCACAAGCTCGTAGCCTCGGCCAATGCGACCCTTCGAAGCGGTTTGAAAACCAACCTTCTCGATACCACGAGCATTTCGTTCAGCAGCCCTTCGCTCAATCATGCTAGCGCCGCTAGGTACTACAAGAATGAGCTTCTTTATGGATTCGTCAACTGTCAGAGTTATGGGAGTGGTAGGTGTCCCAGCGCACTCGTGAAATTGACTGTCTTTGTATTCAAGCATATGCTTCATCTGGACCATTACACCATCCAGTAGTCGGTTCTGGAGAAAAGCCCACTTGGTTACATATTAGGATTTGCGGGATGAAACCAACGTTAATAGAAGAAAGAGAATTGGAGCCAAAGGACCCAGAGGGCCCAAAGGCTCGAAAGAAAATACTGATTCTAGCGATCAGTCCGGCGGCGGCGGTGGGGGAGGCGTGTCATCAACCTTTGTATCGACCGGTCTGAGTACCGAATCGCGCTTCCTCCTTGTGAAGACGAAGCCCATTATGATGAACAGTAATCCTACAACTGCCACAACAGCACCAATCATGACGGTATACTCACCAAAGAACATGTACATTGGATCAGTATAAGCCAACAGAGAAATAATGGCACCGCCAATCACTAAGAGCGCACCAAGACACACAGGTCCTGAACGCGTATACTCTCGCCATGTCAAGTAGCTCAATTTTCTAAGCTCCTAATCGAGACCATACCACGCAGTCTCGTCTAATTCTAGATGAGGCGTTTGTAGCGATTTAAGATTATTGGGTAATTAACACATCATTCTAGAGATATACTCACAATGCAGCCAGTAGATGAAGTATTAACACTTATTTTGGCGCCAGAGAGTTCACTCAGTTTTTTTGCTACAATCTCATGAAAAGTACAGGGATATCCTCCAGGAATCCGAGATGCATCAGGGTCTAGTTCTCTGCAAATGCCTAGGATCTTGCAGACACCAGTCTCTATTGTGGCTGTTCCAGATCCAGTCTTTGGTAGTTGACTCTCATCAGAGCACGCTTGAATTAATGCACCAAACTTCATGACCGCTGTCGGAGGTTCGTCTGGATTTGACATTGCCCATTGACGAATCAAGGCATCAGCTATTCTGTTGAACATAATCTCCATGTGCCCTTTGGGAAGCTCCTTGGCATAGGCTGCTACTTCACACAACATAGTAGCATGAGCTTCAATATTGCTAGCCCAAGCTGCTTCTCCAGCAGTCCGCGGAATAGGAGGAATTTCTCCAATTCTCATGTCAGGCAGATCCTCAGATGGAGCCGTGTCCTCATCGGAAACTACGACCTCGCCACGAGCAGTGGCTGCAATATCACCAACAGTTGTCCCATCATCATAAACCAAATTTGGTATTTCATAATTTGGGCAGACACCTGCAGTCTGGTATTTTCGAGCAAACTGCATAAGTCTACCAGCCATCTGAGCAACAGCATGTCTACTGAGTCCTTCGACTCTGATGTGACCATATGCAATACCAACCACATTTTCAAGACCCAAATCGAGAATTGCCTTCTCGGCGATGATCTTCTTGCCTCTAACTACTCGAACAGCCCATTTCTCATTCATGACACCTACTTGAGCAGCGTAGCTGGTGTTTGTTATGGCAACAAGGGGGGAAACTGGATAAAAGTCACTCATGATGATGCCTCAATAACTGTGGGTCTGGAGTTCATCAATCAAACATCGCTCAAAAGGATATTGTGGTTGTAGTTAGAAAAAAGATAGTAGGGCAGCAGATACTAAACATATCTGCTACGAAGTTTGAATTAGATGTATCCCGGTAATGCATCTGGTGAGCTCTGAGGCTGCCTTTTCTTCACCTGTTCAGCCAATGCAAGGAACCGCTTGACATCATCAGGTGAGATACTTGGTCGTACCTCTTGGAGGGCCTCTTCAAAATGTTTCATCTCAACAGGCTTAGGTTTCCAGTCTGTTCGAACTGCAGCCATTGCAGCCTCACGAATTAGACCTTCGATGTCAGCTCCTGAGTAACCCTCTGTCATTTCGGCAAGTCGTGCTAAGTCCACTCCAGAATCAAGAGGCATATCACGAGTATGTACTTGGAAAATCTCAAGTCTCGCGTCTAGGTCGGGAGGAGGTACAAACACGACACCATCAAATCTTCCTGGCCGAAGCGCTGCAGGATCTAGAATGTCTGCTCGGTTTGTAGCACCAATGACAAGCACATTCTGTAGTGTCTGCATTCCATCAAGCTCAGCTAAGAACTGGTTCACAATCCTTTGACTAACTCCAGTGTCGTCACGCATTCCTCTTGAGCTAAGAATTGCGTCAATCTCATCGAAGAACAGAACACATGGTGCAGTCTGACGCGCCTTCTTGAAGATCTCTCTTACAGCCTTTTCTGACTCACCAACGTATTTATTGAATATCTCTGGACCCCTCACGGAAATGAAGTTGGCCTCACTCTCAGTGGCCACTGCTTTAGCAAGAAGCGTCTTACCAGTTCCTGGAGGACCGAACAGCAATACACCCTTAGGTGGTCTTATTCCCATCTCTCGAAACACCTCAGGACGTTTGATTGGAGCTTCTACTGCTTCTTGAAGCTGCATTTTCACTTTAGCTAATCCTCCAATATCATCCCAGCCAACATTGGGGCGTTCAACAAGGACCTCACGAAGAGCTGAGGGTGAAACATCATTCAGCGCTAGATCAAAGTCTGTCTGTGTCACGAAGAGAGTGCTCAGAACGTCTGCAGGAATATCGCCGGTTTCTGGATCAACATGAGGTAAAGCACGTCTCAAAGCCTGCATTGCTGCCTCTCTTGCAAGAGCTGCTAGGTCTGCTCCCACGAAACCGTGAGTCTTTGCTGCTAGACCAACAAGGTCCACTCCTTCTTCAATTGGCATGGCTCGTGTGTGGATATGCAGTATCTCTAGACGTCCATCAACATCTGGCACACCTATCTCAATCTCTCTATCGAAGCGACCTGGCCTTCTGAGTGCTTCATCAACATCATCAACTCGATTAGTTGCACCTATCACAATCACTTGACCTCTTCCAGCAAGACCATCCATTAAAGCAAGAAGTTGTGCAACAACTCGTCTCTCAACCTCCCCTGTTACTTCAGCACGCTTTGGTGCAATGCTGTCTAGTTCATCGATGAAGATTATACTCGGAGCATTCTTCTCTGCCTCTTCAAATGCCTCTCGTAGCTTCTGCTCTGATTCCCCATAGAATTTTGACATTATCTCAGGTCCATTGATTACCTTGAAACTAGCTCCTGACTCATTTGCTACAGCCTTAGCAATCAGAGTCTTTCCAGTCCCTGGGGGTCCATGAAGAAGTACTCCCTTTGGCGGAGCAATACCAAGTCTCTGGAATAACTCAGGAGACTTCATTGGTAACTCTACCATTTCACGGATTTTCACGAGCTCTTTACCAAGACCTCCGATATCCTCATAGGTGACATCTGGAACGCTGATATCTTCCGGCTTTGCAGGTTTGGTGAGTACTTCAACCTGAGTGGCTGGAGTTATGCGAACGTGTTTGCCAGGTGAGGCATTGGTTACTGTGAATTGCAGCCCTTGACCAATCGATGAGATGAGAATGACATCACCTCGTGTGACTGGTTTGTTGATTATTTGTTGCTTCGCATAGTTCTCAAAACCTGGCTGAAATCTCACAGGCTGACTGGGAGCAAGGACCACTCTTGTAGCTTCAGACACCGTGGTCTTACTCACCTCAACCATCTCGCCAAGCCGTGCTCCAGCGTTGTTTCGAATGAGGCCATCCATTCTGACCATATCTAGAACCTCATCCTCTTTGAGACTGGGCCATGCTACAGCCACTGTTTCTTTAGCACCCTTCAGAAGCACGTAGTCACCTGAGCGTACTTCCAGGTGGTTTCTAACATCCGAGTTTAATCGTACAATGCCGCGACCTTGATCTTTTGGCATGGCCGCTGCTACTTTTAATCGAACACTATCTTCACTCATTTATCACTCACTCTCTATTCGATTTTCAAGAACCCATCACTAGCGCCAGTGACTTCACCCTCTGCCTTTGCCACTGAAATCTCTAAAACGCCGTTTCGATGGGAAACATTCGACTTCTCTTGATCTATATGAAATTCTACGTCAACATTGATTTCATTTCTTTCAGGACTAAGCTGTATTGTAACGATTGATCCTGAAACTCTGACAGTGGGAGTTTCATAGTCATTCTGCCATTCTATCAGAATCAACATACTGTTACCTAGATCAATCTTCTCGATTATTGGTTCATCACTGTTAGGCTCGATTTGTGTATCGAGCGGTTCATTGACTATTGAGCCATTCCATGACCTTATCTCTATGTTTCCTTCTGGCACTCCACCGAAGGCTTCCATGAACTGTTCAATCATTTTACGGAACACTGACTCAAAGTCATCGTCTATCATCTGGAAAATTACCTCCCATTACGAAGCCCCGGGCGGTTTTCACCGCCCTCCGAGTCACCGTTGGGGCTCCCTTTCTGTACGGCTTGTTAGCCAGTACCTAAGATACCATTTGGTATATTAGTTTATAAGGGTTTGGAAGTGGTCCGTGCTTTTCTTCTATAATAGTCACTAGGAATACGGATATATTGACCAAGTTCTGATTTCACATAGACCAGAGTGTGTAAAAATGACAACATGTTCTCTTTGTGGCGCAGAGGATCTGGGCTTCACTTGCCCCTATTGCAACACAGTCTACTGCTCAGATCATCGATTACCAGAGAGTCATGGTTGTCCGGAGATGCATAGAGTTCGGGAAGATGCACGTAAAAGGACTTCCGCTTCAATAGATGGTTACAAGCCGGATGAGAACCTAGTGCAACCAACTCGGAAGCTGAAGAAACGACGTTCTAGACGAGGGCGTTTCTCCTCCACAGAGATTCGAGACCTCGCTATTGCTTCGATACTAGTGATTCTCGTAGGTATCTCTATCTTTGGGAACAACCTGGGTATTTTAAACGCAATCAATACTGTGATTGTATTCTTTGGTATAGGACTTGGTTGGCTAGTTATTGGTACAATCGTAATTTTCCTAGCATCTTTCATGGCTCACGAAATGGCGCACAAGTTTGTTGCTCAACACTATGGAATGTGGTCCGAGTTTCGAATGACATCAATGGGATATTACCTTTCAGCAATGGCGATTCTATTCTCTTTACCCATATTCGGAACAGGCGTGGTTTACTCAAGTGGGACCTCAAATGTCGATCATAATGGAAAGACAAATCTAGCTGGACCCTTGACTAATTTCGTAATCGCGGCGGCTCTGGTAATCGTATCTATCTTGATGTTTGTGATTGCAGTGCCATTGTTTCCATTGGGTGTCCTCCTTCGATATGGTGTTCAACTCAATGCCTTCTTGGGTCTCTTCAACATGATTCCAATTCAGCCATTTGATGGTGCAACAGTCAGACACTGGGATAGTAGAGTATGGGTTGCACTAACAATTGGACTTCTCTTCATGTTACTTCTTGGTTACTTCATGTTCCCGCTCTTAGGACTATGAGATGTTGCGGGAATAATACCACGCTTCATAGCAGGACAATACACAAGCCCCTTGTCTTTATCCGGGGGCTTATTGATTGCTCACTACAAACAGATACGGTTCAGACATTACAGAACTCTCTGTGTCAGCTTGGTTCTATCGAAACCGCACAATTGCAGGATTTGATAATCCAGCTCGATCCCTTTACGTTTCAATTCGCGAATTAGTCGAGAATAGTCTCGATGCGTGTGAAGATGAACGCGTTCTTCCAGAAGTGAGTGTGTTCCTAAAACGTCAGGAAGACCTGGATGAAGCACATGATGTGTTGAGCTCTGGACCTGAAGTCTTTGAACTTGTTGTGAAGGATAATGGAAAGGGAATGCGAAAGGAAGACATTCCTGTTCTGATAGGAAAGATGCTTACAGGCACGAAGTTTACTCTTAAACAGAGCAGAGGAACTTTTGGCCTTGGGGGAAGTCTGGCTCTTCTATATGGGCAAGTCACTACACAAGAACCCATTGAAGTGGTCACTGGTAGACAGGATGATGAGTTCGGACACAGAATAGTCATGCGACTTGACATTGATACAAATCAACCAGTTATTATCAAGGAGGAGATAGTTGAGAAATCTCCTCAAGAAAAAGGAACAATGGTCTCGTACAAACTCCAAGGGGATTGGATCAGAAGTAAGAGGAGGATACTGGATTATTTTGCAAAAACAGCCATTATAGTCCCGTATGCATCACTCTTGTTTGAAACTCCGGAAAGAGAGATTCTTCATTATGAGGGTCTGATTGACAAGCTCCCTGTTGCACCAAGAGAAATGAAACCCCACCCACGGGGGGTTGATGTTGAGTTACTCAAGAAGATGATTAGTGCAACTCGAACAAGAACCATGAAGTCATTCATGAAAAGCACCTTTCAGCGTGTAGGTATATCCATTGCAGAGGATTTCCTAAAATTTGCCAATCTAGACCCTGAAAGAGAACCATCAACTCTTGAGCAAGATGAGTTGGTCACCCTCATGAACGCGCTCGCAAGTTATGACCGGTTTCTTCCACCCTCTCCAAGGTCACTCTCACCTGCGAGCACTGATGTACTAGAAGCAGGAATCCAGAGGTTGAAACCAGATTTTGCTGTGTTCAAACAGAGATCTCCCAATGTTCACGAGGGTCATCCATTCATAGTTGAAACAGGAGTTGCATATGGTGGTGGACTTGACTCAGGCATCAGTGTCTACCGATTTGCAAACCGAATTCCACTTCTCTACGACGAACGTTCTGATGTAGCCTATAGAGTGGTACGAGACCTCAATCTAAGAAACTATGGACTTCGTCAGGAAGATCCCTTAGTGTTTGTCATGCACATTTGCTCCACTAAGATTCCCTACAAGACAGTTGGTAAGGAATACATTGGTGATGTGGATGTTGTAAGAAGGGAAATTGAACTAGGGTTCAAAGACTGTTTAAGAGATATCGGTGAGAAGGTTCGAAGACGTGATAGGGTACACAAACAAAGAAAGCGAGAAAGTCGACTCACAGAGTACTATGCCTTCATGGCTGAAACCCTCACAACAGCTCTGAAGAGAGATGTGTCCACTCACGAGCTTTTTGGTTACAGGGGAGGGGATTTCGAATGAGCGATATATCATCGAACCAAACAAACACAAAAGTACTGCAACTCATTGATACAGTTCTCGAAACAATAGCGGGCACAATAAACGATGGCGACTTTCCTGAAATTGGATATTATGGCTCCTCAAAGAAGAATGTACTCTATAAAGAAATGAAGGGTTACGTACCTGTTGATGACAAGGCATCCTTCATTGATGGTCGCAAGGTCGAGAGTGCAAAGACTATTGCAGGTCTTGTATATGGACTGACTCAGTTCAAGGAGCATCTTGAGCAGGGGCTCTCAATGAGTCTAAGAGATTTCTACTATTTGCATAAGGTGAAGCGTGTACAGAATGTCATGAAAATAACCAATCAGTCCGAAACAAACAGATTGATCAATTTGTGCGAGAGGATCATCAGACACCGAGGTTCATCCATCCCTAGAGAGGAGTTCGGTGTTGTGAGTTCTCCAAAGGGCACCTTCTATGGAGATGTCACTCTATCTGATTTATCTGGAAAGAGATTGACCTGCGATTCAGCTGGGGAGTATGGATGGTTCATCTCGTCAAGACCATTCGATGTCGAAATACATGACATAAACATTGACGCAGCTGTTTTCGTTGAGAAAGAAGCAATGGCAAGGAATCTCATCGAGCTTGGACTGCCTGAAAATCTGAGGATAGGTGTAGGGTCTCTCTTTGGTCAACCTGGTAGGAACATGAGAGCATGGATTAGGCGACTGGCAGACAACGAAGTACCAATTCTGATTCTAGTAGACATGAGTCCATGGTCATTGAGGATATTCTCAACTATCAAAAGCAACTCAATTGAGCTAGCTAATATCCAAGGACTAGCAACTCCACAAGCAAAGCTGATAGGTCTCACAACCGAGGACTTCTGGGGAAGAAAAGGAATGCTATCTGGAATCGAGCATTCTCTTGAGTCAATGACAAACTCAGATGTGAAGTGTGCACAACAGAACAGGAACATCCCCTCAATTGGTCAAGATTCAATTTTACGCAAGCAGAACGAAACCATGTTGAAGAAGAAGAGGAAGGGTGAACTCGAAGCCTTCAAAGCTTTTGGTTATCCTCTCGCTGAGTTGAAACAGCTCTATGTGCGATATCTGAAGACCAAGTCCAGAGGTTTGGATGTGAAACTGATATAAAGCAAGTTGCTCTCTCCCTCAGTGAGGAGTGTCTATGACCGATAGGGAAAAGATGCTTGAATTATTGGATGAGTTCAAGAACTCAATTGTAAAGCTGATGGATGAGCGCGAAGGCCTCGATAGTGAGGCAGAGGAACTCAGATCAGCCAAAAGAGAAGCAGAAGAAAAAGCGTGGGCCGCGGAGGAAAAGGTCAACGAGCTTACGACGAAGCTTGAGAAAGCTGAGAGTGCAAGAGACAAAGCTAAGGCGGATTTAACAGCAGCCAAAGAAGAGATGGCGAATTTGAGTGCTAAAGCCGATGAGGCAGAAGCTGGCAAGAGTGAGGCGCAGGAAGCACTTCAACGAGAACGTGATGAACTAAGAAGAGAAATGGACGAGATAAATGAACAACTTGGTAGGGTTTCGGAGCTCTATCGTGAAGCGTCAGCTGAAAAGGAGGCTCTGCAGGAAAAAGTAGATGTCAGTGATCTTCTTGCCATCTACATCACTCTCATCGAAACCGTCTTCTATGGCAAGCCACATGCAAGGATTCTGTACACACTGCATGATGTGAAGACTGCAATAACACGCAAGAACATCACATCAAGCACCGGCATTATGCCA
Organism: Candidatus Thorarchaeota archaeon; assembly: GCA_050124975.1. GTDB lineage: Archaea > Asgardarchaeota > Thorarchaeia > Thorarchaeales > Thorarchaeaceae > SMTZ1-45. Next base: position 2,701 of record JASFEF010000049.1, on the reverse strand, counting down.
GCAGCTGTCCTGAAAGCTGTACACGATCTTCAAGCGGCCGAATTAGTATCATACGATGAAGAATCACAAGAAGTAACGCTCACAAAGGACGTCCTTAGAAGATAATAACGTGCCCCCAGAGAGAGAAAACAATTGTCCGGAACAACAACCATAGGATCAGCACTGCAAAAACATGTGCGAAAATACACACTCAAAGATAAGCTTCGCTCAATTACAGCGCTACTTGGAGAGGATGCCCAAAATGTCATAGACTGGGCATACTCCGAAGCAAAACGCCGAATTTCAGAAAACCCGAATGAGAAGGAATCCGATTTAGGAAGAATAGTCTATGAGCTCATTGGGAATGAAGCCGCGATAATTCTTGTTAAGCAAAATCATGCAAAGGGAAGACTGACGACTAAGAGTGAGATCAAGGCCAAGACAGGACAGAAAGTTGAGATGCCTGTCTTGTATCGTGAGGCTGGTCTTAGACATCCACAAGAAGCACGGAATCTCAGACACAATTTGTTCCATGAGGCATTTCACAAACTCATTACACACCTTTTTCCAGATGTTACCACATGGGTACCATCAACTGGAGAAGGTCTCACACCAGACCTAATGGTTGTACACAAAGATCCGGACTGGACAATATCGGTCGAGTACAAGGGGTACAGATCTATCACACTTCTCAGTGAGTCTGAAGTGCTGAAGGGAATGCGCTATCAGGCTGAATACGGAACATCCTGGCTAGTGACGAGTTCAACAAAGAGTGTCAGGGACTTGTACAAGAAGTCAATTCACTCAAAAGAAGTTGTTGAGAAAGGACTTGTGAGGTTAAGACGGATTTACAAACGACGGGCATATACAAGTGAACAGAGGGAAAATAGGGGGATTGCCAGGAAAGGAATCTCTCATCTTCAAAAGCAAAAGGAAATTGATCTAAGGTGCAAGCTTTGGTCCGCAGAAGAACTCCTCGAATCTATGAAGGCTGGAAAACCTGTCAAAGGACTCATCGTCACAACTGGCTTTGAGTTCATCGAGCTTCTAAGAAGCGCTGGTCTTACCGAAGAGGCAGACAATATTTTGAGAGTCATGAAGCTCCCGACTGCGTCACTCCATAGTGACAAAGTAACTTCTGTCAGATTAATTGAGTAAATCGATTGTGCTCCCAAGCTTTATCTGTAGCTTCCGTGAATCTCAACAAGACCCTTAAGAAAGAAGGATGAATCCATAGAAAGGGTGCGATAGAATTGGAAGACACAAAGGTATTGAAATTACAGGAATCACTTAGTGATCTCATCAAAGACCTTGCGAACAAGTCACCAATTCTAGGTGCAGCTGTGTTTTCAATTGAAGGATTACCCTTTGTGAGTAGATTTCATGGTGGAATAGAGGAAGCGTCAATCGCCGCCATCGTTGCTGCAATTCATGCAGCTGGTGACCAGACAGTCAAGGAACTCAGACATGGTGAACTCAAATCCATTATTATCCAAGGAGATCTTGGAACCACACTTGTTATTGCAATATCAGCTGACTATCTTCTCACAGTCACAGCACCTGAGAATGCCAAACTCGGACTCATTTTTAATGATGCAAAAGGGACAGCTAGGGAAGCACGGAAGATACTCTACAAGGCAATCTGAGAAAAATGGCAATTACAGAAACATACCCGTTCAATCATCACCCATGCTATTCTGACAATCGTTCATCACTCTGGCATAGGATTCACCTTCCAGTTGCGAGATATTGCAATGTTAAGTGTGCGTTTTGTTCTCATTCAATTGGATCATCCTGTCACACCTCGAAACCAGGGGCTTCCAGAGGGATCATGTCTCCTGTCGCCGCAGCAACTAGAACTAAGATTGAAGTTGAAAAAAATCCACGACTTAAAATAGCGGCCATATCAGGACCGGGAGAACCACTTGCAAATCCTGAAACATTTGAAACATTGGAAATGATTCGGAGAGAGTATGAAGACCTCGCTATGTGTCTGAGCACGAATGGTACGTTACTTGAGAATAATGTCCGAAAACTTGAGGCATTGAATGTAGCAACTGTCACAGTTTCGATGAGCACATCAAGTGTTCTTTCTGCTTCGAGGATTTATGAATGGGGTCGATTCCGAGGGGAAATCCTGTATGGTAAAGAAATGGCAACAAGAATTGTAGAATCCCAGATACGTGGAATCACCAAGGCGTCAGAGGTGGGAATCCATGTAAAGGTAAACTCAATTCTAATCCCTGAGATCAACATGCAGGACATCGCACCTCTTGCTCAAGAAATTGCAGCAGCGGGAGCATCACTACAGAATATTGTCCCACTCATTCCAAATGATACGCTCTCTTTTTCTAGAGTTCCAACTCAACAGGAATTACTGCATATTAGGAAAGAAGCTTCTGAGTTCATACGACAGTTTTCTTTCTGCAAACAATGTAGAAGCGATGTCGTTGGAATTCCTGGATGCGATCGAATTCTCTAACGTTTCACTGATAGACATCCAACTTCAACCATTTTGTTGATGAGGAACCAAAGAGCCCTAGGATCATAAGGAAGAGATTCAGCCACATCTTTGATTCTCAGTGTTCCATCAAACTTCTCAAGTATATCTTCAAGGGGTTTGCCGTACTGTGATTTTAGCATCCCCAGTGTCATATCAGGGCACTTCACCCTGACGAGTATATCATCCTCTGTCAGTCGTGTTTTGAATTCTATCCATTTA
>JASFEF010000048.1:0-15823 GCA_050124975.1 Candidatus Thorarchaeota archaeon | reverse complement strand
GTGAGGACAAAGGAGCAAAGGGACTTGTGAGGGACATCTCCAAGAGAGCAAAGAAGATCATTGGAATAGACGAGCTTGCTGATGAACGCGCGGACAAGTTCATTGAGATGTGTAATCATGTCTATGCCAACATGAATACTGCTTACGTCGAACCTCTTTTCGAACTCTTCTCGAAGGTATTTGTCGTTCAGAAATGAAATCCGTGTCTAATGTTCACCCTCAACAAGCTCAATGACATAGTGGTCCTTAGTGAATAGGAAGCAGATCTTCCGATTGTCAAAGAGTGGTGCTTCAACGGGTTTGGAGATGACAATGGCTCCACTCTTTCGAGCTTTCTGCTTCGCTTCCTCAATGTCAGGGACAGAATAACATAGATGATAGAGTGCCTGACGCTTCTTCAGAAGGTCTGTGACAGGCGAGTCCTCAGTGAGAGGAGAGATGAGTTCAATCTTGACAGGATCATTCTCAGAAATGCCCATGAGAACCACGCGAACCTTCTGCTCGGTATCATCCACTATCGGACCCAATTGTTTGTACCCGAAAAGAGTCTCATGGTTCTTAATGCCCTCTTCGATATCTTTGACGATGATACCAATGTGACTGAGTTTCATGGACTCACCTGAATGAGGACTCCTTGCTATTGCGCATAAGTGTTACCATCCAAATGGACCGATGCACCACCGGTCGGAATCCTTTTGAAAGAGCCCCCATAGCCAGAATATGTCTTAGTAATGGTGGAGATTGTGTCAGGTTCAGGCTATTTGGGTCAACTTGGGAAGAGATGGGGTCTAAGAGCCCCAGCCCAGTTATATCAGATGTTTAAGCTTCACAGGACTTCATTTAGTACGATTCTGGAGAATATGTTTGCCATTCTTGATGAGGTAAATGGTCGCTTCACATTTCCCACCATAGCTGCAGTAGCTAGAATGAAACCAGAGCTGGTCAGGAGTATCGAGGAAGAGGGTCACGAGGTTGCTAGTCATGGATACAACCATGTGAGATATCCCACAATAAGTGCAGAAGCAAGGGAACAAGATTTACTACTCAGCCTTCAAGTATTCAAGAAAATAGGCATTCAGATAACTGGTTTTAGGGCACCCTATGACAATTATACTGATGACATGCCCAATCTACTGGACAAGGTGGGTCTCGTTTGGGATGGCGGTTTTGGTTATCGTCCCGAGCACAGAGATAAGACTCATTTCTTTCATACAGAAATAAGTGGTCAAGAGTCAAGCGTCACATATATCCCCCTCAATATTTGGAGTGATGATCGGATGATAGACAGTAGGGGGATGGGACCAGAGATGGTTTCGAAAGTGTTGGTAAGAGAGGTTACTAAAGCTGCCTCTACAGGAGGGGTAGTCATGTTTGATCTACACCCGATAAGAATGGGGCAACGAAAGTTCGTGGGATGTTTAAAGGACGTCATTGAACATGCGAACAGTCTAGGTGCGTGGTGCACAATTCCAACAGAAGCTGTGAAGTACTGGAACACTCATTCGAAATGGAAGGGTGACGGAAAATTCTGTCTTCTCCTCACCGGCGATATTGATAACTGGGTGTTCTCAGATTACCTGAGAAGGGTCTTGTGGAAAAGAATGATTAGGTGACATGATATGGGAAAACTACTTGGAAGATTCCTTCGCATTTTGGCTTGGGTAGCACCATCATACCAGTTCCGAGCAAGTGTCTACCGTAGATGTGGCGTGAAGATTGGAAAAGGGGTCTACATGGGATTCCTAGTTGCTATTGATGGAGAATACCCTGAGTATATTGAGATTCAGGACTGGGCTAGCATTGGACCTGGAGTGAAGATCATGGCGCATTCAGGGGCAAGTCCATATCACCAGAGAAGACGCATCTTTCATGAGGGTCCCAAGAAGGTTGTAATTGGTAAGGGTGCGTGGTTAGCTGCTGGTGCGATAATTCTTCCAGGGGTCACTGTAGGAGAAGGAGCAATAGTTGCGGCAGGAGCTGTCGTGAGCAAGGATGTACCACCCCTCACACTTGTCGCAGGGAATCCTGCTCGGATGGTCCAGAAGCTTGAACCTAAGAAGGACTAGGAAGACAATTTGGATGCAAGAACTTTCTTGATATCACCCAGGGTCCATAGGTCAACGACCTCTTCATCCTCGAAGAACATCTCAAACTCGTTCTCAATCTCACTAACTATGACCAGATGAGCCATCGAGTCCCATGGTTCGAAGTCTTTTCGTCTAAGGTCATCTGTGATTTTGTCTTTGTCCAATAGCAGAACCTTTGACAGAATCTCTAGAAGCTTGTCATCAACGTCAGTCATTCACTCATTCCTCTTGCAGTTCAATCCAATCTGGGACTTCTACTGTGTCAGTTTCAAGATTGAGTATCCAAGTTGTTCCATTATTATCGCTTTCTGTAGACATCCCAAACCCATGGTTCTCATAGAGGTCTGCAGCAGGTGGGTTCTTCTTAGTCGGAATAAACTCTCCAATGACTCTCTTCGCCTTTCCATATCTAGCATCAGCAACAATCCTAGCAAGAAGGGCGGTCTCTGCTGAACGACCAATAACTCTGCAGCTCATGAGGAAAGAGTCAATCCACCAGTCATCATCCTTTTTCTTGACGATTGCTACGCCAACAACACCCTCATCGCCAAACTTGTCTGTCACAGCCATGCTATAAACAATGGAATCTTTGTCCTCTCTGAATTGTCGAACTTCAGCATCAGTATATCTCCGTGTTGTGAGATTGAACTGATTGGTCTTACCAATAAGCTGTACAACACGGGGTGTGTCAAAGTCGTCAACAGGCTGAATTTTCACCTTAAGATCGAGTGTTCTAAGAAAGTCCTCTATTGACTCTGCACTCTGTTCTAGTTCAGCCCTCTTTCGTTTCCCTGCGTACATTTCACCCCTTACCAAGTCTTCCTTAGTGAGAGAGAGGACGTCAAAGACGTTCAGATTCTCTAAGGTCTGTCTATAGAGCCGCGGGTTCTTTGGTAGTTCAACAACCAGTACTTCAGGGTGAGTCTGAGAAACCTGTGCTCGCTCAACGGGGTTGTCATCAAAGAACACCATACTGTCAAGACCAATGTTAATCTCCTTGGCGAGATCGGCTATGTTTGCGGCCTTGTTTTGCCAGTTAATCCTCATAGCCGCGAAATGCTCTTCCTTGAGCACTTGATACGGGTGCTCTTGGAAGACCTTGATGGCATCATCGTAATTGTTCTTACTGCAGATTGCTAGGATTACACCCCGGTTATAGAGACTCAAGAGACCTCTCTGAAAATCAACATATTCGATTCCAGGGGATGTGTTACTCAGTTTGATTCCCTCGAGGCCGTCTTCACCGATAATACCACCCCAAAGAGTATTATCGAGATCCAATACGATACACTTCTTCGTCTTACCCTTTAACGCCCGTATATAACGAAGATACTCGTCAGCCAAGATTGGTGTGAAATCCTCACTGAAAGGTATTGAGCCACGATACCATGTGTTCCAATTAAGGACCTGAGATTTTCCATAATTGCTTGAGATTGAGTCAAGATCCACTATGAAGACTCGGTTACTCTTCATGAACAAACCGGCAAGAGATTCATTTGCGCCTTCAAAGAACTTCTTCAACCCAGTCTTTTGTTTGTTATCCACTATCCCGAGGGGCGAAAAGACCGGTACAATGAAGTTGTTGACCAGAATCATTGCAGAGGTGTTTTTCTCTAAGGTTTCAGTGACTGATGATATGCCAGTTACAAGGTCTGCGCGCATAGCAATGCGTTGATTTTCTGATGCTCTAACAAACTTAGACAGGAATAATTTGTCCAAAACAGAAGCAGCATCAACTGACAGAATGATGACATCAGGGTTCCCATTGTAAAGAGGTGAGTTCTTATCAAGTGCTTCTTGACGATAAGTATTGAACCCTCCAATGTAAGTACTGGTCTGGAAGCCTTCCAATCTTGTTTTGATATCAAGACAAGCTGCCAGTGGCTCAAGAGTGGAAGATCCGATGATTGCAATACTGAGGAAGTCTTTCTCTGTGGATACCTGAATGTCAAGTGATTGAATCTTCTTGAAGGCACTCCATAGATTGAGATATGTGGGATTCTCTCTGACTGGTTGTAAAATTGCCTCAATATCCTGATTGTTATTTGTCATGGGACCTAACTCCTAGGGAGAATCTGTTTCACTGTTTCCTCCAGCAGCCCTCGAATAAAATTATCATCTTGTAAGTAATCATGGTGGACTGCGAGTGCAACAGCCACTGCATGTGATGATGAATAGGACAGACTCACAAATATGTCATGATCACAGTGTTGATGAAGGATGACATATGGTGCTCCATCCGCATCTCGCAGTATCTCAATGTTGTTCAGGGAAACTCTGCAGTTTGAGTTTGTTGCTTTAATGACCGCCTCCTTTCCCGCAAAGGTAGTTGCGAAGTGAGGAGACGAATCTTGAAAACCACGACAATATTCGAGCTCCTTTGCTGAGAAGACACGAGCATAGAAAGCGGCTCCATCTTCTAGATTTCGGAACCTGTCTATCTCTACAATATCAGTGCCAATAGCAATATTCGGCTCATTGTCATCGGTCAACGTGTTTCGTTTTCGAGAGTGCCCGCGGCTCTTATAATCGTAATGACAGGGCTAGCCAAGCTTCTCAGTGTCGGTTTCGATCACTGCTGTGGACCATGGATATCGGTCTAGGATGCGGGACATGAGCCGATTCACCTTACGCACTTCAGAGGTCCCAGAATAAGCGAGAAGGATGACGAGTCCGCCTCGGGTGCGTTTGAACTTTTGATACATCGTTTTTGATGTGTTTATTGAGTCGCAAACAACCATGACCTCCGCTTGAGGGATATCGAGATCTCTCTCGCCTACTGGAGACATCACGAGAACCTTGGCATCTTTATCCTCACGAAACGCTTTCAGAACCTCACCTTTGTCACGGGTTTCACCGGTTATTGTAAGGACCTTTAGACCTGCTTTCTCAAGAACATCTTTTGTCTGAGACACCATCTCAAGATAGGATGTAAGAACCACTGTCTTCTCATGCTTCAATGCAATCTTCAGCACTCGAGTGACTTTGGATGAGATTGTTGGGAGTGTCTTTCTGAGCTCACTGAGGTTGAAGTAATGTTTAAGATAATCACCATGAAACATACGTAGGAATCTCTTTGGAGGCATGGCATATACGTACTTTCGCAGCATAAGTAGTCCAGAGTATTGTCCCTTCAGTTCCTCAGTGATTGGAAGGCGTTCCAACATGAGGTGAAGTCTACGTGCATCCCCATCAATGAGATAGAGATTGTCTTCCTCTGCTAACTCATTCATGATGTCGGTTCTTGTGTTTCTGACGAGCTCATCTATGACCTTGGAGATTGAGCGAATCTTTGGGTCATTCACTGTGCTGACTGTGAGAAATGTAGACTCTAGATACTCTTCGACATCAGTACCGTAGAGGTCTTCCATGGTGATTAACTCAGCACCAGGGAAGAAATCCCTGAGAGTGTCTAGCTCTTTTCGAATCTCCATTTGCTCGTTGTTGAATACGGCATGATCATCGCGGAGGGTACCACTCATCCCAATGAGCCATTTATCCTGCAAGTACATGAGAAGTGTTGGCCATGGGAAGACGATGGCTGTTCGAGTTCCAGTTCTCCGAACCAGGGTGTCGACCTCATTGATGAGAACCATCTCGAAGGGCTCGAGTAGTGTTGGGTCTTTTTTGTACATCCCAGCAAGTACCTGGGGAGTTGCCACAATGACTCGCTTTTCTCGTAGTGTATATGCACGTCTTCCCGAAGGCACCCTTGACGATAGCTCCCCGAGGTCATCCTCTAGACCTCCATATTCACTTCGGAGATAGTCAACAGTTTCAGCAAGGGATGATGATGAGTGAACTACTATGATGATCTTGGAGTTTGGGTACTTCTCAGCTACAAGTTGATGCGTGACAAATCGTTTTCCAAGACCACAATCCAGCTCCAAGAGTATGGGTGTGCCTTCCCTCTTTCCCACTTCTTCGAGAATGTGAGTCTGATAACCTCTTGGAGTGTATTTGGTCTTGGACATCGCAACCTCACGTCTGATTATGAGGTTATGAACCCATCTAATAATCCATCAAGCCTTACTTTGCTTCCTTCACAATATCTTCGATTTTCTTTGAAAACTCGTCGTAGGGTAGTCTCCAGCTCTCGGTGTCCTTACTGTACATGTCAATCAGATGACAGTATCCCTTGTGTTTTCCTTCAACAATGAACTGAACGAACATCTCCTCAGTATACTGTTTGAGATTTCGGAGGTGTTTCAGGTATTCATTGATTTCTGTTGAGGGTATGTAGACCTGTACAAAGAAATGACTACTGCTCTCCATTGTGACCTGATGGTAGAATGGAAGCATGTCAAACCAAAGGAGGATTTTTCGGGCATCCTTTGATTTGAAGAATGTGATAACAGCCGTAGAAGATTCTGCATATGGTTTCATTGACAACTTGTAACCTCTGATAATTCCAGATTCTTCAAGTTTCTTGACTCGATTATGGACCTGTGGCTGTGATAGGTCCAAAATCTCACCCAGCTCTCTTAGTGTGATTTCAGGCTCCTCCACCATATGTCTCAATATCAAAGTGTCTTTGGAGTCGAAGCTAACTGTCTGAGGGAACTCCTCCAAGTCTAGATCAATCTCTTTTCTTTTGGTCATTATCTTCGGGAGTGACTCTCCCCATTTATCCCAGTCCCAGTCTTTAATCTCTGACAACTTGGACTCAAATCGTTGATAGTCAACAACATCGAAAAGATAGTAGTCTTCAATCAGTCCTTTCTTCTTAAGATTGGCGGCAAGGTCTATAATCACACGAGGTGTGTTGAGAGGATAGACTGTGTAAATGAAGTATCCCTCGAATTTTCCATACGAAGGTGCAAAATAGTAGAAAGCAGGAATTTCCTCCAGTACCTTCTTGAGTTCTGATTCTCTTGAAGGATTACTTGTGACAATGAGTATGTATTCAGCAAGTCCGAGTTTTCGCTCATGCGTTTGTACTACAGCCTTGCAGATTATTCCCTTCTCCTTCAACTTCGAGATTCGATATCGGATTGTCCGGCTCGGCTCATCTAAAAGTTCGCTAAGTTCTCTGGTTGATACTTTCGTGCCATGTTTTTCAAGGGCGTGAAGAATCTTTATGTCTAGGGGGTCGAGTGAAGGTTTTAAGGACATTGCGTGTGATCACCTTTCCGGTCTTGTTACGCCGATGAATACACTTATACTTTGGCAAACGTATATAAAAGTGATTCTACCAGTATTTTTGCTTCGGTGAAATACTGGCATGATAAAGCGTGGTTGCTTTGCCCAAATATATGCCTAAGGTTTGGCAATATTTATATGCAAATGTATGCCAAATATTTAGTAGGTGCTTAAACAATGGCATTCGCAAAACTAATGAAAAAAATCCGTGCTGAACCAGATCTGAAGGAACTTCATAGACTCAAGAACCAAGTACGGTCAGATGTTTACAGAACTTCTTTCCATCGGTAAGCACGCTCATCCATCTCAAGAGAAAGAGCCACACCAGTGGTATTGGTCGTGGATATATCACGACCTCTCTTCCTCTTTATTGTAATCCGAGGGACACATGATCCCTCTCAACAACATACCAGCTCGAGTTACCGTAGGTACATCGAGTAGCAGATTCTACAGTTCCATTTTGGAACAGGAAGTGATCAACGTGATTGTAACTGAACGTATAACCAGCTTTGGTAAGACTATCATCGAGATTGTGACTCCTGCTAGAATCAAGAAGAGAAAGCTAGAGGAGTACAAGGACGATTCAATCGAACTCCGTCGATACCTCGCTGCTGAGATTGCTCACAGAGAGTTCGAGCAGCACAAAGAGAGAGCATTGACAGAGAACCACAGGGCGGGATTCTTGAGATGATTCATCTCACCCGCCACCCACTTTTTCTCAGATAATCCTCTTGAAGACCTTCGCGAGTGAAGGACCTTTCACATGCAGATTGAACTCATAGAACTGACCAAAAGGTACGATGTGAACATTGTATTCACGGTCACGAAGTTTCGAGGCAACTTCTTCTATCAGGGAGTCAGCAAATGCAGGATTTGCTTTGCTGTCATCTAGATGAGCGAAAGAGTGTAGAGTGACAGCATTGACATCAATCTTCTTTGCTAGCCAACGGATATTCTTGACCATCTTCCGAAGGACTCCAGTCCGATTGTCTTCATCGTCTTCCTCAGAGTGGATCCAGACGTGTAACGACTCACCTATCTCTGTACGCTTTTCAGAACTCGACTCGTTTGGTCGATACCAGAAGTGGTCAACGTGAAGCATCAAAAGGCGCACTCATACCACCACATATAGCAGGAAGTTAGAACCTCTCACCGTTAGAGGGAATTGTTGTTCCTTCTTCTTGGTCCTCTTCATTTTCACTGACTTTCTCTATCTTTTCAAAGACCACTGTGGGGCCACCTATTGGTTGGTGTAACGCTTCAGCAATTGTTGTGGGCTCTCTTGGAATTGCTTTACCATGAACCCATATTGAATTTGGAGGAATCACCTTGTCCTTAGGCACGACCGAGTTCGCACCTATTATCACATTATCGCCGATATCTGCTCCTGGAAGAATAACGGCGTTGGCACCAACAGTGACATTGTTGCCAAGTCGGACTGTCTGCAGATAAAGGCGCCTACCCTCGTAGACATGACCACTCAAAATGGCATCATAACCAAAGAAGCAGTTATCCCCAATGATAGTCCGTTCAGGGTTGAATAAACGACCGTTACCCACAATCGAGTTCTCACCAATCTTTGCTCCGAAGGCCTGATGACGTGGTTTCGTGTCAAAGAAGATACTGAAGAAGCCAGCAAAGTATGGGTAGAGGATATAATAAACCTCGAAGTACTCGTACAACAACCAAGCCTCAGATTCAGCCTCGTAATACCCATCTTCTAGAAAGGGAATTCCTCTTCTTGATAACTTAAGGAGACCCAAGAGAAAGGCGAGGAACACAGCATAGCAAATCAGACCTAGGGGCACAAATAGAATTAGAAGCCACCAGTATTGTAGGGCAAATCCTGGAATCCATTCTGAAAAGGTTCCGATGACCCAGTTATGAATGAATGAGAAGGGCCAGATTGTGTCAAGAAATATTGTGAATTCCTGTACAAAGATTGTGAAGAGAAGGATTGCAGGGATTGCAGCCAGTGTAAGACTCACCATAATCGAAAAGATCAAGTAAATCGAATATGCTATGGAAGTGGCTTTCATCATCAATCCTTCTGGAAGACTTTCGTCGGTTGTGTATTTGACTTTGTATTATAGGTTTTGACCCGGCAAAGACCACTCAGAAAGAGATATAGATGATACATAGAGGACTCGAGTAACACTACGGAGCACCTCAATGATGACGTATGATGTGATTGTAGCCGGGACAGGTCCAGCGGGACTCATGACAGCTGAGCACACAGCTGGATATGGTCTCAAGACCTTAGTCCTCGAGAAACGTCAAGGTGTGACTGACTCCCTTATGGGGGAACTTGTCACAGACAAAGCCCTGAATTATCTACGAGTCAAACCTGACTCTGAATACATTGGGAACAAGTATTCCTCGATAGTGGGAGAGAGTCTTGATACTGGAGCTAACATTGTTGTGGACAGAACTCTTCTTGGAAACTCCTATCTCTTCGATGAAGACAAGTGTCAAGAACTGATGCGAGACCGTGCCCTCTCAGATGGTGCTGAATTCAGGTACAAGGCTCGTGTAGGTTCTGTCATCAAAGAGGGCAAGTCTGTGGTGGGTGTGAAGTACAACCAGACCGAGGAAGAGCGAGCCAGCCTGACGGTTGGTGCTGATGGTTCCTTCAGCAGGGTCTCTGAGACCGCAGGCTTCACACATCCAAAATGGTTACTCAGCTACGGGTACCGATTCAAGCTCACAAACTGTAAGGGAATCGATCCCGAGGTCGCTTACTTCTACGTTGGCAAAGACGTGGGTCTGGGTTACCTCTGGTTATACCCAAGGTCTGAAACTGAAATCAATCTGGGAATCGGACGAGTCCCATCATCAAAAGCGAACTGGCATGCGCTTCCTTCAATGCAGGATGTCCTGAGGAAGTACATGAAGACTCATCCTGAAACCCAGAACGCGAAGATTGCGGCTGTGAATGGTGGTGTTGTCCCCTGTGCTGGGATCATTCCAAAGTTCACTGATGAAGGAGTAGCATTGTGCGGAAACTCGGCTGGGCAGGTCTCATCTATTGTCGGAGGCGGGGTGACCACTTGTTTCCATGCGGGCCAGGTTTTGGCCAGTCATGCAAAACTGATGGCAGACTCAGGCGACTTTTCAAAGAAGAGTGTTGAACAGTACGAGAAGGAATACAGGAAGACACAACTGGCCAATAGCATCACGAACACGGGCAAAGGCATGTGGGCGGTCTCGAAGTATGCCATGTTCAATGACCCGATAGCTGCTGCGGAGATTGTGCTGGGTCAACTCGACGCAAGGACCCTGAACGAACTGATTCAGGGAAACGCAAGTGTCGCAACGATAATGACCCTCATGACAGATTTCCTGCCGATGGTCGCCAAAATCGGAGTAGGCTACCTTCGAGCAATCGCTGTGAGCGGACTCTAAAAAAAGAGAGAGAATCAAGGAGTAGAAGCAGGGGACACCCCCCCGCGCCACCCTGCTTCGTGGCCGGGTTTTGAGCCAGCAGCCCTGTATCATGCCCGTTTTGTGGATTACCGTGAAGCATCCACCCGGAGTTAGCAGCGGACAGCTGCTAGGAAGATGTAATATTGGCATCATATATATATGGCGTGGTTGTATACAGTCATAAAGTTAGTAAGTGAGGGGTTTTCGAGACTTACTCAAGATTGAGTACCGAGGCGTATTCTATGATGGAAGAAAATGGAATCTCAAGAGCCCTAGAACTATGTGGATTTCTGACTGGAGAGCGTCAGGAGTCGCGGTTGATGAATCTGTTGAGTACGATTCTCAAGATCCAGAAAGATCCCCCAATCCCATTGACCTTTGGAGAGATCTATGATCAGCTTATGAAAGATGAGCAGGGAACTAAGCTGACAAAGGCGTGGGTACATAGGGTACTCAAATCACTGGTTGATGTCCAGCTTGTACGTTTAGAGAACCCAACATCTCATCGCAAGAGGTACATTGCAGATGTGAACACCGTAATGGCAGGACTTGAGCAATTGAAGAGTGAGCGGATTGAGGACCTTCAGAAGCAGAAGGTTGAGATTGACAAGACCCTTGTGGATGTCACCAATCTGGACTGTGGGGAACTTGCCCAGCAGTTTGTGAAGAGTGTGACAGGAGCTCGTCAGAAGATCAGCTCACGTATAGTTCGGGGTGTAGAAGACCTCCATCGAGTGCTCAAGTACAATATGACTGATGTAGCCAAAAAGGGAGACATAATCCGAGTGACAGTCTTGTGGATGGGACCGTTTGTCGATGATACCACTTTGGATCGTTCTACGAAATTCATTGAAGCAGCAAAGAGAGGTGCTGAAATTAGGTATATGTTATCAACTGATGTGTTCAATCTTGAGGAGATGACTAGTAACATGTCAGTCGACCTTGAGGGAGCTGTGGGATTAATGCAAAACCTGTTCCAGCTCAGAAAGAGTGGTGTCAAATTCGATATCCGAATCTATGATGGTCCTAAGACCTACAACCAAGTGAGCATCAATAGAGACAACATGGCTCTAGTGATTGCTGAGAATCCAGTGACAGCCACATGGATTACTAGAGACTTCAATCCAGACCTGATTGATAATGCTGTGAAGACCTTTGACAGAGATTGGAAGAAGGCAATCCCATTCATTGACATTGCACCAGAAGTGCTGAAGTCTTTCGGTGTGGAACCCGGAGGACTAATTAGCAAGATTAGTAGCAGCAAAGAGGAGGATAAGTCCGGATGATTAGGAGGGCTGAGGGTGACAACCGAAGTAAGATATGAAGAAGTCCTTGAGATAATTGGACTAGATGTGACCAGAAAGGACATGGTTGTACTTGGAGCTTTAATCAAAGCACAGAAAGAGCCCACTGATTTCATAAACTTTGAAACAATACGTAAACAACTAGCCAAAGATGAGGGTTCAAGAAAGGGAAAAGACTCACTCATATACAGGAGTCTCTCATGGCTCGAAAAAGAAGGCTTCCTGAAAATTGACAAGGGAGGCCATAAACACGGATATAACTCAACCGTTGCAATCATAGAGAAAGCAGTAGAAAAGATAGTCAATCGGAATGTCAGGAGCCTAGAGAAAGAACTAGAGAAGATTGACTCCGAGATTACCAGTTTTTCTGAAATGAACTCTGATGTCATGGCATCTGGTCTGATAGATCACGCCGCCGGGAAGATAAAGATCGAGAAGTCGGTCTTTGCCCAAGGATGGGATAACATCCTGAAACTGCTTGAAAACAAAGTATACGATGGCCTCAAGAAAGGAGATGTGGTAAGAGTCAAACTAGAGTGGATGTCTGAGATTGACTATCTTGAGTCAAGAAGGGTAATGAGATATGAGGAGTTACTTGGAAGAGGTGTTGAAATCCGAGCTCTCGATCATGACCGGGGTGAGAAGAGATTTCGACTTAATATGAAGAAAGTTCTCAATCAGATGCAAAGCCGGGGCGGTAAAGTTGGATGCAGAGTCTTACCTAGGACAGATGCAACGTATCAATTCATTGGACGTAACACTGAAGGAATTGTGCTTATTGTTTCGGAGAGCCCATTATCAGCGACATGGCTACCTAGAAGCAGTAACGCAGAGTTGGTTGACAACGCCATAGACAATTTTGACAGTGATTATGAGAAGGGAACAGACCTTCTGGAGTTTGAGGGGTGAATACTGTGGCGATTAAGAAACTCCAGACAAATCTTGAGAAACTCGGAATAGACATGGGCTCGAGTGAGATGCAAGTATTTCGAGCTGTCCTCATGGCTGCTGGAGGTGTAGAGAAGCCTGTGAATTATCATGAGATTGCTACCAGTCTTGAATCAATAGCTAATAGAAAGTACACAAAGGCGTACATATACAGACGCTTGAACAGTCTTGAAGAAGACGGATTCCTTATTGCAGACACAATCCATTCTCCGAGAACCTACTCAATCTCCGAATCAAATGTGACCAAAGCCTTAGACTCAAGACGAAAAGAAATGCTGGCAGGGAATCTGACCAAAAGACAGGATCTTACGACTAGGATCCATCGTCTGAAATCTATTAAGAGTCAGGATCTTGCACTTATCCTTCACAAACAGCTGGCAGGTGTTTCCGGGATTGATGACTCACTTCTCATTGAAGGAGTTGAGAATGTAAGAAGCACGATAATTCGTGAGTTCGCAGACGGAGCAAATGAGGGAGATGTCGTAAGAGTCCTAGGTCATGCCAGTACACTTGCAGAGGGGCTTGGTCCTGGAGGCGTGACTGAGTTGAGAGTTATGCAAGCAGGATTTAGAGGTGTTAAGGTCTTGGGACTTCTCACTTCTGCTGGTTCGGAAACCTTCGATGTGGACCTAATGGTAAAACATCTAGTTCCGCTTGCGGATGTCTTCGAAAAGGCAGCGAGTACAGGCAACATCCAACTAAGACTCTCGCGTGAACCAATCAATACGTACAGAATAGTCAGTCTCAATGAGAACAAAATGCTCCTCTATCTGACACATGCTAAAGAGTCAGACGTTGCAGCTCTTGTACATAGAAAAGACAATCCTGGACTCCTTGATGATGCGTTTAGAACCTTTGAGAAGATATGGGAAAACAGTGTAGACATTCTGGAAATAGTGGCAAAGACAGCACAGAAAGAACAATTGACCTAAGATTCTGAAACCCACGCTCTGCTCTTTGAGAGAGTCAAAAAGATGTCATCACAAACAGCATTGAAATCTTCATAGAGTCCGTACTCACCACCAGCTGCATATGGATGTCCACCGCCATTGAACAGCTTTGCAGCAGCATTGCACAAGACACCATCTCTACCGCGTCTGAATCCAAGCATCCCACCTTGACTGAGTGAGAGGAGGAGGTCTGCGACCTTTAACTCAGGATCGATGGCGCTCAGGTTTTCTTGTTTTGAAGCAAAAGTACCCATGTCTGTCGAGGTTAGGCCAGTGGGAATCTCGACAATTCGAACAAGTTTTCCGTGGATTACCTGATCATGATGTCCAGTCAGTGCCTTTCTCATCTTCTTCTTCTTCTCTTTCCTGTAGTTATCGACTCGTTTGTTCAGAAGTGTGTCTTTGAATTTGTGAGCATCCTTGTCCCAAATCCCATCCATCCCGTTTTCAGCTAGTTTTGTGAGCACAGGATACAGAGCATGGGTCACATCTTCCTTCTTGTCGATTGCCCCAAAACGAATGACACTAACAGCATCAGTGAGTGCTGTGGCGGCTTCAATCTCTCGAAGGTTGAAATCAGTATCATGGGCAATCTTAGCAAGTTCAGTGCACACTTCATCCCTTGGTAAGAGAACCTTGTGAGTTATCTCTGCTGCACAAAACTCGTGGTTGACCTTTAAAACTGGTTTATTGCCAAGAGAGAGAATCATCTTGATTGCATTGTCTGACCATTGATGATGATCAAGCCATACAATCCGGCAGCCTTGTGAGATTGCCTTGGTCAATCCTTTTTGTACAACATCAATGATTGTGTCATCCATTCCAAGATCTGTGATGATGATGAGTGTTTCCCGCTGTTTCGCAATGGAAGAGAACACTTGCTCAAACGAACCATAGTCAGTGAGAATTGCCTTGAAGTCGAGTCCTTTTGATTTTGCATATCTCCATACAATGGCAGCTGCAGCAAGCCCATCCACATCCTTGTCATGAGATATAGATAGAAGAGATGTGGTTCTCTTTGCATTTGATTCGCTTTCTCGTTCTTCAGGCATTTACGCTCATTGAACGAGGAGGAAGTGGTCTTATTTTATCTTACCGTAGATACACCATCATGTCCATACCTGTAGGTTTATTTTGAATTATAATTCATTATCTCTTGGGGTTGTCTAACCTATTACTTGGTGCAGCCCACACAGTTTTACAGAAGAGAAAAAAAAAGAATGGGAAACTCGACCTACACAGCTCATCAAACCTCAACGGATATGCCGAAGATTCACAGTATCACCCTAGGCGGATATCAGAGTACAGCAGTCTGCCCGCCTCCTATGACAAAGGACTTCCCCGGAACAACAAGTCCGCACCAGCTTTTCCTTGCTTCTATCGGGGCATGTGTGAATCTCGTTTTCGAAATCGCACTGGAAAAAGCACACATAGAACTCTTTGACTTGCATTCAGAAATAACAGGACACTATGAGACCGATGAGAAATCAGGACAGAGTCGTTTCACAGCAATAGATGTGGTAACCAAAGTAACACTTCCAAAAGGTGTGAATGAGAAGAAAGTTTTGAGGCTTTTTGAACTTGCTCACGACAATTGCCCCATTGGTAATTGTTTGATTGGTTCATGTGTCAAGCTTGTAACAGATCTAGACATCACCTATCGATAGATAGAGTAGGTTCTATCTAAGGACTCAATGGAAAATATCAGTCGGCGAATATCGGTTATGAGTTATCTGACTATTTTATGAGATTCGAAAGTGTTTTGTGATACCCCACTCGCTGTAAGTCTGAGAGGGAAAGAATGAGTGAATCCAAACGCGGCATCATCATGAGCGGTAATGAAGCCATCGCGAGAGGAGCATTAGAAGCAGGTGTTGGATTCTGTGCATCCTATCCTGGAACTCCTTCGACTGAGATTACTACAAGCCTCTTCAAGACCGCAGCCAAACATGACATCCATGTTGAG
>JASFEF010000047.1:0-15934 GCA_050124975.1 Candidatus Thorarchaeota archaeon | reverse complement strand
CTATGATCATCCTGATATGAAAGGTGTGCGGCGCAAACGATTTCTCCATCCTGAAACTTCATCAAAGAACTTTGCACTACGGGCTTACATAATCGAACCTGGTGGTCACACATCTTATGATATTCATCCCCATGAACATGGAGTTTACATCTTAAGTGGAGAAGCAACAGTCACGGTTGGGGATGAGGAATTACTTCTCAAACCTGGTGATGTCCTTCACATTAGTGGTAGTGAGCCTCACCAGTTTTTTAATCGAGGGTCTGAACCTGTGAAATTCCTCTGCGTTCGGGACTTCATTTACCCCTAGGAGCCCAAGCATCTAGACAGTCTTGCACAGTGGCAACGTGTGAAGCTGCTGGACCCCCACCCATGACAATCGCAACGGAACACGCTTCCATAATCTCTTCTCTTGTTGCTCCTAGCGTGAGAGCCTGTTTTGTGTGATAGACCATACACTCCTCACAGGGAGAGAGGATTGAAGCCACGATACAGATTATCTCTTTGAACTTGGCTGAAAGTGCGCCGTCTTTGTGCACTGTCTTCTGTAAGTCAGTGAATGCATTCCTTGTGTCAGGAATATCTCGGTTAAGTGCACCAAAATGTCTCATGAAACTCTTCAGTGTCTTCTCAACATCATCAGTCATTGGAACATACCTCAGATTCACCGGGTTGGTGTACCCAGATTCCACTCGGACTGGGAATAGCGGCTCTGATATAAAGCCTGTGCAGTGTCCCTCACCTTCTTGGATAACTCTCCTTTCAGGACATCTTCTCCAGAGATGTCTTTGATACTCTGTACAATGGCAGTCTTTACAGCTTCATCCGAGGGACACTCTTTGACCTGATCTGCAATATTCGTCACATTGTCCCGTTTACTGTCCATGCACCTGATTCGGGTCTTGTCACGGAGAAACATAGGTTGTCCTTCTGGCGCTGATAGGCTCTGTTGCAGCATTGGAAGATCGGCCCTGATTAAGAGCGTTCCATGTAGAAATGCAACTCCTCTCTTGAGCCATCCTGCGGTTCCAGTTATTTTTAGGTCATTGATTCTGATACAAGATCCAATTGGGTCATAGTCTGCTGGAACACCAATCGATTGCAATGCGGATGTGACACCACCAATGAAGACCTCATAGATCTCCTTCAATGTCTTCGGGACATATTCTTCGCTCCTATTCACACAGAATGAGATGTTCAGGTTTCCAGGGTCATGAAAGACCGCTCCTCCCCCTGTAAACCGTCGAGCTACTGCTATCTCCTTCTCTTTGCAGTATTGTAGATTGACTTCTTTGTGGACGCATTGAAATCGACCAATAACTACGGCTCTATCAGACCGCCAGAAACGAACAGTGTTTGATTTCTCAGTCTGATCAGCTGTGACTCTGGCTACTGCCTCGTCAAATGCTAGGTTTTGATAGACATCTGTGCTATCCTCATCAATCAGCCGCCAGGTCATTCATTTCTCACTCGGTTATCCATTCCATCTGTTACATACCTTTGTTCCTGATTAGCTTGTTGCACGCCTAAAAGGTGGGTTACCGATGGCTAAAGTAAGTTGCTCGCCATCGGCAGAAGGCCTCAGAGCAACGATTGAGGCTTGGAGCAGATGTCGTATTCGAGGCTGACACGAATAACTCGTGTCGACATTCGGTCTGCTCTCTAGAATATAAGGTCCCCCTGATATTGTGCGTCGAAAATTATGAGATATATTGACCACATTCTTGGCAAAATGTGGCTCCCGTCTTCAACTGAGTCCCACAGTATGGGCAATCTCGCCTTACTATATGTAGTTCAGGTTGTACAGACTCTTGGAGAAATCTACCTGATGTATTGATGTTTTGTAATCCTATTCGGTCCGCATAGAATTCAGTGAATCCACAGTCAGCACATGTGAAGCTCTCCAATGTGGCAGTAGAAAATCCTGGAAGGTCAATTCTTACGTGGTGTTGACCCATTACCCTGTGAGGTCCAGCTATTCTACTACTACCGCATTTTGGACATGTCTTAGAATGAATCATCTCACTATCAGGTGAGCTTCCTATGTGAAGGCTGATAATGTTTTGGAAGAATCACAACTAGAACTTCATCATGAATGGGTTCTCGAGGGTTTCTTTCAGGGCTGTTAGAAACTGCCCTGCAGGAGCGCCATCCAGTACTCTATGATCAACGGCACAACTAGCCATCATCAAAGATCTGACTACAATCTTGTCATCTATCACAGCCGGCTTCTTCTTTATCTGTCCAAGAGCAAGTATTGCTGATTCTGGGGGATTAATGACTGGAATGAACAGGTCAACCTTGAATGGTCCAAGATTTGACACAGTGAAAGTGCTCCCTGTGAGTTCCTCTGGTTTTAATTCGTTGGTTCTAGCCCTTCTGCCAAAGTCCTTGGTTTCAAGAGCAATCTCAGTGATTGACTTTTTGTTTGCATCTCTGACAGTTGGTACAATCAGACCCTCATCAGTTGCCATTGCTACACCAATGTTTACTTCATCAAACATAACAAGTTCATTTCCATCAAGAGTGGCGTTGAACTTCGGAAATCTCTCGAGTGTATCCGCTACAGCTTTTACGATTATGTCATTGAAAGAAATCCTGATACCATGTTTCTTCTCAACGCGCTCATTGATCTCCTCACGGAGTTCCACGACCTCTGTCATGTCAATCTCAGTGATCATGGTTATGTGTGGGCGTTGGTAGCTTTGAGTCATCCTTCGAGCTATTGTCCTCCGTAGTGGTGTCAATGGTGCAACTTGTTTGACCTTTCGATCATCTGTGACTGTGAATGGAGGTGTGCTCTGAGCAGCAAGAACGTCCTTTTCCACAATCCTTCCACCTTGTCCAGTGCCAACAACTAGGGAAAGATTGATACCCAACTCCTTTGCTTTCTTCTTTGCACGGGGTGATGCTTTGATCTTTCCACTAGGCAAGCGAGTTTCACCTGGAGGCGTAATGGGTTTCGCCGCTGCTTTTGGTTCTGGAGTAGATGCCGCAGGAGTTGGTGTCGAAATGCTAGGTGCTGCTGCACTAGGCACATTCAGCTTCTTTGGCATGACATCAGGAACTTTCTCTCCCTTCTTCCCGATGTAAGCAATAGGTTCACTGATGGGGATTTCATCATCAACATCACAGAGTATCTTGAGTAGGACTCCATCTGCTGGTGACTCCAACTCAAACTCATTCTTCTCACCAAAAATCTCAACGATTGGATCGCCCTGCTTTACAATGTCGCCTTCTTTCTTCAACCATTTGAGTATCACACCATATTCCATGGCTACACTCATGCGTTGCATGATCATGGTTGCTACCATTTGACTTCACCTACACGATATCGCGGATAGCCTGTGCTATGCGCTTGTTATCAGGAATGAAATATTGCTCAAGTGGTGGGCTGAATGGAACCGGTGTATCAGGAGCATTTACCCTCTTTATCGGGGCATCCAACCAGTCGAATGCCTCTTCTTGAACAATAGCTGCAACCTCTGCAGTAGTCGCTCCAGTCTTGGTTTCCTCTGTAACCAACACCAATCTTCCTGTCTTCTTGACTGAATCAATCAGAGTCTTTGTGTCCAAGGGTGCGAGTGTCCTTGGATCGATGACTTCAACACTGATTCCCTCTTTCTCTAGCTCTTCTGCAACTTCTAAGGCTTTGTGGAGCATGAAGAAAGTCCCCCAGACTGTGACGTCTGCGCCTTCTCTTCTCACTTTAGCCTGACCGAGTGGGATAGTGTACTCCTCATCAGGAACCTCTTCCTTCTTGTCATAAACGAGCTTATGCTCAAAGAACATGACGGGGTCAGGATCTCTAATTGCTGTCTTGATGAGTCCCTTCACATCATAGGCAAACGCTGGAACTGCAATCTTGAGCCCTGGAGTGTGCATGAACCACGATTCAAGGCTCTGCGAGTGGTGTGATGCTATGTTCTTCCCACCGCCAAACACACTTCGGAGTACGAGTGGAACTGAGGTCTGTCCACCGAACATGTACCGCATCTTGGCTGCCTGGTTGCAGACTTGGTCCATTGCAAGGGTGATGAGGTCTCCAAACATGATCTCAGCGACAGGAATCAGTCCAGTGATAGCTGCTCCAACAGCAGCACCCGCGATGGTGTTCTCAGAGATTGGTGTGTCTCTAACTCTCGCCTCACCAAACTCCTCCGCCAGTCCTTTCGTGACCTTGAAGGCTCCACCCCAGTTGAGACCGACATCCTCTCCCATGATGAACACACGTTCATCACGTAGCATTTCTTCGCGAAGACCCGCCTTGAGAGCCTCTCTATATGTTATCTCGGCCATCTAGGACACCTCCGCGAAGACATCTTCTAGAGCGTCCTCAGGTTTGGGATATTCTGATTTCTTAGCGAAATCACCCGCTTTCTCAACATCCTTGGATAGTTTTTTGTCAATCTTCTCAGCTTCTTTCTCAGTCAAGGCTCCTTTCTCGATAGCAATCTGTCTGATGATTCTTACCGCATCCCGTTCCTCACTCAACCATTGTTTTGCCTCGTCTTCCGGTCGATACTTTGCAGGATCAAATCTTGAGTGACCACGCATCCTGTAGGTCTGACACTCGATCAATGTCGGCCCTTCTCCTGCTCTAGCACGTTTCACCGCTTCCACAGTCGCCTCATAGACCTCCAGTGCATTGTTCCCATCGACAACAACATTCGGGATACAATAACCATCTGCCCTCTGTGCAATGTTGGCACTTGGACACATCATTTTGATTGGGGTGCCCATTGCGTACAAGTTGTTCTCTACAACCCAAATCAGGGGGAGTTTCCAGATTGCAGACATATTGAGGGACTCGCCAAAGGTTCCGTTGTTTGATGCTCCATCACCAAAGAAGCATGCTACAACATCCTTTGTGCCTCTCATCTGACACGATAGTGCTGCGCCTACTGCTATTGGGAGCCCGGACGCGACCACTCCTGTAGCACCTAGCACACCTACATCAAACTGGGTGATGTGCATAGAACCGCCCTTTCCCTTGCAGGACCCATCAGCTTTACCAAGTAGTTCTGCAAGGGCTGCGTTCATATCCGCGCCTTTTGCAACTACATGTCCATGTCCTCTGTGTGTACTCTGTATCCAGTCTGTCTTTTTGAGAGCTGTAGTCACTCCAGCTGCAACGGCTTCCTGTCCCAGGTAAAGATGCAGCGTGCCTGGAACAAGGTTCTCACCAAAGAGATCCCAGACCTTTTCCTCGAACCTACGCACTTTCAGCGTTCTTGTATAGAGCTCCTTTAGCGTCTTCTTATCAACTGTCATTGTAATATTCAGCAACCTTGTCTTGACTGAGAGCTTCGGGCGCCCTCCGCGAACCTTGTCTGATAAAGGCTTCGAAGTGACAGAAGTAATACCGTGGTTGTACATTTGATGTGGTTTTTACATCGTTTTCATGGTGTATCTGGATACACATTAACGTAAATAATCGGGTTGTACAACGAAAAATGGTAGGGATTCGGAGTAAAAAAATAGTTGCGCTATGGGTGACAATCTGAATGGATTGGAATCTCTCTCCGCTTCCCTACTTCATCTTTTCTTAATAATTCGTTTCCCCAAGAATTCTTATTGCGGTTTGAATAGTCAAAAATCACATTTTCGGAGATGTCTTGGATGAGTCGTGTGGGAGTCGAAGCCCTACTAACTTCTGGTCGGACCCTTAAACAAGGGCGAGCGATGGAGTTGGGGAAGCTTGGTCCTGAGTATCTCAAAGAAGTAGCATTCTGTGAGATGGACAAAGTTACCCTTGAAACCTTAGGATTAGAAGAAGGTGACCCGGTCCGTGTTGAAACATTACATGGCAGTGTTGTTGTGGCAAGTAAGCTTGACCGCAGAGCAGAACCTGGTGTCGTGTTTATCCCATGTGGTCCTTATGCTAATGCAGTAACAGGGCCAGACACAGAAGGTACAGGGATGCCTGATTTCAAGAGTGTTTCAGCACAGCTTTTTGCTGCAAAAGGTGAAAGCGTGCTTGATGTGAAGGAACTATTGAAACAAATGGTGGAGGGAGACTAATGACTGAAGATTCTGGAATGAAAGAACACATTGTGTGCCCATTCTGTGGTTGTCTGTGTGACGACATAGCACTCACTATTGAGGGCAACAAGATTACAGACAACAAGAACGGATGTTCAATTAGTCAGGCGAAATTTCTCAACCACCATGATGATCGTCTTGAGATGGAGGCGCCTCTCAAAGAGCTTGTGAAGAAGGCGGCTGAGATTATTGTCAATTCTAAGCGTCTGTTAGTATATGGATTGAGTTCCACAGAAAATGACGCTCACCGAGAGGCTTACAAGATTGCTGAGGAAGCAGGTGGTGTTGTTGATAACACCTCGTCAGTCTGTCATGGACCCACTATCTTGGGTGCTCAAGAGTCTGGAGAGTCAATCGCGGCTCTTGCAGAAACACGACACAGAGCTGACCTCGTTATCTATTGGGGATCTAATCCTCAGTTTGCTCATCCTAGACATATGAGCCGCTACACCAGAGCAAATGGTATGTATATCAAAGATGGAAAGAAAGACCGCAAGATCTGGGTGGTCGATGTTAGAAAGACCATCAGTGCAGGTGTTGCTGACAAATTCGTTAAGATTGCCCCAGGCTCTGACCTGGAAGTCATCTCAGCACTCCGTGCAATTGCACGAGGTAAGATTCTGGAGGTAGAAGAGGTCGGTGGGGTTTCTATCACAGAGATGACCGAACTCGTAGAGGCAATGAAGAGTGCAAAATATGGAGTCCTCTTCTTCGGTCTAGGCCTGACACAGTCTAAGGGACGCCACAGGAACATCGATGCAGCAATCAGGTTAATCCAGGACCTTAACCACTTCACAAAGTGGGGAATGATGCCCATGCGAGGGCATTACAACGTAGCAGGTGCAAACAAGACATCGACCTGGCAGACTGGTTATCCATATGCAGTAGATTATGCTCGTGGATATCCGAGGTACCAACCTGGTGAATACACAGCAGTTGACATGCTTGTGAGAGGCGAGGCTGATGCGCTTCTAAACATCGCAGCTGATCCCGCTGCACACTTTCCAAAAGATGCTGTGAAACATCTTGGTAGAATTCCAATCATCAATATTGACCCCAAACGAAACATGACCTCTCTTCTTGCTAAGGTCAATATTCAGACTGCCATCGCTGGTATCGAGAGTGATGGAGCAGCTACTCGTATGGATGGACTGCCGTTATACCTCAAGAAGGTAGTCGACCCACCAGAGGGTATTCTCGCGGACAGAGATGTCTTGAGAATGATATACGATGAAGTAAGGAGGTTGAAGAAATGAGCAAGCAGACAATTCTCACTAATGGTCGGGTCTATGACCCAATGAATGGCATTGATGGAGAGATCAAGGACATCTGTATCTCAGATGGTAAGATTGTTGACAAATGTGATGCATCTGCAAAGAAGATTGACCTCAAGGGTAGAATGGTGATGGCTGGCGGGGTTGATATGCACGCTCACATTGTAGGGAGCAAGGTAGGCATTGGTAGATCCATTTGTCCGGAAGACCATCGAAAGGACCCAGTTCCGAAGACAAAGTATACCCGTAGTGGTGTAGGTTACACAATGCCCAACTCATATGTCATTGGATACCGATACTCAGCTATGGGTTATACAACAGTCATTGAGCCAGCTCTTCCTGCGCTCAAAGCGCTTGGGTCTTGGGAGGAAATGGAGGACTTGCCCAATCTTGACTCAGGACTCCTCCCTATGTTCTGCAACAGTATGATCACATTCCACTATGTGAAAGAAGGAGACCTCAATGGACTTGCTGCATACCTAGCATGGGTCATTCAGAAAGTGGGAGGATTAGGTTGTAAGGTTGTAAACCCCGGAGGCACCTATGCGTGGGCTCATGGAGTTGACTTGAGAGACCCTGATGGTGAGATTCCAGGATGGGACATCTCCCCCAAGGAGGTAACTCGAGGACTTTGCAAGGCAGTCGAGTCATTGGGTCTTCCTCATATGATGCACTTCCATCCGAACAACCTCGGTCGAGTAGGTAACATCGATACCACGATTCAACAGCTAGACGCTATTCGCGATATCAAAGGTCATGGTAGCCGAAAGCATATCGCGCATCTAACACACATGTCTTTTGAAACACTGGGCAGTACTGAGGAAAATAGCACTGAATGGAAGGACATTCAATCTGGCGGTCTGGAGTTTGCTAAGTACTTTAACAAGAACAAACACTTCACTGCGGACATGGGACAGATCACATTTGGTCCTGCAACCACAATGACTGGAGATGGCCCCTTTGAGTTCTATCTCTATCAGCTTACAGGAGGGAAGTGGGTGAACATCGCAGTGGATGTCGAACTTCCAGGTGGTGCTGGCATTGTCCCCTACACCTATTCACCAAAGGCAGCAGGTAACTCTGTACAATGGGCAATTCCACTTGAGTTTGCTCTCAGTGTCGACGACGTCTGGCGTTGCATAATGAGTACTGATCATCCCAATGCCGGACCATTCACCAAGTATCCCCTTGTTCTATCTTGGTTAATGAGCAAGAAGCAACGTGACATTTGGATGGAGGACATGCATAAGTTTGTTCATGAGAGAACAGCTCTGTCTACAATTGAACGAGAGTGGAATCTCTACGAGATTGCAATCACAACAAGAGCTGCTCCAGCTAAGATTCTTGGAATCGAGGCTTACAAAGGTCATCTTGGCGTTGGCGCAGATGCTGACATTTCAGTCTATGATGTTGATCCAACAAAGGTGGACTTTGCTAAGAATCCCGAACGTATCATTAAGACTTTCTCACAGTCTTATCTGACATTCCTTCGAGGTAAGCAGGTTTCCAAGAAGGGAAAGGTTAAGGGCACTGAGAAAAGGAAGGTTTGGACCATTCATCCAGAATTGAACGAGGACCTTTGGAGTCGCATCAATAAAGAACTGGAAGTAATGATGAATGATTGGTATTCACACTCCTTCCACAATTATCCAGTTCCTGATAGATATCGTGCTCACTTGGAAGAGAAGATTCCAGTGGATTCAACGTCTGTACCGGCTTAGTAGCTGGTGGCAGCATGCCTGCTGAACCCCCATTCGACGAGCAAGAATCGGGTTACGAGGGAGTAGGTGAGTTCTACGACCTCTTTGCTGACAACAAGGATATTCCATTCTTCTTGGAATATGCACAAAGAACTGGATCTCCAATACTTGATCTAGCTGCAGGAACAGGTAGGGTCACATTTGCTCTTGCTCAGGAAGGGTTCGATGTTGTAGCTTTAGAGCAGTCGCCATCAATGTTGGCTGTGGCCTTTGACAAACTCGAGAAATCACCTGAGAGTGTGTCCTCCAGGATCAAGTTGGTTCAAGGGTCTATGAAGAAATTTACCTTGAACCAGAAATTTGCTCTTGTCATTATTCCTAATTCATTTGGTCATCTTCTCAATACTGAGGATCAACTTTCAACCATTCACTGTGTAAGAGACCATCTCATAGATGGTGGGCTCTTCATCCTCGACCTCTATCCAGGTGCGCAACAGTATGAACGTGCTAAGTTCGAGGATGCTCCCGCTCAGTTACCAGATGGTCGAAGAGTTACAAGATCTGGAGTTATCCAGTCAGATTTTCCAAACCAACTCATGCGAGTAGAACTACGATACACTGTTCAGGATTCTGATGGTCAGGTAACCAATGAGATTGATGTTGTATCCAAAGTCGCCCTGATTTTCAATCGGGAGGCGGACCTTCTCATTCGCATGTCTAACATGCAAGTTGAAGGAGAATTTGGAGACTTTGAGAAGAACACCTACAGTCCAGACTCTGGTCGCAGGATATTCGTTCTTAGAAAATAGGAATTACGAGGGGCTGATGTACAACCCCTAACATCATTATCATAGAGAGTGAAGACCAAATCATTCGTTTAGCTGACTTTCTCAGGAGGCGGTAACTGGTCCACTTTTCGTGGTTCCTCTCTAAAGGTGACTCCATCTTCAGCCTCCAAACTCTCTGAGTAGAGCAGCTCGCCTTCTACGATGGCATCTCTCTCGATGTAGATGGTCTTTCCATAGACATTTCCAACACGTGCTCGTTCCTCAATTCTGATGTCATTACCATGGAGTGAGTCTGTTCTTGCACGCTCACGAATGAGAATCTCGTTTGATTCTACGAAACCTTTGACCTCAGATCGTTTACCGATTCTGAATCCATCAGTGGCTTTGATGTAGTTTGCACGGATCTCTCCACCTACAATTATCCTAAAGGTATCAATCCGACCTTCCACTCTCACAGTGCCGCCCACTTTGATCTTGCCATCGCTCTTTAGATTGCCATCTATTGCGACAGTTCCACCAACTTCGAGGCCTTCTGTGACCTCTAGATTTCCTTCAGTCTTTACAGTGCCACCAACGTCAATCAATCGACCTGTAGCATCACCCATGATTTTTACAGTGCCGCCAACGTTGATTTCACCGAATTCGAATTCGCCTTCAGCCTTGAAAGTGCCGCCAATGTCGACTGTTGTGATCTTAGAACCAGGACCAACCTTGGCTGTTCCACCAACGTCAAGGTCTTCGATTTCGATAGCTTCTTCAGCTTTGAAGCTTCCGCCAACTGACACTTTCTTGATGAAACCGCGTACAGCCTTTCCAGAGCCGCCTGCATCAAATTCTTCAGCTTGAATACTTCCTTGGATGCCTACAGAACCACCGCCTGAAACTCTCTCAACATCGACATTGCCCTCAATCTTGACAGAACCGCCTCCGGTGAGTCTCTGAGCTTTTGCGTCACCCACGACTTTGATGGATCCTCCTGCTTTTGCAGCAACACAGTCAAGATTTCCTTCAACTTTGAACGATCCGCCGACTTGGACATCACGAGCTTTGGCATCTCCACGCACAGCAAGACTTCCTCGTGGGACACTAGCTGCTTTATCTACAGTGAGATTTCCTTCGACTGTAATCTGGTCTCTGCTCCTGGATTCGAGTCGACCGCAGTGCAGTGACCCCTCGATATCAAGCTCATCTACAACACGTAGGGTTCCTGTGATTGTTATTGTGTCGCCCTCTGATGGTACGAGAGTTCTGCAGTTTCGTATCTCGACATCTCCATCAACTTTTCCGAGTTCGACTGTATCTTCGTTTCTGAATGATAATTTTTCAGCCATCTTGGCCTTCACCTTGCGTTATTCTATGTACTCTCGTTCATTTTTAGTATATAAAGCGGAGTCACGAAATGTAGTCACTAATTGTGACTAGCTTTGGACCTCCAAACATTGCTTCACATCCCTATGATTGGCTCTGGGATTGGAATTCCGACAAGTCCTGCGAGTCTTTTGTACAGCTCTAAGTACTGATGACCTCGAACGGTAACTTTGAAGACGGTCATCCCGTCATCATCTTCGTCTTCGAGTAGACCTCTCTCTACTAATTCCGTTATCGACTCCTTTGCCCTATCCACAGGCATGTTGGTGGAACGAGCCGCCCGTGTCAAAGGACAAAATCCCCAAATGTAGATCACTCGAAGCAACTCTGCATAGATGTCATAGCGAGTCCGCTTCTGAAGCTCTCTCCTCTTTTTCTTCTTCTTAATCGGTTTTTCTGACATCCATGTAGTCCTCCAGTGGACCAGAGCGAATGAAGATAAGAATGTAATGTCCCCGGCGAAGTTTCTGTTATTTCACTAGGACCAGTAATCCTTATGACTCAGGAAACATGCATTGAGCCACCGAGTCGAAACCACAATGATTCGTTATGTATACTTGGTCAGCAAAGGAGGAGAGCCACTTTACGGACGCTCGCTCGAGGATGACGTTGTCATCGACCTTGCCTCGCTACCATCGTATGTACGGAACTCAGTAGTCATGATGCAATCCAGCTCAAGTACATCTTCTGAGAGAGTATACACCCTTGAGATGCAAGACTGTGTCTGGTCATACACATTCTTTCCCTCATTTGCTTTGGTATCTATGTCCTCGACAGACCAGTCACTGACACAGGTGAAGAACCTCATGCAATCATTGGGTCGAGCTTTAGCAAACGAATTTGGGAACCTCATTGATTCATGGAGTGGTAGCATGAGTGACATAGCAGATATTAACACTCTAATTGACAACTATCTCTCTGTTGATCTCAACCGCCCATCTGCCAAGATTCTCAGAACGATTGAGCGACTTGTTGACAAGGCTCTCAAACAGCCTGAGATAGCTTTTATCGGCGTCTTCGATTCGGAGGGTGAAATGCTAAAGGGGAATGTCCCTGAGGTCTACCTATTTCGAATACAAGTGGAAATCTCTCAGGGCGTGATTACTCCAGTCATGGACATCGCTCCATCAACAGTGACCTCCGGAGACCATGTTCTGCAGATGCTGAAAGCCCACTCTTTGACAGTGGTTGTTGCAGCGCAACCCAGTGAAAGCAACCTTCATGCTGTCAGTACAGTAAGTGATATTGCACACTCACTGTATGAGAAGCTGTCGTAGCAGTTTTATTCGGTTCTTATGTATCCAGCAGCAGGGAGTGATTGTGTTTGGTTAGTCCTGAAAGAGCAATCTTTGACGCTGAGGAACTCATAAACCAAGCAATTTGGAGGGGCACTCACGATCAGGATTTCAAGAGTGAGCTCACTCTCTGTTCTGAAGCCAAAATCATTCTGGAAGGGCTCTCCGATCTCGATCCAATTTTGGAGAAGCACAGAAGAAGAGCACTCTCCCATTGTCTGCTGAGAATTGATCATGCCTATGTAGGGCTTGGAGACCATGAATGGAGTATAGATAGGTGTACCGAGGCTTTGACCCTAGCAGAAACTTCTGGAAGTGACGTACAGATTGCTAGAGCACTACTATCCTTGGGAAATGGTCTCCTAAATGCTGGCGATATAGAAAGCGCTGAACGACAATGGGTACGTCTCCTTTTGCTTGCCGAAGAGTATCCAGAAGACACTGAGATGCAAACTGTTGTTGGTTGGACTTTGGTAGTAAGAGGTCATGTACTGAATGGGAAAAGTCTCTATAATCAAGCTGCGAGAGTCCTAGAAGATGCTTACACAACTCTTGTGGACGTTGGGGATAAGTTCGGATGTGCTTCAGCATGTGACCTTCTAGCTGAAGTGTATCTCAAGTTGGACGCTCCTGAGAAAGCTGAAACATACAAATCGAAAGGTGAAGAATGTAAGGAGCGAATAAGAAACCAACCAAATCCATATGACCCATAATATGACGAAAGACACAAGTATCATACATGAGGGTCCAATTAGGTTGAGGTCTTTCTATGCGAATTATTGGTATCTGTGGATCTCCTAAGAGTGAACGTTCAAGCACACGATTCTTACTTGAGAATGCCTTAGAGGCTGTTTCTGATGTTCAGACAGAGTTACTCAATATCATTGACTATAACATTCTCCACTGTACAGGCTGTGATTCATGTGTGAGGAAGAAACCCTGTCCTCAGAGCGCAAATGATGATATGCCAGAGATAGAGAAGAAACTCCTAGATGCAGACGGCATTATCATTGCAGCTCCATCCTACTTCACATCAGTACCTGGAGTTCTCAAGGATTTCATTGATAGGTCGCGTGCCATGAAAATGAACAATCACCAATTGAAGGACAAAATCTTTGGTGCGATTACCTATGCTGGTCTTCGATATGGTGGACAGGGGCACGTAATTGATGTCTTGAATCGTTACGCTCTAGGTCAAGGCATGATAGTCGTTGGGAGTGTTGGTAGTCCTGTAAAACATGGTAACTTCGGTTCTGGCAGCCTCCAGACTGATGAGGGGTCTTGGAGGTCTGCGAAGGATGATGAGCTTGCAGTGAAGGGCAGCGCACTACTTGGTCAGAGAGTTGCTGAGATTGCATTGCGTTTTGCAGACTCGGGTGAATAAATGATGAATCCTGGTCTTGTTCAGATCTATACTGGCGATGGAAAAGGAAAGACTACCTGTGCATTAGGAGCTGGACTACGAGCTGCGGGACATGGTCTAGAAGTCCTCATGATTTCCTTCATGAAAGCGAAGCTTGCAGTGCGAGATGGCGGAACAGAGGTCAATTATGGCGAATTCGCGAGTACTGACCAGATATCCAATTTCACCATAATCCCCGTGGGCCGAGAAACCTTTGTTGACAGAGAGAACCCCGACCCGATTGACATCAAAATGGCTCAAGATGGTCTCCGTCTTGCTCAAGAGGCAATTCGTGAAAAGAAATGTGATGTCTTGATTTTAGATGAGATCAATGTCGCAGTTGAATGGAACCTGATCTCCCTTCACGACCAACTCGAACTCATCAAGGACAAACCTAAGGAGATGGAGCTAATAATGACTGGACGCTATGCACAGGATGAAATCATTGAGGCTGCAGACCTTGTCACATATATGCAGGAAATCAAGCATTACTACGAGGGACATAATCTTCCTGCTCGCAAAGGGTTTGAGTTCTAGTGAAATAAATTACGGAAATCGTATATTGTCCAAAAGTTCTATACAGGTGAAGCTGTTTTGGTGATGTAGGCATGCAAATCTGGTCCTCGCGACATATCACAGCATTTCTTGCTATCTGGACACTTACAACGCCATTAAAGGTCATGCTCTCTCTACCCAGATTAGAACACTCTTTCATATATGCTGGTCTTTGGTCATATTTGCCCGGAAATCCTTTCTCTGATTCACCCCTCATTGTGTCTGCATTTTATTCTGCATTCATGTTACCATTCTATGCTCCCGGATTAGCAGTTTCTTGGTTTGTGTGGCGAAGCTCAAAAGATGAAAACCTTACGAGAACGAGGTATTTTGAGATTAACTTGATGTTAGTTTTGATTCAAACACTATTGACTTTAGTCATCCCGTGTCCGATGGACTATTTTCTATGTATTCCGACACCAACAACTGGAATCATGGCGCTATTCTTTGTGTCAAGAATAGTCAAGGAGAGAGAGATGCCGTGGATAGACGATGAAGATGATGGTAGAAATAGGTTAGATTAACTGCTCGATTAGCATAGGTGATAAGCTTAATATTCTGTACTCATTTTGGACACTTGTTCCATGATTTGGAGGCACCTTTGATGGTAGATGCTAAATCTGGGAAGATTGCTGCAGCTAAGGATAACTGGGAGAAGAACACACTTAGCCCGCATCAGGCAAAGCATCCTGATCGTAGGGAAGCGTTCGTTACGACCTCCAGTAAGCCTGTGAAGGTTCTCTATACACCTCTCGATCTTCCTAACTTTGATTATATGAAGGACTTGGGATTCCCAAGTGAGTATCCCTACACCCGTGGAGTCCAGCCTACTATGCACCGTGGAAGACTTTGGACCATGCGTCAGTTTGCTGGGATGGGATCAGCTGAGGAAACAAATGCGAGGTTCAAGTTCCTTCTCGCCAATGGACAGACCGGGCTCAGTGTTGCATTCCATCTACCAACAATTTTCGCCCGAGACTCTGACCATCCCTTTTCAAATGGAGAAGTAGGAAAACTGGGAGTAGCAATTGACACACTAAAGGACATGGAAATACTCTTTGACGGTATTCCATTGGACCAGGTAACCACTTCTATGACTATCAATGCGCCCGCATCGATTCTGCTTGCAATGTACATGGTCGCTGCTGAGAAACAGGGGGTCTCCTCTGACAAGATTGGCGGCACAATACAGAACGATCTGTTGAAGGAATACATGGCTCAGAAGTCATGGATTCTTGCACCAGCTCCCTCGCTTAGGATTATTGGCAACATCATGGAATATGCTACAAAGAACATACCCCGTTGGAATACAATCTCTATCTCGGGTTATCACATCAGAGAGGCTGGATCCACTGCAGTACAGGAGCTTGCCTTCACATTGCTCAATGGATTGGAGTATGTCAAGGTGGGAATGAAGCACGGACTGGATGTTGATGCATTCGCTCCTAGGCTCTCGTTCTTCTTCAATGCACATAACGACATCTTTGAGGAGGTTGCCAAGTCTAGGGCT
>JASFEF010000046.1:0-16578 GCA_050124975.1 Candidatus Thorarchaeota archaeon | reverse complement strand
TGGTGAATCTAGCGACTTTATACTCGGATTTCTGAAATCAACTAAACGGACATCATCATCTCTCAGTAATTGCTTGACAAGCTCGGATTGTTTTGTGGAAGGTAGTCTTGTAGAGTATCCCGGAATTGGTAGAGCAAGTCCGTACTCGCCTGACTCTACTTGATGTTGACGTTCTTCGAGTGTAGATTCTGTGACATAGAGCCATGCGTCACGACCAGAGTGTGTTTCATCAAGTTTGATAAGAAAGTCGCCCACTTCTGGTAAGTATATGGACATGCCCAATATGGCACGCTTACTAAGTAGATGATTGAAGATATATGACTGGTAAGCATGAACCTGTAGGGTCAGTACTCTTGGAGGTATTTTTGAAACGGCTCTCTGGAAGTCACCAGGATGTTTCATGAGCTCCCTCATCACTGTCTTCTCATAGCCCATGTCCACCGGAAGGGACTCTATCATCTTCTCTGTTGGAGTGAGGTTGTCAGCTAACTCCCGTCTGATGTTGGTCAATTCTTCAGACTCATATTCACTTGTAGTGGAGAGCATGACACGAACAGCGTCTTCGAAATCTCGTTTGATGAGTGCTTTTCCAACGAGATGTGTGTTGGGTCGTGTAAGACCAAATCTCTGAACTCCAAAGTAGTTCAATAGATGTTTCTCACGCAGTTGACTTGTCACATCAATGGTCGATTCACACTCTTGCGAGATATCTCTGAGGAGAATGGTAAATCGATTACCCCAGAGGTCACCAATCTGAACAGGATGTCGAGTGTAGTGAATATCGCGAATGTTTATCCTGGAAAGTTCTAAGGTCCGTAGTATCTCTACAGCTTTGGCTGGAACACTCATAGATTGAGCAGTGATAGCACGTTTATCCTTGAGTCCGGCATATGAAACATGATTCCGTGAAACCTTGAGAGATGCTGCGAGGATATTCGTAACATCCATTGTCGAGAGACCCATCTTTTGGAGAGTGAAGGTAGCAAACCTATCACGCTCCCCCTCAATGACGGAAGGAAAGTCCTCAGACCATTCTTGAACATTGAGAACTGTTCGATCTGCAGAGATCTCCTCCACAACAAAGTCTTCGAACCGTGTCTTTAACTTCCCACCAATACCTGAAAATTCGGTGGAATAGAGCTCCATCCCCAATGCTTTCTCAAGAGGATGGGCATCAATCATAAGACTCACTCACAATAGTTTCAACTCTCCAGTCACTTCATCAATAATCTCAGCCTTGGCAGGACCAATCCCAAGAACAGTGATTGTACCAGGGGGTAGTTCAGTCATTCCGGCGTCTCGAATCAGTGCATGTGGTAGACTATGGCTCACGGCCTTGCGCCTGAGTTCGATTAACTCTTCATCTGAACCCACCTTGACAGCCACCTTTTTCTGACCCTCACGCAACCATGCTTTCCAGATGTCCTGCTTGAGCACTCTTGCTTGCTCCGCAGATGATACAGACCCATGAGCAACTTGAACCGCTATTTTGCCTCTGCTCATACCCAAATCTGTGCGTACAGCAATGACTTGTTTGTACGTGAATGTTCGTTCAGTCAAAGAAGCTACCTCCCCAGTGACTAGAGCTCGCAGGTTCATCTGAGGAGAGAGTTAAAAACATGGCTAAAGCTCATCTAGCAGGGGTCTTTCTATGAATTACAAGGCTATCATTGTCGGTGCAGGACCTGCAGGTCTCCTAGCAGCCACCAAGATAGCAGAAGAGGGACACAGTTTACTCGTGTTAGAGGAGCACAGCAGGGTAGGAGAACCTGATCATTGTGCAGGTCTGTTGAGCTCATCGGGACTAGAATCTCTCAATCTTAAACTCCCAGAAGAGGTGGTTCAGAACACCGTTTCAGGGGCACGGATCCATTCTCCCTCAGGGCATTCAATCTTCATTGAGAGAGGAAGACGAGAGGCGTTTGTTGTCAATCGGAGAGAGTTCGACTCTTGGCTTGCAGAAGACGCCGCTAAGCAAGGAGTCAGCATTGTTACCGATAGCAAAGTCACGCAGATCATTGACTCGAAGACAAAGAGCAAGACTATCAAGACAGCAACTAAAGAGTTCGAAACTGAAGTTGTTGTACTTGCGGAGGGCTCACGTTCAGTTCTATCGAAGAGTGTTGGATTTCCAACAATGCCTAAACGAAGCAGACTTCCAGCTTACCAATATGAGGTCAAGGGTGTAGATATTGAAGAAGATCTGGTTGAGATGTTTTATGGACGCCAACTTGCACCAGGATTCTTCGCATGGATTATCCCTCTTGGGGAGCGACTAGCACGAGTGGGTCTAGCTTCAAGGAGTAAGTCGAAAATCAGACTTGATTCGGCTCTCCGTCATCATCCAATAATCGGAAAACGTCTCAAGAACATGAAGAAAGTTCGTGGTATGGGAGGAGTTGTATTGGTCGGACAGCCGCTATCTAAGATATCAGCTGATGGTATTGTCATTGTTGGAGATACAGCGGGCATGGTGAAAGCAACCACAGGTGGCGGTGTGATCATTGGTGGTCTGACAGCCCGGATAGCGGGAGAAGCGGTCAATGAGGCACTTCAAAAGGGAGATACGTCACGAAAGAACCTCTCACGATATGATAAACAATGCAAGTCTATGTACTATCGAGAGCTCCAGACAATGTACATGACTCAGAAAGCCCTCACATCCCTGACTGACAAGGGTCTGGATTCTGTTGTGCGGGATGCCCATGACATGGGACTTCTCGATATTGTACGAAGAGAAGGGGACATGGACCTTCAGGGAAGAGTGATTCGTAAGCTCATCTCAAATCCACGCACTCTCTTACTAGGTCTAAAGGCAGTAAGATACATCAATCCATTCCTCTAGCTTTATGAACCAAAGTAATCAAAGACTGCAGGAGGTCAAGACAAATGACGGCACCTGTCCAAAGTAATGTATTGGATACTGCAGTCAGTATGCTTGACAAACATCCTATCTGCGATAGATGCCTAGGTCGTCAGTTTGCTTGGTTGAGTACTCACACATCAAACAATGAGAGAGGTCGCTCATTGAAACTGACGCTATCCATGATGGCTGATGGTGAGCTGAAATCAGGGAAATCAGAACGTGGTACGACAGTGATTAGTCTACTAGCTGGTCATGGTATGTTCAAACCAGCACAATCAATCGCAGAAAAGAACGCGATAGAGTACGAAGTAGATAATGATTGCCATCTTTGTACAATAGACGGGCAGTCAGTTTTTGACAGAATCAAAGATTTATCGACCAAAGCTGCAGAGCTGGTCAAAGATATCGAGTTTGACAACTTTCTGGTCGGAACAGTCCCTATCCCTGAATTAGATGATAGACAGGATGAAATCAGATCGAGGTACTCGCTTCTTCATGCTGAAGCGCTCAAGTCAGATTTCAGTAGGGAGCTTGGAAAACAACTCCATGATGTTTTGAGGAAAGATGTAGAATTCGAAAGACCACACTTGGTCATTCTCTATGACATGGTCAAGAATGAGGTTCGGTTACAGATCAATCCAGTCTTT
Source organism: Candidatus Thorarchaeota archaeon (assembly GCA_050124975.1). Classification (GTDB taxonomy): domain Archaea; phylum Asgardarchaeota; class Thorarchaeia; order Thorarchaeales; family Thorarchaeaceae; genus SMTZ1-45. The sequence goes on along the minus strand of JASFEF010000046.1, from coordinate 13,065 downwards.
ATCTATGGCAGGTATCAAAAGCTGAAGAGGGGTATCCCACAGAGCAGATGGGACTGCAAGAAGTGCAAAGGAAAAGGCTGTGAGGAATGTAATGGAACTGGACGGCGTTATCCTGACTCTATTTCAGAATATGTTGGAAGTGTTGCACAGAGGGTGTTGAAAGGAACGAGATTCAAGTTCCATGCTGCAGGGAGGGAGGACGTGGATGTCCTCATGCTCGGTGAGGGGAGACCATTCGTTGTGGAGATTTCAGAACCAAGAGTCAGGAGTCCTGATTTGCAATTCCTAATGAAGAAGATCAACAAGGAAGCCAAGAAAAAAGTCAGAGTTCAAGACCTAAAATTGACCACCAGAGAGCGCTCGCAGCAACTAAAAGAGGATGCATCTACGAATATCAAGGAGTATCTGGCAATAGTTCAGACTGAAGATTCCATAAGCAATGAGGATCTCAGAAGAGTAGAAGCCGAGCTCTCAGGTAGAGAGGTTGAGCAGCGAACCCCAAATCGGGTGTCACATAGAAGAAGCGACCTTGTTCGCAAGAAGCGGATTCATGAGGTTCGACTAAAGAAGGTGAAAGGTGACAGAATCGAGGCTTTCTTCAAAGTTCAGGGAGGCACATACGTTAAGGAGTTGATTTCCGGAGATGCGGGTCGGACTAATCCATCACTTGCTAGTGAGCTTGAAGTAGGATGTGTCTGTGAGAAACTAGATGTGATAGCAATTTACAGTGGTAATTAGTCATAGCTGTTGCGAAATCCTTAAGTGTTGACTCAAGAGGTCTTGCTGGAACTCGGGTGTAGATTCTATTGAATTAGAGCATTTCGAGATTGAAACTAAAGCATGTGATACCTTATGGTCAAAAAGAGTCATGGCTACAGAGCACGAACCCGTAGCTTGATGAGCAAGAGAGTACGTCAACGTGGACTCAGCTCTCCAAGTAAGGTTTTGATTGACTATGAAGTAGGCCAGCGTGTAGACATAGTGATTAACCCTGGTTTCCACAAGGGAATGCCCCACCGTAGGTATCAAGGCAGAACTGGTGTAGTTACAGGCTTGAGAGGGCGAGCGGTTGTGGTCGATGTTGGTCTTGGTGAAGCCACAAAGACACTCATCATAAGACGCGAGCATCTCCAACCTAGTAGAGGTTGAATGGTAAAATGCCGAAGGAGATAATCAGCGAGGAGGAAGTAACTCTCCCGCAGGTCAAGAAGCTTCTTGCCCAAAGGTCAAAGGAAGGAGAACTGTCGTTCCAGCAGTCCATCACACTTGAACATGCCAGTACTTTTTCAAGAATGGCTCCTGCAGCATCCAACAAGCTTGTTGAGAGGTTGCTCAAAAAATACGAGATCACTCGAGCACAAGCAGTTCAGATTGTAAATATCGCCCCAGTTACAATCGAGGAGCTAAAGAGTATCCTAGATGCTAGATCCACAAACCTCACAGATGAGCAGATGATTGAGATTGTGGACCTAGTCATCAAGAACAGGTCCTAGTGGAAAACAGCCTGTCTTCGAATGGCGCAACACGTTTCTGAGTCCGATTACTTTTTATCCATAAAGGACAATCACTATCATAATGTGCCCTGACAGAGATAGGAGTGTAAATAGATGGAAGGACCTCAAAACAGGATGTTTGAGACGCATGCGTATATCCTGTCAGTTGTCCCTCCGAAAGAGTTCCTAAGGGATTCCCGTCCTCGGGGCGACACAATAGCTCAGGGCATAGGAGAAACTCATTTTACGCTCTTGGAGATGATTCCTCAAAGAGGTGTGAAGCCACATCCACAAGAACGTGTGTCTATTCAACGAAATTCAGCCAATAAGATAGATCATGTCAAAAGAAGGATATTCTATAAGGATCTTGTGCCTGAGAGTGTTGCAGAGCTTGCCCTTGTCATCGAGATCATCGTAACGAAGCACGAACACAAGTTTGTTCAGTTCTTCAACGAGGCAAGCCCAATTACAACTAGAATGCACTCACTTCAACTCCTTCCAGGGATAGGACAGACACTCATGTGGGCCATCCTGGAGGAGCGTAAAAGAGAGCCTTTCAAGAGCTTTGAGGATATTGCGGCACGTACCAAACTGCAGAATCCGAAGAAGGTCATCACTGCACGGATAATCGACGAACTCAAGGAGGATGTCAAAAGGTGGTTATTTGTCAGGCCTCCAAAGCGTGATGACGAGGACCGGAACCATAGAGACCGTCCACCCAGACGCTAAATGAGTATAACGCAGGTGAGTTCTCTGTCAGACGATATTCGTAGGCTTCTCAAGAGATACAAAGTAACACCCAAGAAGAAGCGTGGACAGAGTTTCTTGAGCAGTCATAGTGTAGCTAGAGATATTGTGGAACTAGCTGAATTATCTAAACAGGATGAAGTTCTAGAGATTGGGGGAGGTCTTGGAGTCTTAACTAAGCAGATTGCTGAAAGATCTGGACATGTCTATGTCATAGAGATAGATCCACGTTTAGTAAAAGCTCTACATGAAGCAGTGAAGGACTTCAGCAATGTTAGTATCATTGAAGGAAATGCACTCACTGTAGACCTTCCTCGAGTGACCAAGGTAGTCTCCAATCTTCCATACAGCATCTCTTCAGAGATCACGTTTAGAATACTCAGAGAAGTGGAGTTCGAGGAAGCTATCCTGATGTATCAGAAGGAGTTTTCGTCTCGACTTGTCGCGACGCCTGGAACACAAGAATATTCGCGACTTACCATCAACATTCAGTACTATGCTGAAGTGGAGGAGATTCTAGAGGTCCCTGCAAGCATGTTTTATCCCGTCCCTGCTGTGGATTCCACAGTTGTAAGAATAGTGCCACGAAGTAAGGGTCCATTTGCAAGAGATGCCTTTGTGTTTCACTGGATGGTTGGAGGAATCTATCCGTATCCGAACAAGAACATACGAAAAGCATTGCGAATCTGGTTCCGAAATCTCGGATATGACAAGAATCTGTCTGATGATGTGTTGAAAAGTTTGGTTGGGGTCTTAAAGGGGGATGAGCGTCTTCGGTCCATAAGTCTGGATGAATTGGTAAGTCTTGCAGACGTTCTCCTTGATTTGATTGAGAACAGCATCATAACAGATCCTCGGGTGTGACAACAGTGGATGATGAGCAACATGAGATCACTATATTTTCAGGTGTGTATCCGCCCTCCGAGGACACGTACCTCCTCTTTGATGCAATCGATATCAAACCAGAGGACGAGTTCTTAGAGATTGGATGTGGTGCTGGACTCATCACTCTAAATGCTGCTGTGAAAGCACACAGTGTGATGGGAATTGATAGTTCGCTTGAGGCTGTTCGCAATACCCTCGAGAACCTGAGGAGAAATGACCTTTGCAATAACTGCAACGTCATTGAGTCAGACTTACTTGGAGCTTTAGCACCAACAGTCAAGTTCTCACTCATAGTATTCAATCCGCCATATTTACCACAGGATGATGAACACACTGGTCTAGACCACGCACTAATTGGTGGACAAACAGGAACAGAACTCACTCTACGATTCATCAGACAAGCTGTGGGGCATCTAACCTCAAAGGGGAGGATGTTTCTGGTTGTTTCAAGCCTTTCAGACATTGACTCAATTCGAGAAGCAATGACTGAGTGTGGATTGAGTGTCGATGTAGTTTCAGAGAAGTCTTTGTTCTTTGAAAAGATACAAGTACTAAGGGGAATCCTCTAGGTGACCACAAGGAAACTGTTTTATGAAACTCCGAAAGAGGCCGTTAGAAGCGTTCCTGGAGTCTCGAGAGGGAACAAGAAATGTCAAAGAAGAAATCGACTAAGACGAAGAAGAAACCAGCCAAGAAGAAAGCGGCAAAAAAGCCAGCTAAGAAGAGAACAAAGAAGGCAAAAGCTGAAACTGTTGTAGGTGAGAAGAGTCTAGTCTACATTGACTATAGTGCTACCACAAAAGATGATGGAGTAGTATTTGATACCACAATGGAAGCTGTTGCCAAGGATTCTGGGATTTTCAGAGAGAATGATCGATACGAGCCAATGCTAGTAGCGATAGGCTGGAACTGGTTACTTGAAGCTCTCGAGGAAGAACTCATTGGAATGAAAGTGGGAGATTTCAAGACCGTTGAGGTGCCACCTGAGAAAGGCGCGGGTCCAAAGGATCCAAAGAAAGTCAAGATGATAGCTAAGACGAAGCTTGCAAAGCACAAAACTCGCCCCATCAAAGGAGAACAGATTACTTTTGGAAATGAGCGCGGTGTCATTACAGCCGTGTTTGGGAGACAAGTTCGAGTTGACTTCAACAGTCCACTCGCAGGCCGAACACTTGAATTTGATGTGACCCTTCGAAGTATAGTCACAGACCCAATAGAGAAGCTCGGAGCGGTCGTTAAGAGACGAATGCCTGGTATTCCTGATGACAACTTTAAGTTCTCAATAGCAAAGAAAATTATCACCATAGAGATGCCGAAAGAAACTCGTTACATCCAGGACGTCCAATATGCGGAGATTGGCATTGCAGCAGATGCCTTGAAAGTGTTTGATGATGCGAAGGAAGTCAAACTGGTAGTGACCTTTGACAGACCAAAAGAAAATGTGACCTAGAGGAAGAAGCGTCTTCGTACCTTAATGGTCACTGAGAAAACCTTAAAATAAGATAAACTAGACGAGAGTCTGTCACTAGTTCTCTAGATTCATCTCCTGTACGGAGTTAATTGACATGGAACACAATATGCAACCCCCAGCCGAATTGAAGACGGGGACTACAACTGTTGGTCTAATTGCCAAAGATTGTGTTGTCCTAGCCAGCGACCAGAGGGCCACAATGGGTTATCTGATTGCTCATAAGACAGCGAAGAAAATCTACAAGATTACAGACCGGATAGGGGCAACAATCGCAGGATCTGTTGCTGATGCACAAGCAATAATGGACCTTCTAAGAGCAGAGGCCAAGCTCTTTGAAATCCAAAGAGGCAGACCTATTCGGGTCAAAGCTTTGACACGTCTTCTAAGCAATATTATGTTCCAAGGAAGAGGACTCTACATGCTAGGTTCACTTGTAGGAGGCTTTGATGACGAAGGTCCTCAGGTCTTCTATACTGACTTTGTTGGTAGTGTCTTGCCAGACAAGTTTGTCGCAAATGGTTCAGGTTCACCTGTAGCCCTCGGTGTTTTAGAAGCAGGTTACAAGGATGACCTTACTAAGAAGAAGGCAATCGAATTGGCAGTACAATCTATTGCAGCAGCAATTGAGAGAGACGCTGCCACTGGAAATAACATTCTCTGTAGTGTTATTGACAAGAGTGGATACCAAGAAGTCGACAAAGAGACTATCATGAAGATCTGGAAAGGGCAGTAGTGACAAGATTTGTTGAACACTAGGCGAGGTAATCTCGCCGAAGTCTGCCCAGTACAAGAGTGCCAGGTCAGACTAAGGCCATATGGGGAATTGATAGGCCAAGGATTGTGATGACTATCCATGCAGCCCAATGACGAAGATGAATATGTTGACATTCGCGAGGTCATAAAGAAAGCATTACCTCGCTCAGCCGCAATCAGCTCAGTAGAGTATGAAGGGCCAGAGGTGGCCATCTATTCGAAAGCCCCCAAGATATTACTCGATGATGGTGATAAGATCAAAGCTCTGGCTCGCAAGATGAGGAAACGAATAGTAGTCAGATCCGCTCCTGAAGTAAGACTAACTCATGAGGAGGCGGAGAAAGCAGTCAGAGAGCTTGTTCCCAAAGAAGCCGAAATCACTTCTATTGACTTTGATATCTCGCGAGGTGAAGTGATAATTGAGGCTCAGAAACCGGGCTTGGTGATAGGTAGGAGTGGCACAACTCTCAGAGAGATTACAAGACAGACATTCTGGCGACCAAACGTGATGCGAACTCCACCTATTGAAAGTAAACTCATCAAACAGATTCGTTACATCATTCAATCTGAAGCGGCTACTCGAAACAAGTCATTTCGTGAGATTGGTAGGAGAATCCACAGACCTTTACTTGTGAACAATGGGTGGATAAGACTAACCGCAATGGGCGGATTCAGAGAGGTTGGAAGGCAGTGTATGTTCTTGCAGACCTCTGAAAGCAATATTCTGGTCGAGTGTGGAGTTAACGTCGGTACACCTGCAAAAGCATTTCCACGCCTTGACATGCCTGAGTTCAGTATTGATAACCTGGATGCAGTAGTCATCACACATGCTCACCTTGACCATTGTGGGATGGTGCCGTTTCTCTTCAAGTACGGTTATCGGGGACCAGTCTATATGACTCATCCAACTCTGAATCTGGCAACTCTCCTACAACTTGATTATCTGGATGTCGCCGAAAGAGAAGGAAAGCTCAGACCATATAGAGACCGTGATGTCAAGGAATCCATCCTTCACACAATTCCTCTCAATTATGGAGAAGTCACAGATATTGCGCCAGATGTCAGACTGACACTTCACAACGCAGGTCATATCCTGGGATCAGCCATTGTCCACTTCCATATTGGCGATGGACAATACAACATGGCATATACTGGGGACTTCAAGTTCGGAAGAACACGCTTACTTGAGCCTGCAACCTTTACATTCCCGCGCCTTGAAACCCTCATCATTGAGAGCACCTATGGTCATCCTACTGACAAGATGCCACCAAGACAAGAGGTTGAACGAAAGTTCGCATCGATGCTAAAACGGGCACTGGAGCGAGGGGGCAAGGTGCTGATTCCTGTTCTTGCTGTAGGGCGTGCTCAAGAGATCATGCTAGTCATTGAGGACTTGGCGACGAAGGGAAGAATACCAAAGGTTCCAGTGTACATTGAGGGAATGATTGCGCAAGCAACAGCAATTCACACAACACACCCGGAGGCTCTTAGCAAGAAGATTCGTGAGATGATTTTCCACCAGGGAGTGAATCCATTCCTCTCCGATATTTTCGTGCAAGTGGACAATCCTGAACAACGAGAGGAGATTACTGAGGCAGAGCCTTGTATCATCATGGCAACATCTGGGATGCTTGCAGGAGGACCTAGTGTCGACTATTTCAGATTGTTAGCACCTGATGAGGAGAACATGCTATGCTTCGTAAGCTATCAGGGCGAAGGCACTCTCGGTCGACGCATCCAAAAAGGATGGAAAGAGGTCAATATGAGAAACAGAGAAGGACAGACCACTGTTGTTCCTGTGAATATGGAAGTGGCTACAATAGAGGGCTTCTCAGGACACTCTGATAGGAAACAGATCTTGAATTTCATCAAGAGAGTCAGTCCAGTTCCAGAGCGCATATTGGTGGCTCATGGAGAAGCGAGTAAGACGATTGGACTTGCTTCTACTATCCATAAGGCGCTGAATGTAGAAACAAAAGCACCAATGGTAACTGAAACTGTGAAATTGAAGTAGTTCTCAGAAACTTACGAATGAGGGTGTCACAATCATACAGGCATCATTCACGAGTGCAATTTCAGCATGGTAACCACGGGTTTCTCCACGGATTCGTTCAATGATTCGTCGAAGTTCAAGGTGAGTCTGGTCATTTCCATCATTGAGCCGTGAAATATCAAGGAGGACAATGTTTCCATTCCGTATCTCGCTGACAATTTCAGGTACATCTGCCAGTGACTCTAGTTTTCTAGACTTGATGAATATCTGCTCAAGTTCATCAAGTCTTTTGAGTTCATGTTGTGGGTCTGCCTTTTTTGCTTCTGAAACTGGAGAGAACAGGCCAAGACTTGGTAGTGTCCGCTGTACTGTTTTTTCCTCAGATGATTCGGTACTTCGGATTCTTTTGAATAGAGACCTCACTTTAAACACCTCGGCTTATGAGTATGGTTTATAGTTCGAAGAAAAGTCCGAGTATTATAACTGGGAGCCAACCTTTATCACCACTCCCAGCCCAAAGACTCGGTGATTGTAATGCCTGCGCGGAGGAAGGAGGATGACGACCTCTCCAATCTGAGAGACCAGCTAAAATCTCTTAGTAATCGTCATGCAATGGAGATTCTCCAGGTATTAAGCCCTCAGACCGGAGAGATTGTTCCAACCTTGGGTTGGGATAGCATCGTTGAGGGTATGTTGGCTCTAGATGGAATGGAAAGACCCTCGTCCAAACCGAAGGAGGAGAGAACTCAGTCGCAGGCTGAGTATGAGAGTCTTCGACAGAGTCTGATGTCAGGCGGTACAATCTACGAAACCATGAACAAGCTCGTTCGTTCTGGTTTTGTGATATCAACGGGAGATAAGGGGAGAAAACAGAGAGGCTTCATGATCACACATGAAGGAAGACTTGCATTAGCAGCCATCGGCAAATTGAGTGGGCCTGTTGGAACCGGTACTGACGTTCAGAGAGCCGCAAGGATACTCTTGAAACACAAGAATTTCGTAAGTCTTCTTCCGGCTCAGGAGAAGTTTGTACAGGAGATAGGTGATGTAGAGGGTAATTTAGTAATCCAGATGCCGCCTGGCTCAGGAAAGACGTTTCTGGCTATGATAATCATCCTTTTACGGCTCCAGAAGGGAATCAGGTGTCTCTATCTTAGCCCATATACTTCATTGAGTAGACAGATTGTTGAGGAATATGGAACCCTCCTACAAGAATTGGGTTACTCTGTTGTTCGACATGACGGTCTCAGTAGGGCATCAGACACAGACCTAGAAAATGGGAATCTGATCATTGCAATGTACGAGTCATTCGCAACTGCAATTTTGCAGAAGAAGAAATGGACTGAAAATTTAGGACTCACAGTGGTTGATGAGCTTACTGAACTGGATTCGAGTACTGTGGTCGGTGCACAAACACTAGGAACTGACAGGAGTACCAAGTTGGACAGTATCATCAGTCTCCTGAAAGATCAGACCCAAGTAGTGACTCTTTCTTCCCGCTTTGGTGAAACCGAAGAGGTGGCGACTTGGCTTGACGCTCGAGTGTTCAGACCAAGTGTACGACTCGTGCCGGATGAGTTTATTGTAAACAAAGTGAGTGACAAGTTCGAGATTGTGAGCAGCGATGGAACCCAACGTGCTAGCTCATCAGAAGAGGATGTTCTCGATGTTGTACTTGAACATCTTGGGAACTATGAGAACAAATCAATACTTGTGGTTGTGGGATCACGATTCCGTGCTCAAGGAGTTGCTCGAAGGCTCGCACGAAGTCATCCTAGAAAAGTAGCGGATGATATCGTTGATAGAGTCATAGGGCTTGGTGAGGACCTTCCACTTAGTAACAGACTTGCTAGCACCTTGAAGTTTGGTACGGCATTCCACCATTCAGGGGTAGATGTCGGAGTACGAGAACGATTGGAACGAGAGATAAGGAATAAGACAATCAGAACAGTTGTATCAACAACTGGAATCACAGCTGGAATTAGTTTTCCATTTGACTGTGTGATAATACTTCTGAATCAAAATCTCTACTATCTCGAAACAAGAGCAAGATATCTTCAAGTTGCAGGCAGAATAGGCGAAAATCACTTGGCTCAGCATGGTGGAAGAGTGTACTTGGTTTATGAGGGGCCTATTAGGAACATACCCAATTCTCAAGCCATGGAAGAGAAACTGTTGCATCGTCCTCTTGAGCCTCTTAGCCCGGGAATTCTCTACCCGAGTCTAGCAATCAGTGTCCTCACAAGAAACACTGTTGCTCGCAGGAAGTTCACCCAGGACCAATTGCGGACTAAGTTCTTAGATTTTGTAAATGGCACACTAAGGGGCACAATTGACAATGAGTACAATGCAGGTATGAAGAAATTCTTCAAGACACTTTTCAACTGGTTAGTGAAACAGGACGTATTCGAAGAAATTGAGAAGGGTTTCAAACTGTCTAAGGATGCACGTAGTGCAGTTCAAGCAAACCTTGACATCAGTGACTATCTACGAATCAAGACCAAGCTGTCCAAGCTCAATGAAAGCTCAGGAGAGGGAGCTTTGATTGATTTGCTACTTCAGACTCAGCTCCCACAGTCCATCAGACCCAGGACATTCATGCCTACCAAAATGGAACTCAGGCTGATGGGACTGGAACCACCTGTGGATTGGTATATTCAGAGGGTGCCAGAAAGACATGCAGTGAAAAGATTCGTTCTTGAAAAGTGGTTGAACGAACAGGATGTCACAACAATTGTGAGGGATGCTGCAGAAATGGCAAGAGGAATCAGTCTGGATGAAGGCGATCTCAATTCTCTACTAGGAATCTGCAGCCGAATGGCAGAAGGCATCAGTCGATATCTTAAGTCAACCAAGAAACCAAAATTGGCGGCTCGGATGAGAGTGCTCAGTAGACAACTTCAGTATGGTGTGAGAAAGGACCTTGCTGACTCAGACCTGCTTGAATTGCGGCTACTCCCTGGTGATGATTCGCCATCTGGAAGGCTGTCACGAAGTACAGCGAGAATTCTCTATGAGAAGAAGTACACATCAATCTCTGATGTCGTTAGGAAGGACCTTGGTGCAAGCAAGGAGGGATACGCGAGAGACCGTTTTGCCAAGAACTGTGGGTTGGAGGAGGATCTTGCAAGAGAAGTCTACAAGGCGGCATTATCCCATATACGGGCAAAGTTTGATGATGCTGACTAGTCCTTACCGAAGACCCAAAGATCATCATTGATGTGATGAATGGACTTGATTACCTTTCCACTAGTTGCGGCTCTCAACTCTTCAGCAGACATCTTAGAGATGCCCACTGCTAGAGGCTTGCCATGGTTTTCATCAACCACGACCACAATCCCATTGCCCTTGACTCGGTCATCTACCTCAGTTATCCCTGGGCGCATAATGTCAGCCCCATTGACAACAAACCTTACAGCACCCATGTCCACTGTGATTCGTGGAACATCTATAAGGTCATTCAGGAGGGCTCGGAGTGCAGGGAACATACGTCCCTCGTGCTGGAAGAATATTATCTCTCCATCCAGGAGAAGAATTCGGGATCCGTCATCTAGAACTCCACCTTCTAGTCTTGATTCGTCAAGACCTTTAATCGATGATCCAATCTCCTTCTCAATTCTAGCAATCTCATCCCGTTGTTCGCGCTTCTTGAGTAGATGTCGCTTCTTGATACGTTCTATCTTTGGCATTGTGTAGTGGTTGTTAGGCAGTCCTTTTGAAGCCTACGAAGTGTAAATCAATCAAAATCGTTCAGTCAACATCGTCATGTTTTTAAGCCAATTCCAAAGGTTAGCGCTGACATACTGTGACCATCGGCCACATGATGTCGCTTCTGTGATGGTGATTCCAATGAACGCAGGTAGACCCATGGAACTACTTCAGAACTCGATCGGTGACCAAGTACTTGTCGAGCTAAAGGGCAAAAAGAAAATCAAGGGGAAACTGCGTGGTTATGACCAGCACTTGAACCTCATCCTAGAGGACGCTGAGGAAATCTCAGCAGATCCTGAAACAGATGAACAGATAATCGAAGTAGTCAAGACCGTGATAGTGAGAGGCGACAATGTCGTGATCGTCTCACCTCCGCCGAAGTAAACTAAGGAATGAACAACGATGGGTAAAGGCACACCCTCCAAAGGCAAGAAAAACAACCCACACCACATACGATGCAGAAGATGCGGAAGAAGGTCATATCACGTGAGACACAAGCAATGTGCAGCCTGTGGATTTGGCAGCTCTTCCAAACTACGTCAGTATAAATGGGCTCACAAAAAAGTTCACGGATTACGTGTACGCGGCTAGAGTCAATTACTTGTTTTGAGTTATCCGCATATGACAATCCATTTGAAATCATAGTGGAGTAACTATGAGTGAGTGCTTCTGGTACTCTGCTATAGCAGATCTACGAATTTCTTGAGCACGTCTTTTGCATGAAGCGTTTCTTTACAGGAAGGACAAGTAGTTGTTTTACCCTTCTTTGGATATTTTATTTTCTTTGAGCAGGTAGGACACTCGAGAGCCCAAATCAGTATTCCCTTTTCATGCAATTGAGCGAAAATTGTTGCATAGTCAGCCAGAATATCATATGGACCGTTAATTCGTGCTAGCGCCCTATTGGAAACGTATCTACCTGATTCAGTGACTATCCCGTCTAGTTCACCTCGCGAAATCAGACCGGATACTAGATCAGTGACTGTATTGTACACTTGATCCTTTGGTATTTTCTTGGGGTCAGACTCATGTAGTAGAGCTACAAGTGAATGCATCTGCTTGCTTGAGGCAACTTCGAGCAGATCAGCCTCGAATCTATTCTTTAGTTGGTTCAGAATTTCAGTCTCGATTTTTTCAAGAGAGTACGAAATGAAGTACGGTCTCATTTTTGGGTTCTCAGCAACCTTGAGTAAATCGGCATTGCGTTTAATCGTCGATAGACTCAGAGTTGTGGATGAAACTTCCTCAGGGGACTTGCGTAGGAGTTTCTGTCTTTCAAAAAAGGAACGAAAGAGAACAGCTTTGTACTCTTCACAAGAGTAGTGATATGTTTGCTTCTCGGAAGATTTTGACTGATGACCTATTACTATACCATGTTGGTAAATTCCCGATTTCTTCTTCTTAGTTCCAACACGACGTATCTCATCGAAATCGAACTGATGAAGTTGCTCACGGCCATCCCCAAGCATGCCCTTAATCTTGAGGAAAGTAACACCCTTGTCTGTTAATACAAGATCTCCTATGTCATCCTTGTATGTACATCTGATTTTGTGGAAAACAGATTCGTTTCCTTTGACACCATCAAGCTTCGTCAACCCAGCCACGAGAGATACAAAGGATTAGTCTGAATTAAGTTTTCCTAATCAAGTTCTTTCGATTTTTCGAAAGGTTTTGTTGACTGGATGCTCGCACTGATTTTTCTGACCGTTCCATCTTGATTTGTCAACCAACAACAAGAACCGGTAATTCAACTCTTGTTTTTGATGACATCAGATCCCTTGTCGCCAATTTCCTTGGCAAGTGTTTCCACACACTTTGAATCAATGTCTATAGAACACTCTACTCAACACTCTCTTGTTTTGCTAGGTCTTGGGAACCATCTTCGTCCATCAGCCCAGACTCTAGAACGAGGACCTTCATTTCAAGCTCTCCTTGAAGTACGCTCATTCTAGAATATGGAACAACATGTAGGAACACTATCGTGGAACGCTTCTGCTGGCTTGGTATGGTAG
>JASFEF010000045.1:0-16846 GCA_050124975.1 Candidatus Thorarchaeota archaeon | reverse complement strand
GCACCATTCCAACTCCAGTATCGAAGCATGTAAACTCGTATACCTTGAACCCTTCCTCATCGTCAATAGGAACAAGATCGGGCATTTGAACCTCTTTCAACTCAATGACACACAGTGGCTCTCTCTTTGTTAAGAGTGGACGAAGCGGCATTAGGAATTTCCTAAATTCTGTGATTCTCTCGTCGATTGATTCCTTTCGTCTTGCTGGAATCTCGACTTCCTTTCCTGCCTTCACGTCACGTTCAAGCTGTTTGCTGATGGCGATAGTATCAATCTGGCCTTCTTCGAGTTTAGCGCGGACCTCTTCCACGACTTTCGGATCCAGTTGCGGTTGAAGTCTTGGTCGCCTCTTAGTCTTCCACCACCAACTCTCCAACGCATCAATGGCATTGTCCAAGAACTCAATGGCATACTGCGTGTGTTTGTTAAGGCCTGTTTCAAACCCAACTAGTTGAGTCCGTTTTCTCATGAATTTGGCAATCGTACCCTGTTTGATGACTCCTGTATCTTGTAATGGAGCTTCAGGTGCTGGGGTACGAGGTGCCTTAGGTTTGCCTTTTTTCTTAGACTTCTTTTTGGGTGGACTCAAAGTTAAACTCTCCAAGTTATTGGATTCGTCTTGCAAGCAGTTGAAGTTCGTTTTGACAGGTTTCACCACGAAACGGTATTCTGCGTTGAATAGTCGGATTTCTTTTATGCTATATTAATGATTTCTGTCACTAATCCCTTCAAAACGCCTCTTTCAGCCTTTTTGTTTCCTTTGAGGTACTTTTGAAGTCATATTTCTGCAGTGACGAGTTCATTGAAGAAGACACTAGAACACGTGTTCTAAATCTTTCTGATCTATATCTGGGTATGAACAACCTTTTCCGATAGATAGACAATGGAATCAGGAGGAGAATAATGACCTCCAAAACAATCAAATCAATAGCATTGACTTCAAGTCTCATAGTCAAGGAAGGAGATAGAATTGACAAGCTGATTCTAGAATCTGTCAGAGAGTCGAACCTTTCCCTTGTCGATGGTGATGTATTAGTTATTGCTTCCAAGATTGTTTCAAAGGCAGAGGGTAGAGTTGTACGGTCATCTGATATCAATGTGTCAAAGAGAGCTAAAGAGATTGCTGATGAGAATGAATTTGATCCAATACATGTTGAAGTTGCTCTCAGGGAAGCGAGAGAGGTTATCTTGAGTGAGGGTGCGTTAATCACTGAAACTAACTCAGGGCTTGTTTGCAACTTCAGTGGCGTCGACAAATCCAATGCACCAGAGAACGAGTACATACTCCTGCCTGTTAATCCAGACAATTCAGCCGAGAGAATTCATGATAATCTTGTGAAATCCACAGGCTTGAAAATTGCAGTAGTAATTTCAGACACACAAGGACGACCTTGGAGAAAAGGATCGATCAACATTGCTATTGGTTGTGCCGGTATCAACGCGTTCAAACATAACAAGGGAAAGCGTGACCTTCATGGGAGAATTCTGAAACGGTCATCGATATGTCAGATAGATGAGTTAGCATCTTTTGCAGAGCCACTCATGGGTCAAGCGGGGGAAAGAGTTCCATTTGTAATTGTGAGGGGTTATGAATATACAGATGGGGAGGAGAAAGCTGTTGACATTCTTCGACTAAAAGGAGAAGATTTGTTCCGCTGATTATGACAAAGAGAAAGTGAGGGGCTCATAAAGAAGAGCCCATCAAAAGTTAGTACTATCCTACTCGGTGTCCACAGCCATTGCAGAATCTTGCACCTTCAGGATAAGGCACACCACAATTCATACAGAAACCAGCTTGGCCAGCACTAGGCGCACCTGCACCAGTCACGGTAACTGAATCTGGTTCACCATCGCCATCTCGATCTTGGTATTGAATAGTCATCGAGCCAGCTCCACCAGGGGCACCAGCATCATGAGCGGGAGCTCCGCCCCCACCACCTTCAATGATCCCACCACAATTCGGACAGCTAGGAACATTACCAGCATTGGTTCCACAATAGGGACACTTGCCTTGGTCCTGTGCTGATGTGACATTTGCAACAATTGAAGGAATGACCTTCTTCTGTTTGAACTTGAATTCCATTGCTCCACCAGACTTCAGTTCGACAATCAGTCTGTCACCACTTTGTGATGCCTGTCCGATTGCCACAAGTGGCAGAGCTAAACTCTCTGTGTTTCCGTTCTGATCTTTATTGTAGTATGAATCAGCTGTCCAAGAGGAGATTGCAGTTCCAACAGCTGCATAGGTGATTCCTCTTGCCAGGGAACGTGTGACACTACGACCAATACCACCCATCTGTCGTCCAGCACCCTCGAGCAGAGCTGCGCCTGCAACTGCACCAGCAATTGCACCCCATTTCTTCCATCCGCCTTTCCTGGAGGGTTTCTTGTACCAGACCAGACGGACATCAGTGAGTTCTAGAGATCCGTCCTCTCCGTCAAATTTCACATCCTTCTCTCGGACCATCTTACGTTCATAGTTCATGGTTTGAAGACCAGAATCTGAGTAAGACACGGTCAAAAACTGTGGTCTATCAGCCAATTGTAAGCACCGATGCTCAATCAACGAGAGTGAGTATTAACTTTGTGTTGGTAGATAAAATGAGCCTGAGGCTGCTCATAGTTGCAGCCTCTGGATTATACTTAGTCTTCCAAGTGAATTCCTTCAACAATCTCTTCCAGTCCACCAGCCTCAATCTCTTGTGGAGGAAGGATGGCATCACCATTTGCCCATGCATCCTCATCTAATTCAGGAGCCTCATGTCTGAATCCATGGATAATCAGCATGACTCCCGCGAATGAGATGACACCACATGACGCAAGTGTCAACGGGAATCCGATGATGGTAATCAACCACCCAAACAGGGCAATCTGTGGGATTGCAAACAGAGTGGCGAGAGTCGGAAACAGCGAGTACATGGAGTTCCTGATTCGGTTCGGAATCACATCAATCAGTACTCTCTGGGTCAGAATCTCAGCAAATCCTCCGAAGAAACTGGTTGACACGAAGGTTGTGAATATCAGTGCAATCGGAACTATGTTCTCTACTGGGAGAGTTAGAAGTTCGATTGTCGTGAAGGGCCAGTAGAGTGTAAGGATGTTTGTACTGCTTGCAGCTGGCGGGAAGAATGTCATTATCGCAGCAAACACCCAGAAGAAGATGAATCCACAAGTCTGCATCAGTCTGAAGCGTGGAATCCACTTCTTAGGTTCGAACCTGCGTGACCAGACCCCAGACCTCTCTTGTGAGAAGATGCCTGGAATGAAGAGTAGTGTTCTGAAGCTGGCAACACCAACATCTGTAATGAGGTAGAGATAGTACATTGGGAACAGAATGAGGTTGCCCCACACCATGATACTACTCACAGCCAGCATGGTACCAACTGCGATGTAACGAACGAAAGCATGTCTAAACAGATAACTAACTCCGCCCTTGAGGATTGAGAAGTATTCACCCATGTCAGGACGGTCACCGTTCTGTTGCGCTCTCTGTTCTTCGACCTCTGGGAAGTCACGTACCAGTCTGAAGACAGCCATTGCAAACACAAAGGCCAGTATGCCTTGAAGTTGAAAGACCCAAGGTCTCGAGAATATCACCGCTAGGATGCTTCCTGGAATCAGAGATGCTGTAGAAACTATCTGCATCATCATACCCATACGACCCCAGAAGACGCCGTATTGTTTCCTGTCCGTGTCTCCGGGCATAGCAACTCTATAGTTATTGTCAAACCAGGCACCCCATGCGCCGCTAGACTGTGACTGTGCAAAACCCATCAGTGCGTAGACTCCAATTAGATAGGGGAAGGGAGTGTCCACTGTGACGAGTGAGATCAGAAGGAATGCGATGCCATACGATACTTGTGCACCTGCGATGATGTATCGTTGTCCAATCCAGTCACCCACTGCACCCGTTGGGTAGTCCAGTACAATCTGAACAACCATCTGTACAACAACGAGAGTTCCAACAAGCCCCATACCCTGGAGATACATTCCAGGACCACCACCAAGAGCCTCAGCTACAAAGATCACAAAGAACGTGGTGGAAAGTGTGAATATGACATTGGCTAGTGGGCCCAGTATTCCCATGATTTTTGCCAGTCTTATGACCTTGTCAGTGGCGTCTGGCAAGCCTAGGAAGGATTTCACCCTACTCATGATGTTTCATCACTCTGTCTTTTGGTTGTGATCTCTGAAATTACTCGAAGTTGATGCCCTTTCTAGGCGCGTTTGTCTAGCAACCTTGTTCAGCAGGTCCGTTTCACGTTTCATGTCAGTCAACTTCCTATGGAAAGCAACGGCCCTCGGATCACACAAACGAGAGCCGCTGCTGAATCTCCTCCTTAGGAGATTCGGAGATAGGAGATTTGTCCGGTGTAACTCTAATGTGAAAGTCGCACAGCTCTGTTCTGACACGACTAGACTAACTCCAAACATCATATAGTTTGTGAACCCAACCAAAATCTGTGAATGGTTTGGATATAAGCGTTTTTACTAAAGCAATATTTTGTATTCCGTACTTAAAATCATAATCTTGTTTATATTTCAAACCAAAATTAAGAAGAAGAAACGGAACACCCATGAGTTCTACCTCCTAAAGTAGACCTCAGCGATCGCTCGGGTTGAGATGAGCTTTGATTGCTTCCTTCTTTTCATGCAACTTACCTCCTGTAGGTGTAAGCATGAGTAATAGCCTGTGTTTGAATACCGCGTGTGTTCTTCAACACTGATCGGGTATATTTCTTTGATAGAGCCATGATTATTCACACCTGCTATAGGTTGGTCACATGATATGCTGTTTCTGAGACTAACTGACCAGTTCTGTGACCACTATGTGACCAATCCTTTGTCACATCAAGGTCAGCAGATATCCAACGGACCAGCTGCTCAGTAGACACTATCCAGCTACCTCCGGTAGAGCATAGCGTGGGTAATAGCAAAGGTCGAAACCTTGGCTTTCTCGTTCTTCATTCCAGATGCGTTGCGTGAGTTAGTTGTTAGAGCCATGATATTTCACAAGAAATACTGCTCAATTTTGGTATATATAGCGGAGCCACTTTTCAGGGTCACAAAAGGGAGTCACATATTGTGACTATCATGTACTACATAGACAAGCATATCTAGGTCAATCAAAGGCTCAAGTATAAGACAAGTATAGAAAGTGTGAATGAATAATGTCCCCAGATGAGCAGACTCAGCAACTAATTGATTACTTCTCACAATTGACTCTGCAAGAACTGAAGAACCAATTTGGTGACAAGGGTGAAGCAATGCATAAGCTCTTTTCTAGACAGTTCAAGATTCATTACAACAACTATGAACACATGATGCCAAACCCGCTCGCAAAAAGACATGGAGTCAACTCACTCTTCGTGATGGCAATGGATGACGTGATGTGCGAGGTCAGAGCCTCTTTTTCCGAGCTCAAGGAAATCGTACTGTCCATTTACCGTACCATGCTTCAGGAGTATTTCGAAGACGAAGTTGCGAAACTTGAACAGTCCGAGGATCCATGGAGCGCATTTGTCGAATGGGCTCGCAAGGGGAACGAAGCGAACTACATCAATGAGCATTTTCAACTTGAAGAGATTGCTCAGGAAGAAGGATGCTTTGGATTTGATATTCAGAAATGTCTGTATTTTGATATTGTTCGAGAAGCAGGCAAGCCAGAGTTGGGACCAATTCTCTGTGAATACGATAATATATTCACAAGCTTTGTTGAGAGCTGGATCCAATTCACGCGTCATGAGACCATAGCTACACGAGACAAGCGGTGTACGTTCAGGTACTGTAAGAAATAACCTTCATCCATTTAACAATCCTAGCTATAAACTAGCCAGACAGTCAAACATATTTAGAGGCAATAACGAGCCAAAAGCATACTCTACGGACTGACTAGAGGTGGATTATGATGGAGATCAAGAAAATTGCAGTCTTGGGTGCGGGCTTAATGGGAAATGGTATTGCCCATGTCTGCGCTCAAGCAGATTATGAGGTAAAGATGCGGGACATTGATCAGAAGTTCATTGACAATGGTCTGGCTAATATTAAGAAGAACCTAGAGAGAGGTCTCAAGAAGGGCAAAATCACCCAGGAGGAGATTGATGCCATCCTTGGAAGGATAGAAGGAGTCCTAGATCTCAAAGAGGCAGTAAAAGATGCAGACCTCGTCATCGAAGCAATTCCAGAGATTGTCAGCTTGAAACTTGACAACTGGAAAGAGGTTGATGAGTCAGCACCAGACCACGCCATTTTCGCTTCGAACACTTCAAGCATCAGCATTACTCAGATGGCAGCTGTGACCAAGAGACCTGAGAAGTTCATTGGGATGCATTTCTTCAATCCAGTGCCAGTAATGGGACTTGTCGAGATCATCAAGGGTCAAGCTACTAATGATGAAACAGTGAAAATCATTGAGGAAGTGTCAAAGAAGGTTGGCAAGGAGACTGTGCTGGTCAATGAAGCCCCTGGTTTTGCAGTAAATCGCATACTTGTCCCAGCATTGCTCGAGGCTGTATTTGCCATCCAGGAAGGTGTCGCTACAGTGGAAGATATGGACACGTCGATTCGGCTAGGTTTGAACTGGCCAATGGGTCCATTGACATTGCTAGACTTCGTGGGTCTCGATACGACACTCCATATCTCAGACTACTTTGTTGACGAGTTCAAAGACAGCAAGTACAGAGCTCCCACATTGCTGAGGAAAATGGTGCGTGCAGGCTGGCTCGGTAGAAAGTCTGGGATGGGCTTCTACGATTATTCTGGAGAAAAACCTAAGCCAAACAGATTCTGATTCTAACCTTGAGACTGGCTCTTAAGTGGCCAGTCGCTTCTTTCTTTTACATAGACAAGATAAATAGCGGTAGCATCGTACGACCTATTAGTGGTGTTCCTCTTGATATACAAGGAAAGCAAGTACATCGGATTTGATGGAACAAGAATGTTCATGGCTCTTTGGCGACCGGATGATGATAAACCTAGGGCACTGTTGATTGCACTTCACGGTGTAGGCGGTCACGCAGGGGAAATGAAGAATATCGGGGAGTTTCTCGCAGACAAAGGAATTGCTGTGTTTGCTCCGGATCAGAGAGGTTTTGGCCACTACTCGGGTACAAAGGGGCATGTGATGAGTTTTGATGAGTATGTTGAAGACATCCAAAACCTGGTCATGCAGGTGAAGGATACGTATCTTAACAAAATCACATACCTATTTGGGTCTTCACTGGGAGGTCTAAATGCGATACGCTACGTTCTCAGATATCCACGCGCTGTGGATGGACTTTTATTGCATAGTCCTGCAGTGAGTCACAGCTTGGAAATGGGAATCGGAAAACGGTTTGCAGGCAATGTATTGTCGGCCTTGAATGTGAAGAGATACGTTGAGAGTGGGGTATCTTATTCTGAGGCATCAAGAGATCCAGAGAATGTGAAAAGGCTCGAGAGTGATCCATTAAGATTCCATATGGTCACGCCTCGATTTGGAATGGAGGTTCTGAAATCTTCGAAGGATGCATTTCGGTCCGCATCCAACATCATCATACCAGTGTTACTCCAACAAGCTGGAGCAGATAACATCGTTATTCCAGAGAAGAGTAAGGAGTTCTTTGACAATCTAGGTTCAACTGACAAGACTTGGAAACTATATGATGGCCTCTATCACAGACTCCTTGAAGAACCTGAGAAGGATGAAGTTCTTGGAGACCTCTATAGCTGGTTGGACCAACGACTTCCAACCTAATCGTTTACCTTCTTTCGGAAATAACCAAAGATCAAGTGGGGTGGGATTAACAAAGCAGGAATACAAGTCAAAATAATCACTGCCCAGTCGATAGGATTGATTGGTACAGTCTGAAAGATTGCAGCCATCGGTGGGAAGTAGATTGTCGCCAGAGTCAGTATAGCAGACAGTGCCACAGCACCCATCAAGGTTCTTGACTCTCTCACCTCAGTCCTCCACACTGGATGATATTCATCACGGCAGTTCCAAACAAACAGCAGTTCGAAACACACCACACTGGTGAAGACAGCAGTCCGTCCATGGGCAAGAATGTACTCCCAAGATAGACCTGTGATTGGTGAAACATCCATCCGCCAATCAACAACGGGACCAGTTAGACCTGGAATCCAACCTCCGTATGCCCAAAGAGACCACATGAAAACAGTCACTGATGCCAGAAATGCTGTAAATCCAGCGGTGATGATGAAAGATATCATTCCGCGGTCCATCATCTTAGCGCCTGGTTTTCGCGGCGGTCTGTCCATCACTCCTGACTCAGGGGGATCAACACCCAGAGCCAATGCTGGAAAGCCATCGGTGGCTAGATTCAACCAGAGTATCTGAATCGCCGTGATAGGTAAAGGCAGTCCGAGCATGATCACAGTGAAGATCAGAAATACCTCATCGAAATTTGCCGCTAACAAGAACCGCACAAACTTCCTGATGTTCGAGTATATCTCTCGCCCCTTCTCTACTGCAGAAACGATAGTTGCAAAGTTGTCATCAGTGAGTATAACATCCGACGCTTCCTTTGTGACATCCGCCCCGCGAATGCCCATAGCGATACCTACGTCTGCGGTCTTGATTGCGGGCGCATCATTGACTCCATCCCCTGTCATTGCAACGACTTGTGCATTTGATTTCAGAGCAGTCACAATCTGTAGTTTGTGTTCAGGGGCGACTCTGGCGAAGACATTGCATCGCTTCACTGCTTCCTGGTACTGTTCAGGAGTCATTCTGTCAAGATCAACACCAGTGAGGACCTCATCATCAAAATCAATCAACCCCACATCTCGAGCAATTGCGCGTGCTGTCAGTTGATGATCACCGGTTATCATGATTGGCCGGATTCCAGCACTCTTGCATATACTCATTGCGTCGCGAACCTCGTCACGTGGAGGATCAATCATCCCGATGAGTCCAACAAAGATGAGATTGCGTTCCACTTTTTCAGGTTCCCAAAGGGGGATTTCCTCTGCTAGAGGACGGTACGCAAACGCAAGAACCCTCAATGCACCCTCTGCGAACCCTGCGTTGATCTGGATTATATTTTCCCTCTCTTCTTGAGTCAGTTCGCGAATATGGTCATTCTCATAGATGTGCGTACAGAGAGGTAGTAAGACCTCTGGAGCACCTTTCGCATTAGCGACAAGATTTCCATCCTCGTTTCGAATAACAGAGGTCATTCGTTTTCTTGCAGAATCGAATGAAATCTCGGTAATCTCTGTATTTCGCGACATTGTGTCCTGATGGGAGAGTCCAGCCTTTTCTGCAAGGACAAGAAGGGCACCCTCAGTAGGATCACCTACAATACTCCAATCAGCCTTTCCTGAAGGATCTGGTTGCAGAACAGAATTTGTGCAAAGCTGTCCTATCTCTAGAAGTTTGACAATGTGGGGGTCACCCATGACACCATAATCTTCACTGGCTCTGGTGAACTTACCAGCCTTGTTGTATCCTACTCCACTTACAGAAATCGTCATCCCATTCACAAACATCGTGGTGACGGTCATCTCGTTCTTTGTGATTGTACCGGTTTTGTCTGAAGCGATGATAGTTGTAGAGCCAAGGGTTTCAACTGAAGGAAGTCTTCGAACTATCGCATTCCTCGCTACCATTCGTTGGACACCAATCGCAAGGGTAATTGTCACCACAGCAGGCAATCCTTCAGGAATTGCAGATACTGCGAGAGCGATAGCCGCCAAAAGGGCTTCCATAATGGTTGCAGTAGCATGTTGTAAGACCTCTGCACCAAAGACTATGATACAAAGAACAATGATGAGTAGTCCAAGTTTCTTTCCAAGATCATCTAGGTCAATCTGAAGAGGTGTCATGTCCTTCTCGCTTTCTTGGACTAGCTCAGCAATCTTCCCAAACTGAGTCCTCATCCCAGTAGCGGTCACAACCGCATGACCCTTTCCTGATGTGATGGTGGTTCCTTGGAACACCATATTCTTCATGTCACCAACAACAGGAGTACTGAGGTGAATTGGATCAATCAACTTTCGAACAGACACCGACTCCCCAGTGAGAGGAGCTTCATCAGCTGAGAGACCCACAGCATAGGTCACTCTGCTATCTGCGGCTATGCGATCCCCAGCCTCAAACCCAAGCAGGTCACCAGGGACAACCTCACGAGAATCGATGACCGTCCAGAGACCATCTCGCATTACTCTGGCTTTGGGTGCAGCCATCTCCTTCAAAGCCTCTAAAGCCTGTTCGGACTTGTACTCCTGTACAAAACCGAATATTGCGTTGAAGATCACAATTGCGGATATGACAATAGCATCAATTATCCCACTCTCGTGGTCAGACCCTCCAGAAGACAGAACAGTTGTGAGTAATGATATCAAAATCGCAATAAGTAGTATAATCACCATTGGGTCCATGAATTGCTGAAGAAACATACGTAGAGGACTAATACCCCCCGTTTCTACAAGTTCATTTGGCCCATATTCGTTGAATCTGGCCTCAGCCTCAGGACTTGAGAGGCCCTCGGGTGATGTTTCTAAGCGTTTTATGACGTACTCAATGTCGTTGCTATACCACTCAGTCATTTTGAATACTCCGAGTGCGAGGAAAATTCTACTCTGAGATAATATTCACCGCATGGCAGATGAACAAAAACCTATCGGAGTCGGAAAAACCCTTTTCGAAAGGATTAAAGAGAACCACGAAACGAATCGCCTATCTAAGCCAATTGGTGAAGAGGATGTCTGAAAAATCGAAGTACAGTTTCAAGTGTTTAGAACAGAAATGTGATACTAAGGCATGTCACATCAGACCACTAGTCAATGTCACCATAGGTGATCTTGCTAGATGGATGACTCAAGGGTATATCATGAACATACTTCCTGGAATCACCATCCATCTACCAGAATCAGAGCAAGACACCTTCTACTTCGAAACCGTCCGGAAACCTCTAACGAGTGATCCAGAAACAACATCATGCATTTTCTATAACGAAGAAGCAAATGGATGCGAGATAAGATATGGTCGACCAATCTCATGTCAGACTTATCCACTCGAATTCAATGGGGAGAAATATGTCCTGAGTAGTAAGGACTGCCCCGGTGTTGGAGAAGGTGAAGTGAGTAAGGAGGCTCTTCAAGAGGCAAGAAGAGTAGCTGAGCAGGAGTACAATGAACGCAGAGAAACCGCTACAGCACTTCCTGCAATCTATTCAGTATTAATGAACCAGATGATTCGACAGTCTGCAGAGGCAATGCAAAGTCTCTCTGAGGACGACCGTAAGAAGATGGATGAAATACTATCCAAGTCTAAGGAAGAACCATCAGACGAAGAGAATACCTCTACTGACCAATCTGAATGAGATCTCTTGGTGTGATTGTTAGTAATTCCGGTCCATCTTTCCGAATACAAGCAAGGTCCTCAATTCGAATGCCAAACTTGCCTTCTAGGTATATTCCAGGTTCAATACTGTGGCACATACCAGGTTGAAGCTCCTGTGAACTTCCTCTTACTACATAGGGAGGTTCATGAACCTCAAGTCCAATCCCGTGACCTAGACGATGAGTGAAATAGTCACCATATCCAGCATCATCTATTACTCGACGAGCAAGACCGTCGGCAGTTCCACAAGCCATCCCAGGCACAATATTCTCCACTGCGGTTTCTACAGCTTGAAGAACAGTTGAGTATACACGTTTGACTTCTTCTGTCGGAGAACCAACAACGCCCACACGGGTCATATCAGTGTTATAGCCATCCAACGTGCATCCACAGTCCATCAGGACAACATCCCCTTTCTTGAGCTCTCTATTGCTCGCTGCTGCATGAGGAATTGCGCTGTTCTCACCAAACTGTATAGCCGCAAAAGTAGGGGTTGCTCCTTGACGACGAATCTCTTTGTGCACGATCTGTTGTACATCGAGTTCGGTCATTCCAATAGTGGCTTCTCCAAAAGCCTTGAGAACTGCGTCATTGATAATTTGACCAGCCTTCTTCATTAATTCTATTTCTTCGTCTGATTTAGTGATACGCATTACATTAATCATTGGACTCAGAGAAGTAGCCTTGGTAAATCCACCCAAAGCATTTTCAAGTGCCCAGTAGACTCCTAGAGAAGTGCTATCATCAAGAAGAACTGAATGACCTCCGCTTCTTTCTCCTACCAAATCCGCTACCAGATAATAGGGATCCTCATCCTCAGCCCACGGAATAAAGTCCTTGATCCATGTGTGAGATGATTGACCAGTCACTTCAAATGATGGGGCAACAATCTGTGGCTCAGCATCAGTTCTTATCACAAGTGCTGTTAGGCGTTCATGCATAGTATATGTGTACCCGGCAAGGTACTGAAAATTGGGAGCAGGTGTCAAGAATGCAAAATCAGCTCTTGATGATTCAAGATGCTGTTTTACTTGTTCAATCCTTCTCTTGTAAACAGATTCATCGAGCATTTGTTCGCTCTCACAACCAATGAGAGTATACAATCCTCTCTAGATAACCATGACGGTCAAGTCAATAGGTTTTGCAGGAACTAGAGTTAATAGGAGGCCTTCTGGCCTTAAAAAAACAAGAATGACTGAAACCGATACAGAAGCAGAAGATTTCGAACTAAGGAAACTCCCATTTCGTGCATACCTTGTTGGAGCACTGACTCAGTTTGGAGTAGGCCTATATTCACCATTCCTTCAGGCATATCTAATTGACATGCAAGAAGCTCTTCGTGGTGTTCAGAATTTTGCCGAACAAGGAGCTTTCCGAAGTGTTGGAAATGTGGCCCCAACAGTTCTTCAACCAGTTTGGGGAGCTACATCAGATCGTGTCAGGAATACCAAAGCTTTCGTTGCATTTGGAGTAATGACAGGACTATTAGTCGTGTATATGTTCCTTTGGGCTGCAACACCACTCGAGATGATCATTCTCTATGCCATTCAGTCAATTCTATTCAGTATACAGATTCCAACATGGCTGTCATTGGTTGGAGGTTTGATGGATGAAGAGAATAGAGGAGATGAGCTTGGTAAGCTTGGGTTAGCAACAAACATTGCCTCATTATCTGCCACCTTAATATCAGGGTTCATAGCAGTACTACCTACAATTGTACCCTTCCTAAGGAGTATATTTGGTGGTCTAGGACCTATCCTGTTTCCAGTTCACATGGATGAACAAGCTTTCCGAGAGATTTACTATGGTCCTTTCTTCTTCACTGCTATTGTGGGAATAGTCGCATCTCTCTTATCTACAACTATCAAGGAGCATCCAAAACCAAAGGATGGACCTCGGAAATTCCCCCCAATTCATCGGTTGCTATCCCAACCAGGGGATTTTCGTAGATTCTGCTTCATCGCTGTCTTTTTCTCATTCGCTATGTCTATGGCATGGCCCTACTTCATAGTCGTGCAGAAGACATGGTTGAATAATACCAATCTTGAGATAGCAATTGCCTCAGCAGTCATGACATTGTCGATAATCATTTTTACTGTACCCTTCGGAAGACTTAGCGACAAGGTTGGAAGAAAACCCTTGATTCTTTTGGGAAGGGGTTTACTTTTCATTGTTCCAATCATGTACGCATTTGCCCAGAATGTATACTATGTTTACGCAGCAAACATACTCGCGGGTTTTTGTGTTGCGTCTGGTATGAATGCAGTAACTGCCTACATCTACGATATTGCACCAGAAGAGGAAAGGGGGTCTCATCTCGCAGTGTACAACACATTCACAGGGATTGTGTATCTTTGTGGGTCGTTGATAGCCGGATTACTGGGTCAATTGATACTCGTCATCTTTGGGAGTGAGTACCTTGCGGTCTTCTTCATGCTCCTACTCAGTGGAATCCTTCGTTTCTTTGCATCATTCTTCTACCTCCTCATTCGAGAACCAAGAGAGTATTCAACCACATTTTGGTTGGAACTCCGTGCGTATCTCCCTGGCAAACGACATGATGCAGATATCGTTTAGAATAGACATACTTAAGGAGATGTAATAGAATCCACTCTGTTGAACATTAGAGAGGATTGCATAGTTTTGGAGAAAGGACCCAGCTTTGAGGATAGTTGGAGAATAGAAATCAGAAGAGGGATTCTTCTATATGCAGTCCTAGCAATTGTAAATCGTCACGAAAAGGGTATTCATGGTTATGGAATCGCTCGTGAACTTGCTGAGAGAACCGATGGTCTCTTACAAGTGAAAGAAGGGACATTGTATCCAATCCTCCATAGACTTCGAAAGGAACGACTCCTCAATGTTCACACAGAAAAATCTGAGTCTGGACCTAGCAGGAAAGTCTACGTGCTGACGGGAGAAGGAGACCGTGTTTTTCGGCACCTGACAATAATGGTTGGAGATATTTTTGAGAAACTGGAGGCTCTGAAAAAATGAGGAATGATGATGTAGATCGTATCATAGAGGAACATTTACGAAAAATAGCAAAATTGCTGCCTGATGGTTTTGAAACAGAAGACCTGTTGGAAGATCTGAGATCTCATATCGACGAGTCGTATAACGACAAAGTTCAGAGCAATCCTGATGGGGACAAGCTAGAATTGATTATTGAGGTGCTTGATGCCCTTGGCACTCCAGAAGAGATTGCCCAGGAGTATGGAATGGTAGAGGCAGAAGAGGAGGAGAAAGAGAGAAGGTCCGACAGATGGATATACTATGCTATGCGCTTGACACTGGTCATCCTTGTAATAGTTGTGGCATCATGGGTGGCGTCTGTAATTACTGAAGGAGCCGTTGACTTTGTGTTTGCAGTAGTTGTGCTGCTGGCGTTTGCAGTTCTTGAATGGTTAGTTAGGACTCAACAAACAAAGGATGCATGAACGATGACAGTCGAAACTCACTATTTTGAAGAGGCATCACCGAAACACACAGAGAAAGTCATTGCTCTGGTTAAGGAATATCTCGTTGACAATCATAACATTGAGCACATTGTGGTCGCTACAACAGAAGGTGCAACGGGAATTGCTGCAGCAAAAGCTTTCCAGAACAAGATTGTCGTAGTGGTATCACATCAGACAGGATTTGCCGCAGAGAACGAGAATGAACTTAGTGATGCCAATAGAGCCCAAATCGAGAAATTGGGTGTGAAGGTTTTGACTGCAACTCATGTCTTTGCAGGCGTTGCTCGGAGCTTCAGGAAAGAACTAGGCACCTGGATGACCACGGAGATTGTTGCTTTAGCACTCAAGACATTCGGACAAGGAACTAAGGTCTGTGCAGAAATTGCTATGATGGCTGCTGATGCAGGTCTTGTCCCGGTCAATAAAGATGTTGTCTGCATCGGAGGTACTGGAAGAGGAGCTGATACTGCATGGATCATCAGACCAGCCAACTCACATGCATTTCCAAAATTGCGCATGAAGGCATGTCTCTGTAAACCCTTAGAGTTCTAATCGAAGACCTCATCAAACTGCTTCATAAGTTCCTTCTGATCCTTGGTTAATTTTCGGGGTATGTGTATGTTGACTCGAACAAGTTGATCTCCGCTTCGACCATCTTCAGTGTGAACTCCTTTGCCCTTCATCCTGAACAAGGTGCCGCCATCTGTTCCTTTCTTCACCTTTATCTTACTGCTGCCCCACATGGTTGGAACTTCCACCTCACCGCCTAAGACAGCAATTGAGAATGGGATATCAGTTTCCATGTAGACATGAAGGCCTCTTCTCACGAATGATTCGTGAGGTTTTACTGAGAACATAAGAATGAGGTCACCAGGAGGACCGCCTCTTTCTCCAAAGTTACCTCCACCTTGGATTCGGATACCTTGTCCATCTTCTATGCCAGGAGGGATAGGCACAACTGTTTCTTTACGCTCGTCTTGAAGGCCTTGACCTTTACACTTGGAACATGGCGATTCTATTGATTCTCCCAAACCACGACATGTAGGGCAGGTCTGGGCTACACGCATGAAGCCACCCATTGATCTAACAACTTGCCCTTGACCCCCACATGTTCGACATTGTGTAGGCGATGACCCGGGTTTTGCTCCACTTCCCCCACAAGTTTCGCATTTGACCTTCCTCCTGAAAGCAATCTCCTTTTCAGTACCAAAGAAAGCTTCTTCGAAACTCAGTTTTATGGTCATCCTTAGTGTTTGACCTGGAGGGGGTCCAGCTCTACCTCTACGGCTGAAACCCATGTCACCAAATCCACCAAACCCTCGGAATATTTGGCTGAATATGTCTCCAAAACCATCCATGTTGATACCTTGGAAATCTGCGGTGCCATATCGGTCATAGTTTGAACGTTTCTCCGAGTCACTAAGGACATCGTAAGCCTCATTAATTCGCTTGAGTTTCTCCTCAGCACTCTTGTCGGGATTGCGATCCGGATGATACTCTTTGGCCAGTCGACGGTATGCCTTCTTGATCTCATCCTGGGTCGAGGTCCTGTCTACTCCTAGGATGTCATAGTAGTCGTCTTCGGCCACCGAGTATCACCTTACGTTTTCACTCATCGAGATCTTCAAAGTCTACGTCAACAACATCTTCCTCGTCTTCTTGAGGTTGCGATTCCGGGGGTGGACCCTGTGCACCTGCTCCAGCAAATTGACTCGGATCAAACCCTGCTGCACCTGGCCCTGCAGCTCCAGGACCAGCAGCACCATAGACCTTCTCAGAAATCTTATAGATAATCTGTTGAAGTTCTTCTGTACCGGATTTCATCTTCTCCAAGTTATCAGTTTCTAGTGCTCTATGTAACTCGGCAGCCTTGGTTTCAAATTCCTTCTTCAAATCAGATGGAACCTTGTCTCCCAGGTCCTTGAGCATCTTCTCTCCTTGGTATATCATCTGGTCAGCAACGTTGCGAGTTTCAACAGCATCGTGCCGTTTTGCATCTTCCTCAGCGTACTTGGTAGCCTCTTTGATCATTCGGTCA
>JASFEF010000044.1:0-16873 GCA_050124975.1 Candidatus Thorarchaeota archaeon | reverse complement strand
GCCATCGGCCGGTCAAGGACATACTGTGCCCAGTCGGGGGAGTTTCTCATTTTGAAGAAGTCATTATATGTTTCATAACCATCCTCATCCCAATCAAAGCCTGATCTCATCCTCAGTAAATCTTCTAACGTGATTGCTTCCTTCCAAGCGCTGAGATTTGCAATAGTTCGATCAGGGAAGAAATCAAGAAGTAGTTGACTTGTGTTGTCAATGAATCCTTTATCAATAGCAATTCCAATCAAACTTGAAACTACACTTTTTGTAACTGAGAATAAGATGTGGGTGTCGTTGACATCGTAGAGCAATGGTGTAAAATACTCCTCCGCCACAAGATACCCATGTCGAACCACGAGTAAGCTGCGGATTGATGCCCCTGAATTTCTGACATGATCGTAGACATCCTGAAGAGCTGAAGAATTCATTCCCTGCGTTTCAGGAGGCATTATAACCCATTCCAGAGTAGGCCAGACCGCAACTGATCTGTCAGTTTGAGCATCTGAAGGAACGACCAGAAAGAGGGTGGAAACTACAAGAACTACTAGGACTATTTTGAGGACTCCTCGTGGTCGCATAATAGACATCATTCAGAATAATCAATTAAGTCTGATAATCAACGCAAGTGCAGTCCTTTGCCAGAGAGCTTGGTTTATCAGTATGTGATGCATCGAGAGCGTATTTGACACTTGAAGGATGAGATGGAGATAAGATGAAACCCATTGTTGATGTTGCTAAAGATACTGGAATAGATGAACAGTACTTGGAACTATATGGAAAATACATGGCAAAAATCAATCTGAACATAAGAGAGAAACTTGGAAACCGGAAAGGAAAACTCATTCTTGTTACGGCCACAAACCCTACTCCCGCTGGAGAGGGTAAGACAACGAACTCTATTGGATTCTCAATGGCGTTCAATGCTCTAGGACATAAGGCTGTTGTCACTCTAAGGCAACCCTCATTGGGACCAGTCTTTGGAATCAAGGGGGGAGCTGCAGGTGGTGGAAAATCACGTGTGGTGCCCTTTGAGCAGATCAATCTGATGTTCACTGGTGACTTTCCAGCTGTAGGTGCCGCAGGAAACCTTCTCTCAGCAATGATAGACAATTACATCCACCATGACATACAGCCTGAGCTCGATGTCAGGAGAACATACTGGCCTCGGAATGTAGACATGAACGACAGAGCCTTGCGTAAAGTAATCGTAGGGCTGGGGGGTAGATTTGATGGTTTTCCCAGAGAGGACAGCTTTGTCATAACTTCTGCCTCTGAGGTCATGGCAATCCTAGGTCTATCAATGGACTACAAAGAACTGAAAGAGCGTCTGGGGAACATCCTTGTCGGAAGATCTGAGCAGCTCAAGGATATGTTCGCGAGGGACATTGGAGCGGAGAAGGCAATGGCTGTGATTCTTCGGGATGCACTCAAACCAAACCTTGTTCAAACTCTGGAAGGGACTCCAGCATTGATTCATACCGGTCCTTTCGCGAACATCGCTCATGGAACTAGCTCAATCATTACAACAGATATCGCTTTGAAACTTTTCGATTACGTTGTTATAGAAGCTGGGTTTGGAGCAGACTTGGGTGCTGAGAAGTTTTTCAATATAGTGACCCGCGCTGGAAACTTTGATGTTGATGCGTGCGTTATTATTACTACAATTCGTGCGCTCAAGTATCATGGCTGTGATAACCTTGAGGCTGGTTTCCCGAATCTTGAGAAGCATGTAGAGAATATCAACAACTTCGGTGTGCCAGCGGTTGTTGCACTCAATCGATTTCCAGACGATACTGATGAAGAGATTGACCTGCTCCGACAATACTGCGAAAGTAAGGGTTGGAGGATGGAAGTATCAGAGGTCTTCACCAAGGGCAGTGAGGGTGGAAAGGCTGTAGTTGAATCTGTCATTGAGGCAATTGATAACCGGACTAGTAAGGGAATCAACTATACATACGACCTAAAGGATTCAATCAAGACCAAGATTCAGAAGTTGGCTCAACAAATCTACGGGGCTGATGATGTTGACTACACAACTGGTGCGAGTGGAAGGATTCGGTCTTACGAGAAACGAGGATTCGGAAATCTCCCCATATGTGTCGCCAAGACTCAATTCAGTCTGTCCGACTCAAGAAGTCTCAGGTGTCGACCCTCACACTTTGACGTTGAGGTCAATGGCCTTGACGTAAGTAGTGGTGCTGGTTTCATCGTGGTGTATATGGGTAACATCAATCTCATGCCCGGGCTTCCTGAGGAACCAGCAGCCTTAGGAATGGATGTAGACGATGATGGTAACATTAGTGGAGTCTTCTAACTAGGTGATTGTAATGTCTGAAGAAGTTCAATTGAAACCAATCTGCGAGGACCATGTCATCAAGGGGCGTAGACTTTCGAACCGTCTAAGAAAAGAGGTCAAAGCTGATGTTGAGAAATTGGTTAAGAAACACAAGGTGTCTCCCAAGCTCGTGACTATAATTGTTGGTGAGGACCCAGGCTCTAAGATGTACGTCAAGATGAAGCACAAGGCTTCAAACAAGGCTGGAATCCTCTCCGAAAACTTTGACTTGCCTGAAACCACTTCACAGAAGGAGCTTCTTAAGCTGATTAACAAACTCAACGATGACAGGAGGGTCCATGGGATTCTTGTTCAGCTGCCCCTCCCAAAACAAATTGACGAAAAGACGATCATTGGAGCAATCGACCCCTTGAAGGATGTTGATGGATTCTCACCTGCAAACGTGTATCGGCTCTTCTATGGCGAGGAGGACTTGAGCGCAGCTACACCTCATGGAATTGTTACAATATTAGACCGCATTGGGTGGGATGACCTTTCTGGAAAACACGCTGTCGTAATCAATAGGTCTAACATTGTTGGGAAACCATTGATTATGCTTCTTCTCAACCGTAATGCCACTGTCACAGTGTGCCACTCACGCACTAAAGATCTGCCATCTTTCACAAGACTGGCTGATGTCTTGGTTTCTGCTATAGGCAGACGTACTGCTGATGAGGATCCGTTCTTCATCACTGAGGACATGGTCAAGGAGGGTTCTGTTGTGATTGATGTTGCTACACCTCATGGTGACGTTGACTTTGAAAACGTTAAGCAGAAAGCCCTCTGCGTCACCCCTGTACCTGGAGGGGTCGGACCAATGACCATTGCCATGCTCCTGAAGAATGTGCTAGCCGCCTACAAGGCCCAGATTCAAGGTTGAGAGCTTGTTCCCAAACGCTTTTGTAGACTGACGTTCCGAGCGGGCACCGGTGAATCTTGTGAAAGTAGTTGAGTGTGTACCCAACTTTTCAGAAGGACGAGACAAGAAAGTCATAGACGCCCTATCAGAGGCTATCAAGAGCGTTGAAGGTGTCCGACTTTTAGACGTTGAATTTGACCCTGACCATAATCGTTCAGTCTTCACATTTATTGGTGAACCACAACAGGTGAAGAACGCCGCCCTAAAGGCTGCAGAGCTCGCAGTTGAGAAGATTGATCTGACTAAACACGAGGGGGCTCATCCCAGGATGGGTGCTGTCGATGTTGTACCTTTCATTCCACTCCACGGAACAACAATCGGAGAATGCATACAGCTCTCTAAGGAGTTCGCAGAGGAGTTCTCCAAGAAGTGCAATGTACCAGTGTTTCTCTATTCAAAGTCTGCAACACGCCCAGATAGAGTCGACCTGCCCAATATCCGAGAGGGTGAGTTTGAGGCTCTGAGGGAACAGATTGGTGAGGATCCTGAGAAGGAACCTGATTATGGTCCAAACAAGATCCACCCGACTGCTGGTTCTACTGCAACTGGCGCTCGAAACTTTCTGATTGCTATCAACTTCAACCTGAGCACTACGAACCTTGAGGTTGCAAAGGTCTGTGCAGATGCAGTCAGAGGTCTGACAGGTGGTTTTGTCAATGTCCAGGGAATTGGTCTTGACTTACCTGCGAAGAATTGTGTGCAAGTTTCACTCAACCTGACGCATCCAAAACGAACAAAGATCCATCAGGTACTGGAAGTCGTACGCAATGAGGCTCGTCGTTTTGGTGCAACTGTCGTTGAAACTGAGATAGTGGGGATGGTCCCACTCTTTGCTCTTCTTGACGCACTCAGGTACTATATCCAACCGGAGCGGCTCGATGAGGATATGATTCTCGACCTCTACTATCTGGGAGGAGGTTCTGATCCAACGAAGAAGACCTTCACTGAAATGTCAATGATCGAGTTTGGGAACCAAGTCCGTCGCGCTCGTGCAACCCCTGGAGGAGGTAGTGTTGCTGCGGCTCTTGGTTCATTTGGGGCTGGTCTGGTCTGTATGGTGACAGGCCTCTCACTGTCTGGACGCAAGTTCGCTGGAATCAAGGAAGAGATGCTCGAACACCGGCATGCCTGTGAGTACGATCGAGGTGTTCTGATGGACTTGATTGAGAAGGACTCTGAGGCATTCGATGTTGTAATGGGTACATTCAAGCTTCCAGAAGAAACAGCCGCTGAAAAGAAGAAGAAGGAAGCAGCCACAGAGAAGGCCACAATTGAAGCTGCAGAGGTTCCCCTGAAGACAATGCAGCATTCATTCAGTGCTTTAACCCATGCTAAGGCCGCAGCCACAAAGGGGAACATCAACGCAATTACAGATGCGGGAGTCGCTGCACATGCACTCATGGCAGCCATGGAGGGTGCTGCGCTGAATGTCAGAATCAACCTCGGAAACATAGCAAACAAATCCTTTGTTGATATGGCTGCTAAAGAAGTAGACAAACTCCTGACTGACGGTGCAAAGCTAAAGGCTGAAGTCCTAGAGATAGTTGAAGCCCGGATGAAGGAGCTTGCTGAGAGTAGCTAGATTGTTCTAGTGAGGGAAACCCCTCTACCTACTTTCACAATGTATGCGGCTCCTCCAGCCCTCTCAATTGATGATGCCACTTCTTGTTCGCATCCCACGGCATATGCCATCATAGACCCACCACCGCCACTTCCATTGATCTTACATCCAAGAGCACCGGCATCATAGGCAGCAGTGATCATCCTTTCAATTTTCGGTGTGGAGCGCTCCAGATCATCCCTTAATATCTCATGATGCTCCTTCAACATCTCCCCAAGTTCGTTGTCATCGGGAGAAGGCTCACTCAACAGTTTGAAAGCTCTATTAGTGAGGTCTCTGTTGCGGAGTGTCGCCTCTGCCATTCCTCTCTCCTTACTCGGTGTGGTCTGTTTCAGCTCATAGACCTTCTCAACAGGGGTTGCCCTTCTATCAAAAACATCGATTTGCCCCGCGATCTTGTCATACTCATTCTCGACTGTTGTCCGGATGTAGCGAAGGTCTCCAACAGTGTCCTCTTTTTGCTCTCCTGAATCTCCTATGACAAACGAATCCAGCTCTGCTGCGAGTTTGGTCACACTGTTGTCTACAGTGTTAACATGAATGACTCCTCCAACCGCTGATGTATAATGATCCATAGTTCCTCCACTTTCACCAAACTCGGCGACCTCTGCATCATACGCCCTCAATGCAATCTCGTCGGGTGACAGGCTTTCTTCAGACATCTCTAGAATTGCCCTGATGGCTCCAACAGTCATTGCAGAAGAACTTGAGAGACCTGCTGCAATGGGAATTGTCCCCACTACTCGCAGGTCCCATCCGTGTTTCGGACTTGTCCCTTTCCGAGCCATCACATTGAATGCGCTTCTGATGTAGTCCCGTTGTGTTCTATACTGAATTTCATCATCGAGTGAGAACTCGTCTGTTTCATTGAGGTCGATATAATTCACGCAGATTGTGTTGTCCTCGCGCGGTGTTGCTACAATCTCAATTGACATGTCTATTGCTGCTGCAATCACGTCTAGACCCAAATAGTCACTATGCTCACCAAATAGGCAGACTCGTCCAGGCGCAGTCACACGAAAAGATAGCAGAGAATCATTACTCAACTGATTGGTCTCCTCTGTATGTGAATCCCGATTCTCATATCTGTCTTTATGGATTCTTCGTGAACTATTTCTGTTCAAAGGCCATCTTCACAGCAGTTTCGATGTCCTCTGGAGTGACACCAGGTGACTCAATGTTGTATCTAGAATACGCCTCATTGACCTTGCCAAGGATATCTCCGTTCTCGGTCTTTGCACCTTTGAGTGTGTTCTCAAGATTAGCAATGGCATCCATGGGTAGCATGAAGAAGTCGCCACTGATGACAACCTCATTCAGTCTTCCCTCGATCTCCTCAGCAGTGACCCTCATGAGACCTCCAGGAGCTTTGTAGTTGGAAGTTCCAACCCGTGTGGTGGCTGAGATTCTGACAGTTCTGGCATCTAGTCTTCCACCGCGCCTCCAGTGGAGCCATTCATCAGACACATACTTAGGTTTGAGTTCATTTACCTTTTCAATTTCCCATTTATTGAACTTGCCAGGTACTAACTCAATGTTGAGGGTTTCTTCATAGCGGCGGAGCAGGTCCTCCTTCACTTCAGTCCGGTCAGGCATTGAGCCTGTTTCCTGAAGGATTGTAGACATTCTCTGGCGAAGACTTTGAGCAATCTTGTCCCTAAACTTCTCATCAGGCACCTTCAGGACCTTCACCATCATGTCAAAATTGAAGTCAAAAATCATGTTTCCAACCAGAATCCTTGCATCACCGATGTCCCCTGCACCATTCCCAGAGATCTTCTTCCCGCCTGCTACAATGTCATTCACAGGCTTGAACTCAGCCGGAATTCCAAGATTCTTGTATGCTTGGACTGGGGCTTCGAGAAACTTGACGTAGTAGTCGTCAATTCTCTTCGGTGTAGTGGGGCTGTCTTGCCTCCCAATAAGTTGATAGAACATCTGTCCATCATCCAGATATACACCGCCGCCTCCGACTGTCCGACGTGTGTAGAATATATCATTCTCCTCACAGAACTTGGTGTCAATGTCTGCCTCTATCTCTTGGAAGTATCCTAGACTCACAAGAGGCTTAGCAGGCCAGCAGATAATGAGAGTGTTTTCAGACTCTCCTTCAGTAATTCCTTGAGCAATCATATCATAGTTAATCTGGGTCTCGATTGGTGCGATTGGCCCCAAGTCGAGAAGCCTCCAGCTCTCAAGTGTCATAGGCCATCGCCTTTTTCATTCTCTTATATGGGTTGCCAATTGAAAATATTTGTAGAGATGCTAAGGCATAAATGGCTCGCAGAAGAACCACGCTTGATTTTGATGATTGAAGCCATCAGCTTAAAGAAAATGTTTAGCGAATTTACTGCAGTTGATAACCTCTCCTTTCAGGTGAATCCAGGAGAGATCTATGGTCTGCTTGGGCCAAATGGTTCTGGAAAATCTACCACCATGAGGATGCTCCTTGGACTTCTGAAACCAACAGAAGGAACAGCTAAGGTGATGGGCTTTGACATCAGAACTGAGATTGTTGAAGCAAAGCGCATGATGGGATATGTCCCGGAAGAACCCGTGCTACCTGATCGTCTGACAGGTTGGGAATACGCTAACTATGTGAGTGACATATGGCGGGTCCCACGAGGTCCTGATAGGGAGGAAGAACTTGATGAGATCCTGACTCTGTTAGACATCAAGGACGCCAGTGATGACCTGATTGAAACCTATTCCAAGGGAATGTCTCGAAAGATTAGCCTAGTTGCTGCATTGGTTCATCAGCCCAAAGTCTTGATTCTGGACGAGCTCCAAGCTGGTATTGATCCAAGAGGTGCAGCAACGATAAAAGAAATCCTCAACGGTCTCAGGGAGAAGGGAGCCACGATTCTGATGAGCACGCATATCCTAGAGATTGCTGAACAGCTCTGCGACAGAATCGGCATAATCAATGAAGGTAAGATGGTTGCTGAGGGTTCGATGGACGAACTCCGAGTTCAAGCAAAGGGTGAGAAATCCCTTGAGGAGATATTCCTCTCTCTGACTGGTGGACCCGATATGCAGAAAATTGCTGAGTATCTTGGTGACGTGAAGTGACACTCTCCGATTTATGGGTCCTACTCAGACAGGACCTGACTCAGAGTTACAGAGTTTCCGGTGCAAAAGGGAAACGAACTGAACAGAAGAGTGTACTTCGTAGGCTTTTCGCCCCTATCGCAGCTGTAGTATTTGGGATTATCATTATCTGGGGTATTGTCTGGCTAGTCCCTCAGTTTGGCTGGGAGCTTCTTGACACCCTACTCACAGAGAACATGGGGGCTGGATCATCTTTGTTCAATGTCCTTCTTTTGTTCTCTTTCATTGGGTCCATAATGTTTAGTGCCACAACAGTTGGAAACTCCTCTAGAATGGAGTACCTCATGACAATGCCCATCTCTCTCCGTACGCTTTTCCTTGAAAAGACAATCATTGTGATTCTATACAGTTCTGTTTTTTTCCTGGTGATTGGAACTCCCATCTTCATTGGTCTAAGTATCGTGTCCAATGCAGCTCTTGCACTCCTCTCGATTCCAACATTTGTGGGGATGATGCTTGTACTGTCAACATTAGGAGTTTCTATTGGTGGACTCGTGGGACTTCTGTTCTCTCGTATCCTAGCAGGAAGACGCAGACTCAAACAGATTGGCTGGTTCATTGGAACCTCTCTGGCTGTTCTTGGAAGTGCTCTCTACTACTACTTCATCTTTCTCGATGAGGGATTTGCAAACCTCTTTCCAATACTCTTCGAAATTGCAGAATCTCTTGGTTTCTCATCTGGCATAAGTCCAGGCGCTGCCACAAGTGCTCTGTCGCTAGGTTTCCTTGTTGGTGAGCCAATAATCATCAATGATGTCCTTCTTGCGATAATCTATGGTGCACTCGCGATTCTTCTCGTGAATCTTAATGCGTATGTCAGTGAAACTGCACACTATAGCGGATGGCTTGCAAGTGGGTCAAAGAGGACATCAAAGGATAAAGCACCAATAGCTCATGACTCCTGGGATCCCCAGACAATCCCAGGATTCACTTTCAACACTGCAACAAGTGTGTCAATCTGGTACAACATAACCAATATTCGTAGGGAAGGTAGAGTACTAGCAAATTACCTCGTAGGTCCCCTCAGGTTCGTCGTTTTCATTCTGTTCGGAATATTCGCTGGGGGAGAGCTGGTTATGGGATTCACACCATTCATTGTGATTGCTATCACTGTACCCTTTGTCATCTCATATGCTGTGAGCTTTGCAGGCTATGAGCTTGTATACGAGGGACGAAATATCATGAATCTACAGCTTGCCCCTCTAAGCATGTATGACTATGTCATGGGAAAGGTATACAGCTCTGCTCCATTTGCTCTGGTCGTAAGTATGGCTACTTCAATTCTGGTCACTATAATGGCTCCAGATCTCTTGATTTATGTGCCTGTAGTGATTCTTTCAGCTATCTTCATCAATCAGGCAGCAGGAGGAATAGCAGCGAATGCAGCCGCTATCGGGGGTGATTTCCGAGCTGAACGAATCGTAACCAGGCAGCGAGGAGCTTCTGTCCAGATGCCCATTCGCGGATGGTCAATCCTTCGTGCTCAACTTCTTCCAAATTTACTTGGATTTACAGGACTCTCAGCAATTCTAGGTCTAGGTCTCTTCTTGGGTCCATTGTTTGCTTATGCTGCACTCCTGCCCTTTGGAGTCATTTGCCTTGGCCTC
Organism: Candidatus Thorarchaeota archaeon; assembly: GCA_050124975.1. GTDB lineage: Archaea > Asgardarchaeota > Thorarchaeia > Thorarchaeales > Thorarchaeaceae > SMTZ1-45. The sequence goes on along the minus strand of JASFEF010000044.1, from coordinate 7,286 downwards.
TCTAGGCACTATGCAAGAAGCGCAGGTGATAAGCTGACCCGAATAGAAGCATCTGAGTATCTGTGATTCTCTATATCTTCAAGTCCCCGATTACTTTGGCTGGTGGCACCAACATGTCACAATCAAAGTATTGTCCTATCATTGGTGTATCAATCTTCACAGCACTCATATCATCTCGTGGCCCACCAGATATCTCAATCTTGACATCACCGGATCGCCCGTTCTTGATAGTATACTCAAGATAGGCTGCTGTCAAAACAGCCAAGTCATAACCTTCACCACCCGGACTCGGAATGACCTTGGCGTTGATGTTGGGTCCACTATCAATCCATGCTCCTTCCTCATCCATCTTACAGGTGGCTTTGTAAATCGTGGTCTTGTCTCTCACGACCTTTCCTGTGATGGTGTCTTTTCTCCAATTCAAGGAGATTCTTGCTCTTTTTCTTGGATACCCCCAGATCTCACGTCCCGATACCTGTGCAATTTCCGTGTCCACATAGTTATAGGCAAAATAGACTCCCACTTCTTCCTCCTTGGTTTCTGGGTTGTCAAATATACATTGGACTAAGATGCCTGACTCCATGAATGTGCCAGTTTCTTTGCAGGGCATCTCTCCAAACATCAGGGCAGCCAGAGGCATCTGAGAGGGCCGCAACGGTGCAGGCAGAATATCTTGTATTGCATCCTCTGGCGGGTTGAACATTGCCAAAAACAGTCTAGAATTGATGTAGTGGTAAGGTGGTCTTGCGTATGTTGGTGATAGTAGCGGTGTACTCTTGTCCTTAGTCATCTCGATTCACCTTCTTTGTTTGTGAGACCGGATTATTGAATCTGCCGAGATTTTATTCACAGGTTCGCCTTCTTGAAAATAGCAGGCCAGACGAAGATTCCTGTTATTGCTACCAAGCTGTACCGAACAGCACGAAGCCAGATCACTTCAGAAGCAAGAATTGGTTCGAGACCATACATAACCCCGATAACAAGTAGCAGTCCAATCAGAACTCGCAGGATAAGACGCCACATATGTCCTTCATATGGTTCTGTCGTGAAGTTCACAAACCTCATCTCAAGAATAAGACCAATCGCGAAACCCATGGTCAACCCTCCATAGGCTCCAAGATTGTCATTAGGTGGTTGCGGGAGTAGCGAAGCAATCAGGGTAAGCAAGAATCCAGCAATCAACAAAACAACTAGCAAGTGTTCGCTGTTGTATTTTGACAAATAGTCCTTTGCTGGCTTCTCTAAGTATACAAACACAAGTACTATCGCGATACCAATTCCCCATCCCAAAAGGACATCTCCAAGATAGTGCACGCCCAAGTATATCCTTGAAATTCCAATCAATCCGACCAGTATGATTGATAGAAGTGCTATCCACCAAGTCTTCACTCGCGTTGTGAGCCATCCATAGAGTGTTGATGAGTTCTGAGCGTGGCCGCTAGGCGTGCTATAATTCGGAGGATCTACCCCTGGATACCAGTTACTCGCTGGTGGTCTCTCGTTTGCAATAATCACCTTCAGATAGTACTCAGAGATGATTGATACAATTAGGATGCATGTAAGAAAAATGGCCCCTCTCTTGTTGTACGCCCAATAGGCTATTAATAACGCAACAACAATGAACAAAGTACCACCAAGTTGGGTGATTAGGAAGAAGAAACCCCCCAAACCTGGAAACAAATTTCTGAGAACATCAGTGAGTCCTGGATCAAATAGCATCTACGTTCGCCTCTCTAATAGGAAGGAATCCTCTATCAATTCGGCGAGAGAAAAATCTGTTTGTTCATCGACAAAATCTTATAGTGGGACTTGGAACCATCAAAGCTCGCGGAGGTTCCCCTATGGTCTTTGAGAGTTTGGAGCCAAAACTTGTTTGGGAGATATTTGAAGATGTCTTCACTAAGACACCTAGAGAGTCAAAGAAGGAAGACAAGATTAGAGAGAAGCTGAAGAGCTGGATACCAGAGCGTGCGAAATCACTTGGAATAGAGATTGAAGTGATTGAGGATGAGGCTGGCAATATACTCGTCAAGAAAGGTCCAACGAAGGGTATGGAGTCCACTCAGCCACTTCTTCTCCAAGGTCATATGGACATGGTCTGCGAGACTGACAGACCAGATGGGTTCGATTTTGACAACAATCCCATCCCTGTTCGCATTCAGGACAACAGTGAATGGGTGGATGCTGATGGAACGACCCTTGGTGCTGACAATGGTATTGGAACCTCGCTTGGACTTGCCTTGATGTTAGATCCAGACGTTCGTCATGGCCCTCTAGAGCTTCTCATAACAGTGGATGAGGAAACTGGTCTTGTGGGTGCTTTCGCTCTTGAACCCGAGAAGATGGGCATCGAGAGTAAACTGATGGTGAATGTTGACTCTGAGGAACTAAGCGTGATTACGATAGGCTCAGCTGGTGGGGGTGACACTGATCTCATCAAGAATCTCAAGCTCCAGGAAGTCACCGGAGAGGCTTCTTTCTATGATTTGATAGTTTCAGGTCTGTTTGGTGGTCACTCTGGCGTTGACATCCACAAACACCGCGCAAATGCGAACAAGCTCGTTGGAAGAATTCTTTCATACCTCGCTGCTGAGATGAACGTTCACCTTTGCAACTGGAATGGTGGGAGCAAACATAACGCTATTACTCGTGAAGCTACAGCTAAATTTGCTGTAGAAACTGGTAAATCAGCAAAGGCTGAAGAACTACTAGAAGCGGTTAATACCGAAATAAAGGCATACTATAGAGAGATTGAACCTGACATTCAGATCAGTTGGGAGAAATCCTCCCCTGAACCAGCATTCTCCCTTGAAGAGTCAAAGAAGATAATCCAATCAATCAACAACATCCCCCATGGGCCAATACGATTCTCTCCCAACGTCGAGGGTCTAGTAGAAACCTCGAACAACGTTGCAGTGGTCAAGACGGATGGCTCCGAGATCTCAGTACTGCTCTCCTCTAGAAGTAGTGTTGACTCGGAACTTGAATCGTTCAGACTGGGCATTGCTGACCTTGCTGAGCTTAGCGGTTGGAATGTCACAAAGAAACCATCCTACCCTGGATGGAACCCTGAACCAAAGAGTCCGTTTCTTGCTTTTGTCAGGAAACATTTCGAGGATGTGACTGGTAGAGAGGTTGAAGTCAAAGCGATTCATGCAGGACTTGAGTGTGGCATTATTGGGTCCAAGATTCCAGGGATTCAGATGGTGTCGATTGGACCTAGTATGGAGAATGCGCATACTCCAGATGAACGACTCAAAATCATAGATGTCGAGGTTCTCTACAACCTTCTGAAAGTGTTGGTGGAAGACCTATCCAATCTGAAGAGACTAGTACTCAGGTGAGGTTTCCAAGACCGAGCTTCTCTAGCTTCTTCTTGGGTGGCTTTCCTGACTTCCTGTTCCAACCTCTGTATTCATACCATGTGTTCAACTGCGCTTCTATGTCTGGGACATGACCTTCTGTAGCTCCTTCTAGTGGCCTCAATACTAGATCAGGGAGTCCTTCTTTCTTTGAATCGTATCCTAGCTTGAGATTGAGTAATCGCATCATAGTGAAAATGCGCTCTCCAGTCAACACCAGCTCGTCAATATCCATATCCCAACCAGTGGCCAGTTGCAAGAGCTTCAGTAATTGATCTCCATCAGCAGGATAGAAATTGCATATCACTGAGGAGTTTGTCAGAGCTCGAAAGTTTTGGAGTCTAGCAACCAAGTCCGCTTCGTTGAGAAATCTGTCCTCACTCTCAATTTGGAACGCCTCATTGGGCTGACCCATCTGGACATTGTACATGTCTGCACTCATATGACAAGCACCGCGAGGAGATGTCGCATACCCGATTGCATGTCCTGAAAAGCCTCGTGGGTCATGCATTGGAAGCTCAAGACCATTCACTTGGACTGCAAGTTCCGGAACTCCAAACTTCTCTCCAAACTGGACAGACCCTTCAGCCATCAGGTCGCCAATACCCTCACGTTTTGCTATCTTCTCAGCTAAAGCAACTGCTGAATCAATCTCACCCCATTCTGGCGTAATCCCGTCAAGATCATCTGCGGATATCTTTCCCTCTTTGAATAGATGGTACGCAAAAGCGATGGTGTTCCCTCCAGATATTGTGTCTATGCCAAGCTGATTGAGAATCCTGTTTGCATAGGCTACAGACTCGACATTGTTGTTGAGGAGAAGAGAGCCCATGGTTCCAGTAACTTCAAGCTCAGGCCCCGCATACTTTTCCATCTTGTACTTGCCCTCTGGAATCTCAACCACCCTTCCACAAGATATTGGGCATCTATAACATGCTGACTTGCCTACCAAGATTGTTTCACGTACTGTAGTTCCACTCAGATTGTATGTGTCGAAATCAGGAACCGTGTAGTACCCCGCAGGGAGTGAGCCCCACATCATACTAGCCATATCTGTGAACCCTGCTGTGCCAAGGTCTGAATACATCCTAAAGGTGGGGTCCTCTTTTTTGTCCTCATTCAGTTCTTTAGCATACTCCTGCATGCTCTTCTCATCTGCAACTGGTACTTTGCGGTTTGTACCGTGGATTACTATTGCTTTCAGTTTCTTAGAGCCCATTACTGCGCCTTGTCCAGTCCGTCCTGCAGCCCTATGATGATCCACGATGATACTGGCAAACTTCACGAGATTCTCACCAGCAATTCCAATACGGGCAATTCCAGCGTTCTTGTGTCTGGTTTCCTTCTTCAACTCCTCCCAGACTTGTTCTGTGTTCTTTCCCCACAGATGTTTCGCATCTCTAATCTCAACATCTGAGTCCTCCACGAGAAGATACGATGGCTCTTCAGCTGCTCCAGTAAAGATGATTCCATCATATCCTGCAAACTTCAAGTCTGCACCCAAGTGTCCTCCCACGGTACTGTATCCAAAAATGCCCGTCTTTGGGGACCTTGAGCAGAATGATGATTTGCTACCAGTTGGTGCCATTGTGCCACACAGTGGACCAGTAAGATACAGAAGCGGGTTCTCAGGACTGAGCGGATCTGTATCCTTGTCAATCATATCATATAGTAGGCGAGCGCCCAGTCCTGCGCCGCCGATAAATCCTCTCAACAATTTCTCGTCAAGCGACGTGACAGAAGTTGATCCTGTACTCAAATCTACCCTGAGAATCTTACCTCGATAGCCGTTCAAAATGATACCCTCCCGTTAGAAGTCTATTACTTTTCCATCATACATGTATTTGTACAACTTCCGAATCTCTTCACTGTCTGTGTTTCGTGGATTCATGGTCAGGCTTGTGTCCATCATCGCGAATTCAACCATGTTCTCTAGAGCAGCGTTGAAGTCTTTCTTCTTTATCCCCGCTTCCTTGAAACTCTGAGGACTTCCAATCTTTGTCATCAATTCTCGTACTGCTCCGGCAAATTTCATAGCCACCGTTTCAGGTTTCTTTCCTGGTATTCCAATCAATCGTGCTAGCTCAGAGTATTGCTTCGCAGTTTCTTCATTCTCTTTGTTTCTGCAGTTGAATTCGATTGTATAGGGCAAGGCCATTCCTACAGACATTCCATGATGTGTCCTGAGTACTGAGCCCATGCTATGACCTAGGGAGTGTGCAAGTGCGGCTTGCGAGTTACCAAATGACATACCTGCAAGGCATGCAGCAATCAACATCTTCTCTCTAATCTCAAGATCCGCAAGGTTCTCTACAGACTCTGGAAGCCATTCGAAAATCATCTTTACTGCTTGTAATGAACAACCATCAGAGAAGTCATTCTTCCATACAGAAATGTACCCCTCGACTGCGTGGGTCAAAGCATCCATTCCAGTATAGGCTGTGAGCTCTTTCGGCAGTCCAACTACAAACTCTGGATCTAAAATCGCAATATCAGGAGTCAATTCAGGATTGATAGTCGCAAACTTCCTCCCCGTTTCATCCTCTCGAATAACAATGGCTTTTGTTGCCTCAGAACCAGTTCCTGTTGTTGTTGGTATACATACAAGTTTAGCTTTGGTACGAAGACCTAGATCATCAAAGGGGGTCAGAGCATGAAGTTCCACATCTGGCTTTTCATAGAGTACCCATGCAGCCTTTGCTGTATCCATGACACTCCCTCCACCTATTGCTATGATCCAGTCTGCTCCGAACCTCCTGATTCCCTCTGCAGCTGCCTTGACTGTGGAGACCTTAGGATCAGGTTCTACACCATCCCAAATCGCAACCTCCCACTGCCTGTCTGTTAATATCGTGCAGGCCTTTTCTGGTAGGCCAATACTGTTTAGCACTTTGTCTGTGACGATGAACGCTTTCTTCCCAGTAATCGTTTCAAGCTCGGTTAGAGCATCTTCTCCAAAAACAATGTTTGGAACGTAGAACCACCATACCATAATAGCCACCACTGAATACCATCTGAAATACTAGGGTTTCTCCCCTTTATTTCCTCGCACCGATGGATTTCATGCTTTAACTACAAACTTTGGAACATTGCTAAGTACTTTAGATGCTTCTGAAATAATTCGTTCAATCAGTTCTGCCGTGGAAGGGAGGTCTCCAATTCTGCCTGCAACTTCACCTCCAAACATCAGTGCTGTGTCCTCTTTCTCATCCATGAGGTTTTCAAAACCAGATCTTTCGAGTTCTAATATCTCCTCATTCGAGTCCAGCGGCTCACCAAGATAGAAGTTTGGTAGGTCCTTCAAAGTCTGCTCAACAATCTCCTCTGCTCTCGTGTTCCGGAGGAAACGCATTGGTCCAAAAAGACCTCGTCCCACCAGAGTCTGACGCTCTTCTCTCTGCAGGATTGACTGTTTCCATAATGGCTCGAAATCGCTCTCCTTAGTGGCTATGAATCGAGTCCCCATTTGTATCCCAACAGCTCCCATGCATAACGCTGCAGCAAGTGTTGAGCCATCACAAAAACCTCCTGCTCCAACCACTGGTGTCTTTACAGCTTTTGCAACCGCTGGTACCAGGACCATGGAATGCACAGGATCCCACGAAACATGTGCTCCTCCTTCATGTCCAGATGCAACAATGACATCTGCACCAGCAGCCTCCGCCTTTTTCGCATGATACACAGAGGGAACTACATGAACCCAAATGAACCCCTCGTCCTTGAGGATAGACCAAGGTTTGGGATTTCCTGCTGAAGTAACAACTACCCTTAATGATCGTTCTGTGTCGGAGTCTGCCTTACAAGACTCAATTGTCTGTTCAACAAACATCTTGGATGCTAGCACGAACTCCGCAGCCACGGGTACATTAACCCCAAAGACTCCCCCAGAGGAACGCGTTTCCTTAGTGACAGTTTCAATTGATT
>JASFEF010000043.1:0-17457 GCA_050124975.1 Candidatus Thorarchaeota archaeon | reverse complement strand
GGTCACTCTGACTGCTATGGCTTTGCAATGATTCCTGCTGTAATCACAGCTATAGCAACTGCACTCGCTACTTTGGCTCTGGTTAATCCGTGGTTCAAGGTAGATCAGAGGAGTGTTTTGTAGCTTGAAAAGGACTCATCTCTCTCCTCCTATATCAAAGGATGAAGTTGAAACAAAATCAGACCGAGCTCATATTCCCCTCCTAACCTTAGCAGGAATTTTTCTATTTATTGGTGTGCTTTGGAGGAATGTGGATGTTTTCATTCTAGGTCTCAGTGAGTCATGGTTAAACATCTTACCATGCAAGTTGTTTCCACTTCTCATCATACTGGGTTTTTTCTGGTTCTATCGAAGAAATCAGATTGAATCGGTTCTGGGACTGAAGATTGAAGATACTAGGAAACATGTGACTCTCGGAATAATCCTGGGCGTCGTGTTGTTCCTAATGGGCAATGCTATTGCCTCGGTCATCTATTGGGTATTCATCGACTCTTCTCGAGGTTTGAGTGTCACCATAATACGACCGGATTTATTGTGGTATAGTGCGATCTTCTTTCTGATTAACGCAGTTTATGAGGAAATCCTGTTTCGAGGAGCCCTTCAGAATGGACTGCGGGAATATGTGTCAGTCAATCGAGCAATACTAATCTCTGCAGCAATCTTTGGGGTCTACCATCTTGTGTGGCCCATCTATTTCGCAGGGACTGGAACTCTGAGTCCCTCCCACATATTCGTATATGTTGTGTTCTCAGGACTCTTAGGTGGAGTATTCGGTTTGTACTATGAGAAGTTCACAAGTAGGCGAACATTACTCGGACCAATCATCGCTCATTGGTTAATCAACTTCCTCAACGAGAATATCAAGATTTCAACATCAGACATCATAGCTGGTCCTGATGTCTTACTTGGAAATCCTCCAATTCAGATGGCCATTGCCCTCTCTCTTGTCGTGATACTCTATGCAACATCGATATTCATCTTCTCGAAGTATCGTGTTGAAGACCTCGATGGTTGGCTCGAGAGGCGGCGTGCTCAATTTCGTCTCAGAGCTCAGTAGGCATTATGATCTGCTCAGTCATCCTTTGACAGGATGCCAATCAGCCTCTTGACAAACCACCGTTTCTTCGGACCAGTGCTGGTCATCCTTCCACCGAGGATATCCACATGAAGTGTTGTTGGGACAATAGGTAGATTCTCCTTGTCAAACAGGATATCAAAGACTGCAGCTGATACCAACGCTGCATTCAGTCTGCAAGAGGCTGCAACTGCAGGAGGCTTTCCCTCCTTTGTACGCTTCTTCCCTAGTGCGATATCAATCCCCACAGGTTTAGAGGATAGAAAGTGTATTGCGTAATTTTCTATGAACATCTGCCAGTCCTTCGATGCAGGATCATCAGGAATCTCACCGAAGAATTCTCCAAATGATGGACTCCTCTTTGGATCAAAGATTGCAATGCCAGCACCCCAACCAATGACTGGACATGTAATGACGGGAATACCACGTGCTCGCGCCAGATCGAACATCTTCTTTCTCAGATGCATCACTGATACATCAAGCCCATCTAGTACGATATCCGCTCCGTCTACAAACTCCTCAACATTATCCCAAGTGACACCGTTGGAATACACCTTGATATCCGCGTTAGGATTAATATCCCTGACATCTTCAGCCACCACTTCTGCTTTGTTCTGTGACAGCGTCGAAACCCGAGCCCCCAGCTGACGGTTCAGGTTTGAGGTATCATATACGTCAGGGTCTGCTATCCTGAAGTGTTGGAAACCCATCTGTGCCAGAGTGATGACAACATCTGCGTTGCCTCCAACACCTGCTTGCGCTACGACAGTATTTGCGATTCTTTCTTGCTCAATGGAGTTGATGATGCCGATGTTCCTGTCAGTCATCTGTTGGTAGTGATTGTCTTCCTGTGATTCAACCACAGAGATCATCTTATGCCGCCTCACAGACTGCAAAAACTGACTTGTCCATGGTCAGTGGCACGGGTTTTGCCTGAAGGTGAGTTTCCTTCACGATTGCCTCATGCCCGGATGTTACCATCTTTCTCAGGACTGTAGGTCCTAACGCACCCATTCCTCTGCTGTTTGTGAACTCCCAGTTCACTTTGCCAATTGCATCCTCAAAGGCCATGACGAACTCCACAGAATCAACATCATTCTGGAACATCGCTGCTACTGAGTAGTAGGGTATATTTCCCTCTGCCACTCCAACAACAGTGTAGTCCATGACCTTTGCACCTGTTTCCTTACAAGCTTCAGCCATTGCATTGATGACATGGGCATCACTAAGCTTCTCGCCAGCTAGACTGACAATTCCTTGCTTTCGAGAGATATGGCGAATGGTGTAGGGGTCTGTACGAGTGAATGTGACCATGTCTCCCAGACGGTACCTGTACCATCCATTGAGGTTGGACAGGACAAGTTCGTAGCGCTCACCCTTCTTGACATCCACTAGTGGGATTGCTGTTGGCTCATTCGCGAACACTTCTTTCTCAGGGATGAACTCCAGATAGTTCAAATCAGGCATGAGTTGGAGACCTGGCTCTGAAAGAATTTGGCTTCCGATATATGCTTCAGACGCGGCATAACCCTCCCAGACATTCACATTGGGGAGTACCTCACTGATCCACTTTCGATATGGATCAATGTCTATCCCACCACTGACAAACAATCTCAAGTTTGGCCAGAGCTCTCCAACATCTACTCTGCCATCAGAATCCATGGCGTTTCGGAGTTTCTGTTCGTGCTTAGTCCCTCGCAACTGATCTATAAGCCAAGGACCATACTGCTCCTCCATCCTTCTCACAAATGCAAGACTGAGAGTAGCTATTCCTTGGAGTGCGGTCACATCATGTGTAGCGGTACAGAGCGCATAGGCCTTCATCTTTTCTTCCATGTCCTCAATGCAAAACACATCCTCTCCGGGCTTAATCAACCGTGAGAAGATCTTGTTCTGGTTTCGAACATAAACTCCAGAACCATATCCTGTTGGTACACCATTGATCTCACCTGTGACTGAGGGTGCTCCAAACATGATCATGGCTCCGTCAAGAATCTTCGAGTTGTCAGGATGCTGGTTCATGTAGCCCATCCACATCCTAGCACCACCGACCGATGCTGTCTTCAGACCGGACTTGGTTATCGGCATCTGTTTCTGTTTGCCCGTGGAACCTGATGTTGTCAAGTACCAAATGACTGGTTCTGCAGTCATTATATTCCCCGTAGGATTTTCATACACCCTTTCAAGAATGGGTTGCATGCTCTCATAATCTGTCAGGGGAACTCTCTTAGCAAACTCCTCTGGCGAGTCGATGGAATCAAACCCGTGCTTTCGACCCAACACAGAGTGTTGCTGCTTTTCCAATATTGTCGTGAGTAACTTGTTCGACTCCTCAATTGGATGATTGAGGACATGATCAATCTCACGAGCTTTTCGCTTGGCCACGACGGACACAAGCTTTCTCATTATTGACATCTTGCTTTGCCTCCTTAGGATACAGGACACAACTCCTGTCATCCTACGACATAACCATGACAAAGGAATGCAAAGTGTCCTCTGTTCAACAGGTATGCTAGCTATGAATCAAGTATGAAAACCAAGAAAATTCGATAACCTCTGCGCTTGGATAAAAAGGTCGGATATCGCTCCTTTTACATTCTACAAAGACGCCCAACTTTTATTTCAAAGACCAAGGTTCAAAGGTGCAATCCGTACGAACTAGTACTCTTGCCATCTCTCATCTTTTGAGTTCGTGCATCGTTTTTATTGCAGAAATGGACCTAAGGGCATAGTGAATATAGTGAATGAGATGATGAAGCTAGATTTTATTGTATTTGAGGCCAAATAATCCGGATGCTGTCAATATAAACCCTCTAACTCCTGAAATAAGCGCTATGAATCCTTTTCTATCATTGACCGAAACTACTTGGGTACCTGAATCTACGCTATACATGTACGGTGCAATAGAATGCTAACACAACTCGAAGATCAACTGATTGCGGCTCACAGAGAAGCGAAGGGTACTGGTATGGTAGAAGTCACCCTGCCGCTTCAAGTGATGTTCAGTAACACCGACTGGACTGTCCTCAAAGCAAAGCTTCGATATCACGGTCCAGACAGGGATGCAAGTCTGATAATGATCGTTGGACTTAGGAGCGACATACTCTCTCCATTCCAACGATTCGAACCTGAACGAAAGGGGAGGTATCTCCCTTGTGACATACCTGGGATTGTACCAGGACTTGCATTAGTGGTGACTTCCATCAACTCAGGTCTTGCACTCAGTGCTATCGCCAAGGATGACGCGACCAGACTGGTCTTAGTGTTTGAAGGGCTGGCTGAGAGAAAGGGCGGAAGCATGAAGGCCTTGTCTGCGTCGGTTCGGAATTTCTTCAAGCGATGGACTGAGTGGACCGATGTCCTGTTGGGTATACTCCGTCGAGATCCATTGGTAGCAAACTGGGAGATTGATTGGCGAGAATACTTGGCTGGAGAGTCGGGATTTGTAACGATGCCTTGGTTCCGTCCAATGGTCTTCGCAGAACGCGAGTTGGCACTGCAGAGAGTTGTTGTGGCATCAAAGGCTCTCCTGGCTTCAGTACTTAGTAATGGTCAGTTGAGAGACCCCATGATACTTGGTCTCAAGGAATGGCTGGACGAGCTTCAGCCACTACCTGAGGTCATCAGCGGAGTACAAATCGGTGAGGAGGTAGAAATCTAGATGCAAGTAGACGATTTTATTCATAATATTCCACGTGCGCCATTCACCATGCCCCAGATAGCATGGCTCGCAGGCGCCGCGGCAGGATTACGGGTCGCGAAGAACAGAAGTCCCAGCTGGCTCTGGGAGGAGTTCTATGGTGACATCTTCCAGATGATTCGATTAGTGGGAGATGTCGAACCAGCAGACCCTGGAACAGCACCTCGAGACGGTGACGGTCTCTTAGGGTCGGCGTATGACGCCCTTGGCGGCTATATTTCGGTGACTGGAGAGGTCACACCCGAAGGGCTGTACTTTCGAGTACCATTGACTCGACAGAAGGAGGTCATCCAACTTCTGAATGGTCTTACCCTGGTACGGTCTCACGGAGAGATTGTCATTCCTGTATGCGACCTGCTAGCTTTCCTGAGACTTGTCCCGCTGGAAGGCCCAATTGCTGAGTGGCTTGAAGAGGAGGAGATACCATGACCGAGCTCGAAGCCGTCCAGGGTGTTGGTCCGGCAGTAGCCAAGAAACTTAGAGAGGCTTATGTCACAACAGCAGAACTGTTGGCTGTTCAGAACCCTGTTGAACTCATGAAGAAGACAAAGCTAGGGGAAGGAACAACTGAGAAAGTCATCAAGAATGCACGTCTGTTGGTTGGCAAGTTCGGATTCAGGTCCGGTCTCGAGATAGAACAAGAGATGGCCACTAAACCTCGACTCACCACTGGGGTCGACAAAGTCGACAAAGCACTCCGCGGTGGAATTGAAATTGGCAGCATTGTTGAGTTCTTCGGCCCGGCAAGGGGAGGGAAAACACAATGGGTTTCAATGCTTGCAGTCACTGCACAGTTACCATTAGAGAAGGGAGGTCTCGAGGGACGAGTCCTCTGGCTAGACACTGAGTCCAGTTTCAAGCCCTGGGTCATTCGGGCCAACGCGATTAGACATGGGCTCGATCCGGATGTGGCACTGGGAAATATTGGCCGCGCTGAAGTTGTCTTGAGTGGGCAGATAACCGAGATCTTTGAGTCGATACCCCAGATGTGTGCTGAGCAAGATTACAAGTTGGTAGTCATTGATTCATTCACAGGCCTGTTCCGCGCAGAGTACACCGGTCTCGAGAACATGCGAATCAGACAACAGGACATGAACAACCTCCTCAACCAGATGCGCCGAACGTCCACTGCTACCGATTGTATCTTCGCGTACACGAATCAAGTGATGGCCAAGATAAGCACCTACGGAGGCAACCCTAACGCACCTGTTGGGGGTCATATCATATCACACGCCAGCGATTACAGATTCTATACTCGACGGACCAAGGGTGACACCAGAAAGATCGAGTTGCAGGACAACGCAGGACTCCCAGAGTTCGATGCAGAGTTGATCATTGGATGGGGCGGCATGTATCCTGACTCAAAAACGAAGAAAGAGATTGAGCCTGACATCAAGGAGTACTTCGAAAAACAGGGTGAGGATCTCGAAGCAGAGGAGGAGACTCCCGAGGTAGAGGAAGAGGTAGTAGTCGAGGCCGAGACCGTGGCGGGTGAGAGTTAGTGAACCGTGTGCGAGGGATGTTCAGAGTATATCGCTGTGGTCTTTGCAAGAACATCGGCTATGCCCATGTCGAGACCGAGGATGAGGAGTCTCGCTGTAGCCTATGTCAAGGAATCATCCTGCATGAGGCTGGTACAGTCTATGCGGTGACAGTCCAAGAGGCACAGTCCAGTGTCCGTGAACTAGTCATTGAGTCACAGATCTCCAAAGTGAAACAGGGAGGAAACGGTAGAGGACTCGGACTCAAGAAACGAGTGTTCAACATCATTGAGTCCTTGATAGATATGAACAGAGGCCGACCTGTCACGATTGAGAATGTGATGAGAGAGTGTAGCGAAGCGGGAATTGACCTTGGTCGTGCGATGAAGTTCATGGATACCCTGGAGTCTGAGGGTGCGATTCGTAATGACGGAGTAGCTGTGTCTTTGACAAAGGAGGCTTGGATGGATGTCTAGCACAGAAAATCCTGACCAAACAACATGGGTGTCAACGACTCCGCCGAATGTTCCACGTAGCTCTATGATCAACCTGGTGAACCTCTTACTGCGAGAGTCTGCGCACAGAATCACTGTGCTGGAGCGTGCAAGGGGACCAGATCCAGAACTCTATGTTGTCACCAGAGTTGACTGGAGAGACCCCGATCTAGAGAAGCCCATGCTCCCACAACTTCCAAGACTTCTCTCGTTGCTAGAGACCCTTCGAGGATCCAAAGGTGTTCCGAAAGAGGTCAAACTAGACAGTGCGGAAGGAGTGGCTGTCTATCTAGCTACAGGCATCAGGGTCTCTGAGCTTCCAAAGGACCCGAAGACGTCTGTACAGGAACTAATGTCGTTAATTGAGGATTCACTAACACACTTACTCTCAACAATGAGGGAGGTTGAGAAATGGTTCTGGAGGGCTTCCCGTCAGAGAGGTTTCAGTCCGGATATTGTTGAAAAAATGGCAAGGAAGGAGACTGGGTTCAACTCTCCGGAACTGATGATGAGATTTCAACGAATGCTACACAAGTACTTCTCACTGAAATTCAGAATTTACCGCGCTGAAGCACGACTAAGAGTGGAGGCAGAAGTTTGAGCGCAGCGACGACCGACACAATGGGATTCTTCCCGTACTCTCCAAGACCACATCAGGAGAAAGCAGTCGGTCTCGCAGTAAACGCATATTCATCCAAAACTGTTGGACTTCTCTCAGCTGACTGTGGTGTAGGGAAGACCATCGCAGTCCTTTCTGGTTACTTGGCGGCTAGAGGTCAAGACAACGCAGCTAGATTGTTCGCTTTGACTAGGACCCACTCTCAATCAAAGGTCTTCGAGAGTGAGTTGGAGGTCCTTCGATCAGTCAAACCTGACCTCACTGCTACGACCATGGTGTCGAGAGTTCACGTCTGTCCAATTCGACATCAGATGGAGTCTCTGAGTTCTACAGGATTCATGCGAGCCTGTGCTCAGATGATAAAGACTGGGTCATGTCACCATTACTGGAACTTCTATCAAAAGAACAAGGCTGATGGGAGAATTGTCATCCGTGATGTACTCCGAGAAGCCGTTCAAGACCTTCTCGACACAGGAGTTGTGACGAGAGAGAGAGTTGAGGAAAGGGCAGCTGATGAAGGCGTGTGCCCTTACGAGATGATGCGCTGGTGTGCCAGGAGCAGTTGTGTGATTATCGGGCCTTACAGTTACATCTTCAGGTCGAGGATTCGTGACGCACTCCTATCATCTCTTGGAGTTACATTGCCTGAAGTAGATCTCTTGGTTGACGAGGCACACAACCTCTCGGGTCATGTCCTCGATGCTGAAACATCTCAGCTAAGTAACGAAGACCTGCGATGGTTAAAGGAGAACCATCAGCTGGTCACCAAAGAGACCGGTCTCAAATGGATACGCGAGGTCATTGACTTCCTTTGGGAAACTATGATGGTCAATCTGGATAGAATGTACAATCGAAGTGAGAGAGTTCTCGACAGGTGGGATGTTTCGCCACGATTCATTAAGGAGGATGATCTCGCAATACTTCACTCCGCTGGAAGACCGGGCCTAGGTGACCCTGAGAATGCAGGCCTGATAGAGACCCCCTTGGACCGACTCATCGAGTTTCTCTTCACATCTCAGAGAGCGTCAAAGAGTGAGGGGTGGCATGTCACTCTGCAGAACAAGAAGTCTTGGAGGGAGGATGGACCTTCCACCAAATCGGTTCTCATGATTCAACCATTGAACTCGTCAGGTCTCACAGCACCAATCCTAAGGAGTGCGAGAGCCGCAGTGTTGATGTCAGGTACATTGAGGCCTCTTGATTACTACTCACGACTGCTTGGAGTTACAGGGACTGTCGCTGAGGACCTCATCAGTCCATATCCACGCGGTACAAGACTGGTTCTTGTTGATAAGACGTTGAACACGAAGTATCAACTTCGGGGACCAGACCTCTGGCGTGACCTTGCCCAGAGAATCACAGCCGCATTGACAACGATGCCAGCAAACAAGAGTGCACTGATTGCGTTTCCAAGTTACAAGATGCTTCACGAGGTCATGAGTTACTCAATCGACACAGGCTTTCGAGAAACCCTGGTCGAGACCCGTACAGAACGTATAGAGACCCTCGCTGAGGCCATTTCCGATAAACCTCAGGCTGTATTCTGCGTCTATGGAGGGAAGTTCTCCGAGGGGATTGACCTTGTGGATGAAGGATCAAGCATGATTGACCTGATTATTGGAGTCGGAATTCCATTCAGTCCACCAACAAGCTATCAGGTTGCGCTTCAACGATGGTACGACTCTCGGTTTGGTTCCGGGACTGGATATTACTATGCTGCAGTTGTGCCATCAATCCGACAGGTCGCACAACTCGTCGGTCGACTACGAAGGTCTCCAACAGACACAGGAGTTGTAGTCTTACTAGACAATCGATTCCTCAAGCATCTGAAAGTCTTCGGTGATGACATCGTGTCAGATGTCTGGCCATACAGAGATGTTGAGGAGCTTAAACTCGCAATTAGTCAGTTCGTAAAGATGCAGGAGGGATTGACATGACGAAGTTCATTGACATACCAATCAAGTGGCTTATACTATCATTATTCACTACAACATTACTACTGAAGATTTGGATATCACCCAACGATCTCCTTGGCATATCCCTGATATGTTCGGGTCTGCTGATCTATGTTTTAGTCCTGTTTCTAGAGTACAGGTCGAGTTACGTTCCCAATGTACTGTGGGATGAACAGCGAGGGTTCGTTGCTATCATCAGACCTTGGAGAGTGGAACTATGTGCAGCTCGACTACTAGGAAGTGTACCACTTGGCATTGACTTGAGTCATTCGGCAAGAAAGGTCCTTCAGGCAATGCACACAAGATTTGAGAACGAAGAGGGCGGGACTCTTGTCTTCTTCATAAATCGCCCTATTGAAAATGAATCAACAAAGGTTGGGATGCTAGTCCTAAGAAGTGCAGTACGTCTGCCAAATACTCGTTCAAAACTGGAACAGCTATCCAAGTTATTGCTCGCCGATGTAATGATTTTGGAGAGCTCCATGAGAGCAGCCTATCCTCATCTACCGGTTGAGCGTGCAGAGAAACAGGATATTCTGATGGTGAACACAGGAGGTATGGAAACTAGTGTATCCCGTTGAACTGCGCTCTGGTCTTGAGATACCTCCGGGTGTCAAACCTGAGGATATCATGAGGTCTCTCAAACTCGGTCATGGATACGAGTGGACGGTTTTGACACGCCGACCCTTACTAGTTGCACATGGGAATCCAACTCTTGGCAATATGCCTGAGCTGTTGATGACCGGGAACCGATCAATAGTTGTCGCTGGTGGAGACCCTGCCTATGTTGATCGGCTAAAACAAGTTCTAGACATGCTCCAGAGGCATTCTCAACGCCATATTGCAAGACAGGAGGGCGAGAAGCATGGGTAAGCGGTTGATTCTTGGAACAAAACCTGAGGTCGATCCTCTTCAACAGCTTTCAGAATCAAAAGGTACCATAACGACTGGAACTGAGATTCGATGGGAGGAGAGAGGAGTTGGACTCCCACTCGGTAGATTACTCTTTGTTTCAATGGTAACAATTGTGATTGGACTTTACATCCCAGTAATGGCGACGATTGCGGCGATAATCTTCCTCTCTGCTCATCTTGTATCACCGAAACTCCGAGGGACCAAAGAGATGAACTCGCTCCTTCAGGAGTGGCAAGAGGTTCCAGAGGGAGATATTTCCTGCCTCGTTGACTCTGAGTGGCTAGAGCTAAGAGGGGTTGGAGGCACTCGTCATTCTATTGGACTTGACCTTGGAAAAGCAAGTCCGAATCTATTAGGCAATGTTGGATCATTGGTGAGAGCCTTGGACACGTCTAGCGGTTTTTGTCTCTCAGTATCAATGAAGCCAGATAAAATCACAAGGGCAATGGATGGTGAAAACATCTCAGACAAGTTAGAGGGTTATCTAATTTCGCTTTCAAAAGGCGACCTAGATGCATATGTTCGCACACGTGGTGGCATTTGGATATCGCACACCACAATCGTTGGTCATATCCGTGAATCCATACAAGCTGATTCCTTTGACTCTGCAGTAAGGGCTGCAGTTCCTGAGAAAGAGTGGAAGAGATTCAAACCACGAGAGCTCTGTAGACGAATGAAGCAGCATCAAATTGTTAGTCAGAGTGGTTGGTTCTTTGCCGCAGGTTCAGAATTATCGGAGTGGTTGGTGCAGTTACGAAGTGAGTTGGCTGCTGAGGTTGGAAGCAATATTCCTGGTCAATTCATTGCTCCAATTCGTGGTCGTCCTGATGATTATAGATTAGGTGTTACTCTGAACCCTGATACATTGCAAACTGGACCTCCTGCTGGTATATCACACCTTGAACTCACCTCTGGTACACTGGTTTGTGGTGGAACTGAAAACTCGCGTAACCATGTCTTGGCATTACTTGTTGCCGAACTACTGCGAGCTGAAAAGAGAGTCATCGTAGTTACCGGATCGTCTTCCTTGTCACGACTAACTGGACTCACTGAATCTTCAGTGTTTCTGGAATTAGGAAAGGACTTAGTCCTAAATCCCGTTGATTCAGAAGGAATTTCTCGAAATGAATATGTTCCCCTTCTCATCTCTGCTTTGCAGGTTGTGGCTGCTCAAGATTTGCGAGGGGCAGCCGAGCTTGAGATTGCAGTTTCACGGGCTGTATCTTTGGGGAACGCGACTCTCGCTGATGTACGTTTGAATCCTGAAATTGATGACCCCAACTTGGTTTCATCTGATTCCCAGGGAACTCATGAGCTAAGACCATCAAAGAAGTCGCTGAAGGGAATGGAAGCAATTCGGTCACTCCATATGGGGCCTGCGGCAAGAGCGTTCTATGGTACTCAGACCGTACCAATAAGACGTCTTGCTGATCCTTCTTTGTCAATTATCAAAACTTCTCTCGGGTCGACAGGTCTAGACAGCTTTGCATGGAATCTCATATGTATGAAGCTCGCGGGTCTGCAGCCTGATCCGAATCTGGTCATCATTCTTGATGGTGCCGAGAATATGAGGATCAGGAATCGCCGGTTCATGAAACATGACTCGTTCTCTGAGCGATTGTTGAAGAACTTAAAGAAAAGAGGTCCAGTTGTTTTGGCTCTTGAACACCCTGCTGATATGGCTCCAGGTGCTATTGCTGTCCTTGCTTCTTGTGTTTCCCTAAGAATTCGAGAATCTGTCGACATCAAAATAGTTGCAGATTTACTTGGTCTGAATGTGATGACAACGGGGATGCATACTAAAGCACGTATCTCACCGCGAGAGTCCTCATACTTGAGAATAATGGATGATCAAACAGCTCTCTTAATTCATGACGGTACTGAAACGTGTCAACCAATTCAACTAGAGGAAAAGCCCGAGCTTGTTCGATCTGATTCGGTAATGGAGATGTCACAAAGAATTGACAAGCTGGTCCCCTCCGAGACACCTGATATGCAATCCCATGATAGAACGCTTCTTGATATGGTTGCCGCAGGGAGCACTGACCTAGCGATTCGGGTGCTTAAACTTCTAGAAAGATATGAACCTCTTACTGAGGAGGCTGTACGCCGATTTGTTGTGGCAAATGGGACTGATTCAGATCCAGACATAGAAGGTGTGATTGCCAGACTAGAGCACGCTAGTATGATTCTTCGTGGTCATGAGAGTCATAGCGGGGTCTCTTACTCGAATTTCAGAATCACAATGAAGGGAAGCATGGCCCTGCGTCAAGCTGAGGAAGTGGTAGGTGCGAGTGGATGATGGCTGTTGCTGATGTATCCTCAAAGGTGGAGGAAATCATAGGCAAAGCGGGAATCAAACCTAGAGGGATCCAGAATCTAGCAATAGACAAGGGTCTCCTGAAGGGCAAGAGCATCATGGTTTCCAGCCCAACTGGTTCAGGAAAGACTCTGGTTGGCGAACTGGCCCTACTTCGTGCAGTGACTGCTGGACAGAAGGGGATGTTTCTTGTTCCACTTCGAGCGCTTGCTGTTCAGGTGAGTCAAGTTCTCAAGGACAGATACGAGGTCTTCGGAGTAGCAATAGGCCTTAGTACTGGTGACTTCCAAAACTCAGGAGAGGATCTTGCAGAGAATGATATCATTGTTACAACCTATGAGCGGGCAGACTCACTCCTTCGTCGAAACGTAAGTTGGATAGCTGAGTTAGGAACAGTGGTGATTGATGAGGTTCAAACGCTGTCTGACCCAGGCAGAGGAGCTCGTTTAGAAAGCCTCATTGTTCGATTGCGAAGATTGCTATCCAATCTCCAAATCATTGCGCTCTCGGCGACAGTTGGTTCTCCTGATGAGCTAGCCGAATGGATTGGCTGTGAGCTTGTAGAGTCAGATGATCGCCCAGTCCCCCTAATGAACAAAGTAATGGTTACAGCAAACAAGAACCGAAGTCTGAAGAAATTGATAATGACCACGGTGCAGGGTGATGGCCAAGCCATTGTGTTCAATCGGACCAGAAGAGAAGCAGAAGCCCAAGCGCTTAGACTAGCTGAGGACGTTGGTCGACAGTTCACCTCCGCAGAGAAGGACCGACTGGACCTTGAACTAAAGTCCATAGAGAATGTCAACATCAATATGCCATCAGAAATGAGAGCACTATTACATGATGGCACAGCATATCACCATGCTGGACTTGACTATCAGACTCGCAGACTAGTGGAACGTTTATTCAATCAAGGTCTCATCAGAGTGATATCTTCAACATCCACACTCGCTGCAGGGATGGACCTCCCAACCCGTACAGTTATTCTCTCAAACACAAAATCTCCCCAAGACCATCGGATGCTCCTTTCGGCAAACCGTGTGCACCAAATGCTTGGTAGAGCTGGTAGACCAGGTCGTGACAAAGTCGGGTTTGGGATAATCCTTACAGGAAGCACAGGGGAGGCAGATAGAATCAAGAACCGATACTTCGATGTTATGACAGACCAAGAGACTGGAAAGGAATCATTGATTTCAAAATATGACTCGATCTCAAGTGTTTTGGGTGAATCAAGCTCACTGGCTGAACAACTTCTTGTGATTCTAGATATGCTCTCATCAGCCACTGTGGAGGAGATTGAGAATGGAATCATGGGTGAATCGTTTCTAGTGCATACTGCTATAAGGGACTCAAAGGCACCCATGAGAGTCCTTCAACTGGGAGAAATCACCGCAGAAGCTGCGATTGAACGTCACGCCCTCACAGATACAATTCACTCCGGACGTAAGGGAGTTCTTGGTGATACAAAAATCAGAGAGCAGCATGAAACGGTGATTGGGGGAATCGTTACCGGTTATGGCGGAGGACAGTATACATGTAGGTTCTCTGCAAGACTGTCACAAACCAAAACAACCGAGGGTCCAATGTGCTCATGTGGTCGTCCAATGAGTGAAGATGGCATACTGTGCCATCACCTAGTAGCGTTAGGTATCACTGCTTCACGAGAGTTAGGGACACTAGCAGATTATGTGATTCCTCTAGCCCTATCAGAAACCTCTCCCCTTGCATTGTTGATCAGACTTGGTCTGGTTGAGGGGGATGTGGAGGGCAAACTAAAACCCACCAAACTTGGAAGGACAGTGAATAGACTATATCTGAGTATTCCTACAGTTAGGGAATTACTTGCAATACTTCCGACTACAGAGGACAACACGCAGCTTCTGTGGCTACTTCGTCACCTTGTAACTCTTGAAAGTGGAAGTAACTTGGATGATTCATATGATCATATGATGGCGGCTCTAGCTTCAACTGACATCTCTATCAGACAGCTCGCAGATAAAATCGGAATTAGCATGGGCGACATGCACGGCTTGCTTGAGTCTTCTAGATGGCTCCTTCACTCGATGTCGATTATTGCAGAGTTGGGGGGTCTTTCGAAGATTCTTGGATTGTCGCGGGGTCTCCTAGAGGCTCTTGAAAGCCGATTTAGTGAAAGTGGAGGAGAAGAAGAATGAACAAGGAGGAAGAGGTTAGATGACTGTAGCAAAGGGAAATGAGAAGGTGGCCAAGGAAGAAGACTTGGATCAGACACCCTCGACAAAAGAGAACAAGAAATATGACATTTCAGATGCATTGGAAGTGACAGGTCACTTTACAACAAGATACTCCAATGGACTGACACTAGGAGTCAGACTTGAGGCAATTCCAGAGACACGCGGTGTTCACGTTGATGTGGTCTATGTGCTAGACCTCAGAGTGGCTGAGTTTGGTTCGAGCGGTTTAGCAATGAGAGCTGCTGTCCTTGAGAGTATCAACAGGTCATTGCCTCGTGTTATGGGTGATGTAGGACTTGATGAGTTCATGAGTGAAGTGGCAGTCCTAACTCCCTGGGGACGCATTTACCTATCTCTACTTCGAGGTTCCTCAGGGAGGACTGAGTCACTGATCCATGAAACACGAACCGTCTATGTCATTAATGAAGGCACAAAGCCAACGATGGACTTGACTTGGCTCACTGATACTGGAAGGGTCGTGACACCTGAGGAGTTTATTCTTGCTCGTAGGAGTGATGCTCGTTCAACTCTTCCAAACCTGAAGAAGAGTATTCTAGCAAGTAAATGGACGCTTTTAGAGAGTGGATTTACCAAGGGATGGTTTGGTGTTCTCGCTCTTGCAGGTCTTATCATAGGAATGGCTACAAGTTTCTCAGTACTTACAGTTGACTCTGGATCTTTGATTATCCCTCTTCTTGTGAGTGCCCTTTCTGGTCTTGTTGGTGGTTGGCTGCTTCAGTCTTCACGAAATTCAATCAATGGATTTGTAACAAGTCTCTCAGAGGAACAGAAAATTCTCGCCAGACTTGGGGATTCTGACAGAATATCACAATCAATCATTGAGAACGAGGATAAGTTGATTCTCATTGGTGATCTAAACTTCGTTGTTTCACCACTAATTGCGGCATCTGGTCGAGCTCTTGAAGAGGGAGATGTTGATGCTGCAGTAAGTGCTGCCTGTTCTGTCCTTGATGAGTGCGTTAGATTGGCTCCGCTAGAAAGCAACTCAAACTCAGCTGTTATGATTTCAGCAGATGTGGGTCTTAGGAAATTCTTGGGTCTCTTCGAAGACCTTGGAGGAGTTGAGGAAGAGGAGGCTTTAGCATTAGCATATGTTGGCTTTACAGGACATGTGACTAAAGTAGTCACCTTTACTGAGGCTGTTGAACATCTCACGCAGCTGAACAATGCGCTCTATCACATAGGTGCTCTTAGGCCAGACATCAAAGATTCAATCGATGACCATCTCAACCAACGTGCTATGAAGGAAACAGTAGAAGCGATAGACAAAGAGATTGTTTCTGATGAAGCTGAGATTTCAACTCCAACCAAGAAAAAAGACCCCTCTGAAGTTAAAGAGGATGAGCCAGACACAAAGGAGGTTAGTGAGGATGATGAGGAAATATTTGAGGAAATTCTTCATGCTTCTGTAGACACCTCATCAAACACTGAGGATGGAATCGAATCAGATGAACCAGAGATGAAGATCACAGGTGCGGATGTTGTCATTGGAGAAACGAGAAAAAAGAAGAAAAGGGTCAAGGAAACTAAACAGCTCTCTCTGTTGGATGAGATAGAACTCGCTGAATCCACAGGAGTTTCTGAGGAGGAGCGTGGTTCAGCAAGTGTCTAAGGTGAGCCTCACAGATACTCTTGCATTGGATGGCCTGATTCATTTCTGGGGGGTTGCAGGATCAGGAAAGACTCTCCTAGCTTGCTCAATCGCATCAGAGGTCACTCGGTATTCTACGGTTGAATGGATCAACACGGATGCGAAGCAGAGTTTCATTCCCTTTCTTAAACGAAGTATAAACTCTGCAGGAGGTTCAATACAGAATGTTTCTGTGACAATGGCTGGTGAAAGGAATGAGGTTCGAGACCTGATTCTTAGGCTTCCACAATCTCTCCCTGATGGTGTGTCACTAATCGTGATTGATTCGATAACACGTCTACTGGATATGGCTCGCGAGGATCCAATACTATGGGGTAGAGAGCTATTCGAAGAGGCTTTACCAACACTCGCAGGGCTCGTGGATGAAAGAGGAGTCACCGTCATCCTCACAAGCGAAAGTCGTGCTATGACTGATTCAGGGAATCTCGCAGTTCATCATCGCACCATCAAGAAATGGGTTGACCATGACATCATGCTTGCTAGAAACACATTGGAGGATTCATCTCGAATTTTGAGAGTCATTGATCTGCCAGACAACAAAGAACAGATTGGCGTACTACGCTTGATGGATAATGGGATTCCAATGGTGGTCCCGCAGATATCTAGAACCATAGAACAACTTGGAGGTCATGGATAGTGTTCGGTAAGAGTATCATCAAACTGATTGGACTCGTCTTTGCAGGGGCAATCGCTCTAGCTGGCGGTGCTGAGCTACTGGCTTCGGTTGTCGGAGTTGTTCTGGCTTTTCGTTCAGGAAATCCGTTTCCTCTCTTACTCGTTGGGATAGTCACCATCAGTCTTCTCAGAATCGTCAAGAGACTAACGGAAGAGACCCCAGTCAAGATGATTTTGAACATTGTAGCTTATGCGGCCACTGGTTATGTGGTCGTTGTGGCATTTGTCATTGCACTGCCCTACGGGCTTGTGGCGTCGGTAGTATCTGCGATTGCTACGTCTGTTACTATTTCCTTCATAGGAGACCCCTCTTCTATCCTATCGCAAATTCAGGATTA
>JASFEF010000042.1:0-17891 GCA_050124975.1 Candidatus Thorarchaeota archaeon | reverse complement strand
CTGTTGAACCCTCCATTTGATGCTCTTCCACAATTACACGAGGTTCTATTGCTCTCTGATTTGACGAAACTAATGGAGCAGCAATGAGTAATGCCAGAGAAAGAGTGATGATTGCTTGTTTGACTCTAACCTCATTTATTCTTACAAATCCCACTTATACCACAGACAAACGGAGGCTGTTTCCTCCGACTAATTAGTGTTTATGACTTTGTGTAACAACACAGGTTCTTACTTCAGTGGTACATAAGCAGAGGACTTTGTAGCACCGATACCTGGGTTGCCATGTTTAACTGGACGATTGGTTACTGAGAACTCCCCTAACACGTGTCCAATCATCTGAGGGATGATTTTGATACGGGTGAAGTCCTTACCGTTGTGGATTGCAATAGTCAGGTCGACCATCTCAGGAAGAATGACCATGTCACGGCAGTGAGTGCGAACGACGACGTCCTTCCCCTTTCTCTGCTGTTTTCTTGCTGCCCTGAGCTTCATGAGCAGTTTCTTCTGACGTGGGGGTAGGCCGCGCTTGAGGGTCCTTCTCCTGCGTGTTGGGAGCAGCTCGATGAGCGAGTCCATGTTCATCTTAGCCAGCTCTGACAGGGGATGTCCACGGTACATTGGTTCGCCTTTCTGTGACATGTTACCACCAATTGTGATATACGGAGTCGATTGTAACGACTCACAACTGTGCTGAACCCGAGAGGTGTCAATTTAAGGATTGCGTACCGTCCATCAATCTGGACGATGAATCACATTACTATCGTGGTCTATCATGCCTGCTTTTCTCATTGCCACCCTGACCCAGCCCATGGCAGACTCAAGACCGGGGTCCCTTATCAGAGCGAGTTTTGCCAGCCGAACTGCCTCCTCCCATCGCTCGAGCTCATAGTTTACCTCTGCCATGTTAGCAATGGCTAGTGGTTGTCGTTCCTCTCTCTCGAGAGCTCTCTCAAAGCTTACAAGAGACTCCTCCAAAAGCCCAAGATTCCTAAGCATCACTCCCATATTGAAGTGAGGGATGGGATTCTTAGGATCTAGTGCTGCAACAGTATCAAGAAGGGCAAATGCATCTACAGTTTCTGGACTATCTCTTGTGGGTGTTTCCTGTACCTCCATTAGAGCCACGGCGAGTGTGATATACGCGTTGATGTGCTCAGGATTCTTCTCAATAATTACCCTAAGGGCAGCAATGGCTTCCTCTGCTCTACCCTCATTCAGCAATCTTGCTGCATCTCGATAGTCCAAGTCCTTTGAGCGTCTGAAGAGAGGCATCTGAAAACACTGATTCAAGAAATCTGCATCTACTCTTAAGTTATGACCTACTTGCAGTAACCTAACTCAGACTAAAATACAAACTATACCAAAATGAGATGATAGGGCCTTTCGGCCCCGTCTGCTAGTTGTAATTGATATGATTACTCTTCAGCCTTCTCTGCCACTTCTTCTTCATCAAAGTCGAAGTCTTCGAGGGGCTCTGGAGCTGGAGTGGTTAGCATTGTCCAACCAATCCACATCGCAATGACCATGATCAGAACCACGCCCAGGTATATCGGTAGTTGTACTAGGAATGCTGGGTCAGGTCTGAAGAATGGCGCAAAAGCACCGAAGGTGTTGTTAACCCAGGTCACAAGGTCTGGGAACAGCTGAAGTATAACTAGCCCCCAAGTGTAGTATAGTAGCACCAGCAGGGCGAATATGAAGATAAGGGCACCAATTGCCTTTTCTTTTCCGATCGTGATTACTCTCCTCTAATTGTTAAAGGAACTAGTTCGGTTAGCGCCCGCTCACTAATAAAAGCATTACGTAGGGTTCCTCTCCATGCTATCGCTATAAAATAGGCAAACATGTCATCCAAAATCGGTATTCTTTTGGGGCGGCGTAACACGGGAAACATCAGGCAGTTTGAGTGGTTTGAAGGTGATTACTACGAGTGGAATATCATCAGACCTAGAGTTTCGAAAGTGGATTCTTGAGCAGCCAGAAGGGATGACTCTACTCCGATGCTACCAGTGTGGAAGGTGCACTAGTGCCTGTCCTGTTGCTGCGATTGACGAGTCTTTCAACCCTCGGCTCTTTCTCGAGAAGCTAATCTTGGCTGACGAGTCACTAGCTGAGGAGGAATTAATCTGGACCTGCTTGACATGTGAGCAGTGTGAAGTCAGATGCCCTGAGCATGTGAAGATACCTGAGATCTTGGTGCTCGCCAAAGTAAGAGGATTGGCCTCAGGCAATACACCTCAGACTGCACTCGATCGGGCACGAGCCATCCTTTCTGAAGGGCGTACAATCATTGTCAGCGAACCCATGCTCAAGACACGTGATAAGATGGGACTTCCCAGTCTTGGAACCCCTCCAACACAACAGCTGAGTAGAATTCTCAAGGAGTTGGGGACTGTTGAACGCGTCGAGTCTGCTAAGTCTACCTATGGAGGTGCTGAAGATGAGTAAGACAATGGAGTACACCTACTTCCCAGGTTGTACTATCCCCTTCAGACTTCCACACTTTGAGCTCACCATGAGAGAAGTTCTAAAGAAACTGAATGTTGAGCTCATAACAGACGAGGGTCACACGTGCTGTCCTGAACCCACCACATTTCCCGGGGTAGACATTGAAGCCTGGCTGACCGTAGGAGCACGAAACATCGCAGTGAGTGAGTCTAACAGTCGAGATACAATGGCTCTGTGTAGTGGGTGTTTCCACACTTTGTCTGTGGTGAAACACACACTCCAAACAGACGAGGAAATCCGAGAACGGATAAACAAGAGACTGAAGAAAGTTGGTATGAAGACAACTGGGGATGTTTCAGTAAAGAATATACTCCATGTGCTTCATGAAGATGTAGGCCTGAAGCGGATTGCGAAAGAGATAACGAATCCCCTCAAAGGCCTCTCCTTAGCGACTCATTATGGATGTCACCTTGTTCGGCCTCTTGAGGCAACTCACATGGACGATGCGGAGAACCCAAGATGGCTAGAAGATATAATCGAGGTTACTGGTGCAGAAGCTGTGGACTATGAGGATAAGATGGCCTGCTGTGGTGCGCCTATAGGGCCTTCTGACGAGCCGAAATCGTTCAAGCTCACTGCACAGAAACTCCGGAAGATAAAGGATGCTGGAGCAGATGCCATTGTTCTGATATGTCCCACATGTTACACACAACTAGAGATGCAGCAGAAGAAGACCCTCGAATTTCTAGATCCAGATTTCAGCCTGCCTGTCCTGTACTTGGGAGAGATGTTGGCTATTGCGATGGGAATGACAGATCTCGTAACTAGTAATTCAAGAAGATACCACCGAGTGAAGATTCAACCCTTGCTAGAGAAATTGGGGGTGGGTAAGTGATGGCGAAGACCGTTGTCGTGGTTGGTGCTGGATTAGCTGGAATTCAGGTTGCTCATCAGCTTGCTGACCTAGGGATGAAGGTCCACCTAGTGGAAAGGGAGGTTACAGTAGGGGGTCTCTCGACTCACCTTGGAAAGGTCTTTCCCACCGATGACTGTGCCCTTTGTCTTGATGCTTGCGAGGAGCTACACAACGGCAAGCACCGTCGCTGCCAATATAGGTCCCTACTTGGTACACAGAAGAAACTGACACTCCATGCATTGACAGATGTCAAATCCATCAAGAAGAAAGACGGTAAGTTCTCTGTATCACTTCGTACTCAACCACGGTTCATTTCTCCAGACAGATGTGTTGTGTGTCTGGAATGCATCAAAGTATGTGATGTAGAAGTTCCAGATGAGATGAATCTTGGTAGGAGTAAACGGAAAGCTGTCTACAGACCAATTCCACAGGGTGTTCCCCTTATCCCTGTTATTGACAAAGAGTCTTGCACTAAATGTGGAAAATGTTTGGAAGTATGTGGAGTTGATGCTATAGATCTTGAGCAGAAACCAAAGACTCGTACAGTGAATGCTGATGCAGTCGTCATTACAACTGGTGTGGATGAGCGAAACCCAGAGGCACTGGCAGGATATGCATATGGTGAATGTGATGATGTCCTGACCCAACGAGAGCTTGCACGTCTTCTTGACCCAGCTGGACCCACAAATGGGTCCGTTCTTACAGCATCTGAGAAATCGGTTGGGTCTGTCACAATGATTCTCTGCGCTGGGAGCAGGGACCTGAACGCAGTTGAATACTGTTCGCAGGCTTGTTGTACATATAGCATCAAACATGCAGTCATGCTGAGAGATCTAGGAATAGAAGTTACAATCTGCTATATGGACCTGCGAGTTCCACCTCATAGTCAGCACTATCTCGATCTTGCAAGAGAACTTGGTGTTAATTTTGTACGAGGAAAACCAGATCAAGTCAAAGTCCGGGAAGGTACTCCTGTGACCATTGTAGAGGACACTAGTTTAATCAAACGACTTGAGATTGAGTCAAACCTTGTTGTCCTAGCCTCTCCTCTTGAATCCCTCGCTTCTCATGAGGAGCAGTTCACTTCAATGCTAGATCACTACGGATTCATTACCCAAGTGGAGCCCGTAAAGGGGATTTATGCCTGTGGAACCTCAACAGGACCTACAGACATACCTGCCAGTGTGACTGAGGCAAACTCGGTGGCTTTGCAGGTGTATATGGACTTGGAGGGTGGTGCTTAGATGAAGAGGTTGTATCTCTGCACATGCAACAACACACTCAATCAGTCACTTGACTTTGCTAAGATTGAGAAGGAATGTGCAAAGTTCTACGATGCAATACAAATCGTTGACAGTCTATGTTTACAAGATGATCTTGCAAAGCTCAAAAAGGACATCTCAGATGATGACAGAGTAGCGATTGGAGCATGCAGCGCTCAGATTATCGGTATCCCAGTACAACAGACTATCAAGAATGACCTCATTTCTATTGTCCCAATAAGAGAACATGTAGCATGGGTTCATCCTGAGGAGAGTAAGTCTGCGACAAACAAAGCGATAGTTCTGCTAGCTGATACCACTGTGAAATTGGATTATTTGGAAGCTCCAACTGAATTCGAAGAGAGTATGATCGGAGATGTACTTGTCATTGGAGGTGGAATAGCTGGTCTAAAGGCTGCATCAGACCTCCATCGTCTTGGCATGGGGGTGACTCTACTAGAACCACCGGGTCAGAATAATGACAAGTATCATGAAACCACCTTCTTCATGGGCGACAGTGACGTTCTCATGCAAGAGATCAAAAAACTTCGAAAATCCCGCTCTGGTGTCAAACAAGTCCAGGGATCTGTTCAAGAGATTGAGGGACAAGTTGGATCATATGAGGTCACATGGAAGGATTCAGCAGGCAAATCGAATACACATGATTTCGGAGCAATCATAGTTGCTACAGGCAACCAACAGTATCTCCCAAACATCGCAAAGAAGTGTCGCTATGGTAAATCCGAAAAAGTCGTCACACTACAGAGCTTGGTTTCCAGACCAAAGAAAAAGGCTCCAAAGGCAAAATCGACCATCCTAGTTGTGACTGATCCGACTCACCAAATGCATTCAGTCGAGGGAAGTCACCTCTTGAGGTCATCGGAACTCCTTGCCAGTCTTGGAAACACGGTCTTTGTATCGCACTCAGACATCCGAACAGAGGATGAGAATCTCTATCGAAAGGCAAGGGACTCGGGAGTCATTTTCCTACGTGGTTCATTAACAAAGGTCAAGGAGCATGATAGTGGTCTTACATGTCATATTGAGCACACGCTTGAGTCAATTACAAGAGAGGTCACTGTTGACACAATCGCAGTCATGCAGATGGCGGGTCCGGTAGAAGACACAGCTCGTCTGGCTGAAACTCTGGATGTAGAGTGTGATGCTAATGGCTTCATCAAGACTAGATACAACAAGATGAAACCAGTGCAAACCTCACGAAGAGGTATATTCTTGGCTGGAGGTGCAAAGATGCCTATGGGACTCTCTCGTGCCTTGATTTCAGCTCAGAATGCAGTCCTAGAAGCGTTCAAGGTGGTCAAATCGCCCTTGAAACGATCTGGATGGGTGCCAGTCATTGATGACGAAACCTGTGACGTATGCAAGGCGTGTATTGAGTCCTGTCCAAACGATGCACTCAGACTTTTCGATGACAAGGTGGTGCACATACCTGCGCATTGTGAGTTTTGTGGCATTTGTGTATCAGCATGTCCAACACGTGCTATCGAGTTTCAGTCGCACAGCAAGAAGAGCTGGTTTGCCAGATTCGAGACCATAGCAAAGACTCACAAACGTCTTGAGAGGAAGAAACCATTCACACTTGTCTATGCCTGTAGTGAGTGTGCCAATGCGTCCATTGACCAAGCTGGGTTTGCTGGTAAGAGCTATCCTACAGGGTCATACGTGGTTCAGTTCCCCTGTGCTGGGATGGTTTCACCTATTGAGATTCTGAAAGGTCTGGTTGTGGGGGCTGAGCGTGTGATTGTTGCACACTGTCCACCAGGTGGATGCCACCATCAGGATGGTGATCATCTCTCTGAGCTTGTGGTCCAGCTCACAAGGGACATGCTCCGTGAGATTGGGCAGGACCCAGACAGAGTACTCGCCACGTACATGATAGCAGCAACGCCTGACAAAATGCAGAAGGAGGTGGGAACTCATGGATAAACGAGAACGACTAATCCAAAAGATTCGCAATATCGCAGTTCAGACTCCGTCAAGAATTCTAGAAGTCCCCGAGAAAGTAGAGGGGTTTGGAAGTATCAGTTACAGACCTCCTTCATGCAGTGCTTGTAAGAAGTGTATTGAGGTGTGTGAGGTTGACGCACTCGAATTGGACTCATCCGTGAGACTCCCCGACTATCTGAATGCTGTGATACCTGAGGAGGGCTTTCGTTCAAAGAACCGTGAATCCCTTATCTCGCTGTTGCAGTCATTGAAACAGAATGGTGATACACAAGCAATCTCTGTTCCCACAGGACTCTCTGGGTATGGCTCTATTGTCTGGTCCCCTCAGAAATGTATAGCATGCAACAAATGCGTTGAAACCTGTGAGGAGGATTGCCTTACTCTAGAGAAGACATATGACCTTGTCAGTGTAATTGGTGAGGTTGAAGCACCCCCATTGGTTGAAATACCTGACTGGGAGCCATTCATAATCTGCTTTGTGTGTTGGGAGTGTTCTCATGCAGCAGCTGACCTTGCTGGGTTGATGCACCTGCATTATCCCACAAATATCAGAACAGTGAGAGTTCCGTGTAGCGGTGCGGTGGAACCAATTCAGATAATGACTGCTTTAGAGAACGGAGTGGACGGTGTTTTGGTGACAGGATGTCTTCTCTCAGAATGTCACTATGGTGGCGATGATCCATTGGCTGGGAACTTCATGCAAGCTGATTTCGTACAGTTTTGGCAGAGCATGCTTGAGGAGATTGGTCTTGGTGGTAGATTGAATATCGACTTTGCATCGGCTGCCATGGGGATACGGTTTGCTGAAATCGTGAGTGAGTTCGTTGAGAAAATCAAGGAGTTAGGACCTAGTCCAATTCGGGGGAAACTGGAGGTGGAATCCTAGATGACAAAGAAGAAGAAAGATGAACATCGCATCGGGGTCTTCATCTGTAGCTGTGGAACAAATATCGGTGGTGTGATTAATGTCCGAAAACTCGCTCGAGAGTTCAAGGATTATCCAGGCGTTGTGTATACCACGTCAAACATGTTCACCTGTTCAAAGGATGGCCAAGACACGATAGCCCAGAGAATCAAGGAACAGAAACTCACAGGTGTAGTCATTGGAGCCTGTACACCCAAACTCCACGAACAGCTATTCCGGGAGATTCTTGAGGAGAATGACCTCAATCCCTTCCGTTTGGCCCAAGCCAATCTCAGAGAACATGATACCTGGGTTCATGGAGATAAACCAGAAGAGGCCTACAAGATTGCCTATGACCTTGTGGTGGGTGCGATTGAACGGGCTAAGAATCTCGAAGACATAGGCTTCGAGGAATACCCTGTTGAGAAGAATGCCCTAGTTATTGGTGCGGGAATCGCAGGGATTCAGGCCTCCCTAGACCTTGCGGACAAAGACATCAAGGTCTATCTCGTGGAGAAGTACACCTCAATTGGGGGCTATATGGCCCGTCTAGAGAAGACATTCCCGACCCTTGACTGCTCGATGTGTATACTCTCACCTAAGTTGTCTGCTATAGAGCGTCACAAGAACATAGAGCTCCTGAGCTACTCAGAGGTTACTGATATAGAACGAGACTATGGTAACTTCAAAGTTCGAATCAAGAAAAAACCTAGATACGTCAGCATCGAGGACTGTATCAACTGCGGGGCATGTGAGCGTAACTGTCCTGCGACAGCTCCGAATGAGTGGGACCTTGGACTTGGTGAGAGAAAAGCCGTATACAAGCCCTTCCCACAGGCTGTTCCTGGTGTGTTCTTCCTTGACAAGGAAACATGTACTCATTGGACTGATGGTTGCGCAATCTGTGTTGAGAAGTGTCCCCGGGACGCAATCTCATTTGATGTCGAGGAGGAGGAGCTTGAGATCACTGTTGGTGCTATTATAGCCGCAACAGGATTCGAAGAGATGGACTTAGAGGAGTTGCCCGAATACGGGGGAGGGAAGTTCAAACGTGTGTTGACTGCGGGTCAATATGGTCGTTTACTTAGTCTTGTAGGGCCAACAGAGGGCAAGATACTCCTGCCTCCAGAGTTCAAGGAAACTCCTAAGCGGATTGCGTATATCAACTGTGCAGGCTCTAGAGATGAGAATCATCGTCCATGGTGCTGCAACTTTGGATGTATGTACACCCTAAGACACGCTGAGATGACCCACAGAGAGTACGCTGATGACATAGAACAATGGATTATTTATCATGAGCTCAGGTCGGGCGGTAAAGAGTACGAGCAATTCTATAAACGCGTGAGGGAGAGCGGGGTAAGATTCGTACGAGGATTCCCGAGTGACATGGTGGAGGAAAAGGATGGTAGCATCAGTTTCTCTGTGTTTGATCAGGGAACTGGCAGTCTACTGCGTTTGAACTTCGACATGGTAGTCCTGACCATGGCTATTGATCCGACCGAAGGAGCAGCTCATCTCGCGCATATGATAGGGGTTGATCGAAGCGAAGGGGGTTTCATGAAGGAGCTTCATCCGAAACTGGAACCAGTGAACACAAAATCTAGGGGGGTATTCATCGCTGGTGCATGTCAGAGTCCAAAGGACATCCCGGCCAGTGTTGCTGATGGTAAAGCTGCAGCAAGTGCCGCCACCTCACATGTGCTAAAAGGTAAGGTCCGTGTGCAGATGGATAAGGCAGTTGTTGATGATACCTTGTGCATCGGATGTGGGCTCTGTGAGAAGGTCTGTCCATTTGCTGCAATAACCATGGCGGTAGATGATGACGGACGTGAGCTGGCTGAAGTCAGCTCAATCCTGTGCACAGGATGCGGGAAGTGTCAGGTTGTATGTCCAACTGGAGCCATCTCGCGAAGGCACTTCACAACCGAACAAATAGAGGCTGAGATTCTAGGTCTCATTTCAGCACACAGAAAACGTGAGCAGGCAGAGAAGACATCTGGAGGTGCAGCAAACTGACAGAAACAGGAGACCAGAAAGGACCTCCAGAGGTTCTCATTGATCCCATCGACATGAGTGAGCTCGATTCAGGGTTTATCAAAGAGATTCAGAGCCTGCCAAATGCTGACGAGCTAGCAGCCTGTTTTGCTTGTTCAACCTGTACCGCTGCTTGTCCCATTGCGAACATGTGGGATATCAAACCACATCAATTGATTCGGATGATTCTCCTAGGA
Organism: Candidatus Thorarchaeota archaeon; assembly: GCA_050124975.1. Lineage (GTDB taxonomy): Archaea > Asgardarchaeota > Thorarchaeia > Thorarchaeales > Thorarchaeaceae > SMTZ1-45. The sequence goes on along the minus strand of JASFEF010000042.1, from coordinate 8,162 downwards.
ATGCGTGAGAAGGTGCTATCCTCAAAGGAAATCTGGCTCTGTCTGACATGTTTCGAGTGTCAGGAACGATGTCCTCAGAAAGTGCGAGTCACCGACATCTTCTTTGACTGTAAGAATCTTGCAGCAGAAGAGGGTTGGATTCCTGACAGTATTGTTGCGCTTGGTAAAGAGCTCCTTGAGAAAGGTCAGCTCTATGTAGTAACCGCTGACTGGGAAAGAGAGGACTTAGATCTGGAGCCTGAGGTCCCAGGACTTTCTACGGAATCTGTGAAAAAGACTCTCAGTGAAACACGTACTGGTCGGCTTGTAAAGGGAGGGGACTAGGATGCCTTCGTATAGCCTTTACATGGGTTGCAGTGTTCCTGCAAACTATCCCAACTATGAAGCCTCCATGCGCAGAGTAGCAGAGTCCTTGGGCGTGGAACTACAGTATTTGGAAGACGTGGCATGTTGTGGTAGTCCGAACCTCAGAGCAATGGACTTCCATGGTTGGGTGATGGTGAATGCTCGAACACTGGCTCTTGCTGACAGAATCGGACATGACATAGTGACTCCCTGCAACGGTTGTTTTGGTAGTCTGAAAGATGTACATCATCTTCTCAAACATGACACAAAGTACCGAGAACGAGTCAATGCTGAGCTTAAACAAGACGACCTCGAGTTCAAAGGTGTCAGCAGACCACGACATTTCATCGAAGTTCTTTACACAGACATTGGTATCGACACAATAAGAAAGAAGGTCACGAAACCACTTGATGGTGTAGGCATAGCAATCCACTATGGATGTCATCTACTTCGGCCAGGGGATGTGACTGAGATGTCACCTACAGTATTAGATGAGCTCGTAGAGGTCACAGGTGCGAAGGTCATTGAATATCCATTGTGGAAACAGTGTTGCGGTGCAACGGTGCTGCCAGTTGATGAAGATCTAGCTATTAGACTTGCTCGGGACAAGCTCAACTCAATGAAGGAGGCTGGGGCAGTCTTTGCCACAGTTGTATGCCCAGCGTGTTGCAACCAACTTGACCTACAACAGCTAGGTATGAAAGAATCCTATGGTGAAGAGTATAACCTTCCAGTCCTCTTCTATCCACAGATACTTGGACTAGCAATGGGGCTTAATGAGAGTGAGGTTGGGCTTGAGATGAACCGGGTTTCTGCAGCGCCTATTCTACAACATCTCTGACTTGGCCTACTGCGCATCCGTTGTCCGAAACCTAGACATTCCTGGACACTGAGGTCCAGGTCCGATGTTCTGTTCCTGTTTCATCGAGGCTGCTCTGCAGATCCCGAAGGATTTGCGAAAGTCTTACGGCCTCTCCATCAGGCATTTTACGTCTCCGTCCAACTGGCGGCGACTGTGGGAGCTGCTGAAACTTGGCTATCGTTTCAGAATCTCTCCACGACTACAGGTTCCTCTCCAAGACATATAAAGTCGCAAAGAACTGTTAATTCACTCGTCCAGAAAAAAAAAAAATACATTTCGCCACTGCGCATCCCTTATATCGGGGAGATTCTCGAAACTGACCCACACAAGACCATTGGAAGTGAAAACACTGGCTTTGAAGATTGTTGTTCCTGTGAAGCAAGTCCCCGAAGTCGCTGATGTGAAAGTGGACGAGACCACTGGTACACTGATCAGGGATGGGGTACCGAGTATACTAAACCCATTCGATGAGTATGCCATTGAAGAGGCTGTCAAATTGAAAGAAGCCAACGGCGGTGAAGTGACAGTCATTACAATGGGTCCGCCTCAGGCAAAAGAAGCTCTTCTCAAAGCGTTGGCTATGGGTGCGGACAAAGCGATCCATATGACCGACCGCTCTTTTGCAGGTGCAGATACCTGGGCCACAGCTCTGACACTAGCTGAGCAGATCAAGAAGATGGAGTTTGACCTAGTGATCTGTGGCAAACAAGCAATTGATGGTGACACAGCTCAGGTGGGTCCTGAGATTGCAGAGCTACTTAGTGTTCCACAGATATGCTATGTCCGACATCTGGAACTGACAGAGGATGGTAAAGCCGTAATAGCACACAGAGAAACCGACGAGGGTTATGATGTAGTCCGAGCGAAATTGCCCGTTCTGTTGACAGCTACAAAGGGTCTGAATGAACCCCGACTTCCAAACATCATGGGTATTATGCAGGCCAAAAAGAAACCCTTCGAGGAAGTCAGTGCAGAAACCCTTGGTTATGATGTAGACAAACTTGGACTCAAGGGCTCTCCAACTCAGGTACGAAAGGTCTTCCCCCCTGAGAAGAAGAAGGGTGGAATCAAGATAGAATCTGAGGATCCAAAGACGGCTGCGAAGGAACTGGTCGAGTTCCTCGCAAAGAAGGGGGCTATCTAAGATGACTTTACATTACGATAGAGACATATGCAATGGATGCATGCTCTGTCCAAAGGTCTGTAACTTTGGGGCCATTGAGAAGGACGATGACAAGGTAAAGTTCGACATGGACAAGTGTGTCTTGTGTGGGTCATGCGAAGAGGTCTGTCCGGTTGATGCAATAAAGATTGAGAGAAAGGCGATTGATAAGGAAGCAATCGCTCAATATCATGATGTCTGGGTCTGGTGCGAAACCAGTGAAGGACGTCTCAAGGGGGTTGGTCTTGAGCTCATCTCGAAAGGTCGTGAACTTGCTGACAAGTTGGGTGAGAAATTAGTAGCTGTACTCATTGGTCACGAGATTGAACCCCATGCAGACACACTGATTCACCATGGTGCTGACAAGGTATACGTCGTAGATGACAAGATTTTCAATCATTATACAACGGATGCCTACACTATTGCGCTGAACACCCTGATTGCACCACACAAACCAGCCATAGTTCTATATGGTGCAACAAGCAATGGTCGAGATCTTGCTCCTCGTGTTGCGGCAAGAATGGCTCTTGGACTAACTGCTGATTGTACTGGTCTGGATATTGATGATGAACGTCAGCTGATTCAGACCCGGCCTGCGTTCGGTGGTAACATCATGGCTGAGATAATTTCGCCGTACACGAGACCCCAGATGGCAACAGTGCGCCCGAATGTGTTCAAACCTAGTGAACCAGACACTTCACGAACTGGCGACATAGAAAAAGTAGAGATAACCATCAGTCCAGTCCAAGTACGTACAAGGGTTCTAGAGTCGGTCAATGAAACTGTCGAGGGAATGAAATCAGTAGAGGAGGCAGATGTCATTGTCTGTAGTGGTCGTGGAATCAAAGACCCATCAAACCTGGACCTTCCAAAACAGCTCGCAGAACTACTCGATGCAGCAGTTGGAGGTTCACGTCCCATTGTCGACTTAGGATGGCTTCCACCATCTCAGCAAGTCGGACAGTCAGGAAGGACAGTATGTCCGAAACTCTACATTGCCTTAGGAATCTCTGGAGCTATTCAACATCTCGCGGGGATGTCCTCAGCAGACATAATCGTGGCCATCAACAAAGACCCTGATGCTCCAATCTTCGAGATTGCAGACTACGGAATTGTTGGTGATATCTTCACAGTCCTGCCAGAGGTCATTGAGGCTGTGAAAAAAGTTCAGGCTGAGAGATAGTTGTTCATACCTATCCGGTCATAATCATCGGATAGGTTTCCATCCTTTTTCGATATGCAATCGTTTATTGGAAAGGTCGACAACATATCTTTGGAGAGAAGGTTGCCGACAGATTCGAATGGTTGTACAATGATTGACCAAGGCTTCAGTCGAGGATCGTGTCTAGTGGAAACCTCGGAAGGCACAAAGAAACTAGCCTGTGCAACGACTCTGCGTGAAAAGTCTGACTCTCGCCACGGTCGACTGATTAAGTCCCTGCTTCTCTCTCGACCAGAAGACTATCTCTCCATCTATCAGAGTGGTTGTAATCACACCTGTCTAAAGTGTCACTCTCATGAGTTCAGCAAAGTTGTGACTGGGAATTGGATGACCTCAGTCGATATAGCAGACATTGCCAGAGAGTACTTGGGCTATGTGACGGTGTTTGAACCAAGAGAAGCAGCAACCAGCTGGCATGCCCACCGTCTGTGTAGACACTGCGGAATGTGCATCACGTATGGGAAACGCCCAGAAAACTGCCCTCAGAAACTAGCTCCAGAACAGATTGTGTTGAGCCCCCAAGGATTCGGTCCTGCACGGAATATTGTCGCCTTCACTGGGGGCGATGTTCTCTGTAAGCCTGATTTCTACCTTGAGGCAACTGAGAAGATTAAGGAGGTGAGTAAGGACCTTTGGGTGCTACTCGAAACCAATGGCTATGGGCTCACACCTAAGAACCTAGAGGCTTATGCCGAAGGGGGAGTAGACTCATTCTGGTTGGACATCAAAGCCTACACAGAAGAAACCTATCGTAAACTTTGCGGGACAACCAATGAACACATCCTCTCGAGTGTAGAGGAGATTATCAATCATGGTTTCACTTTGGAGGTTCTGACTCTCCATATTCCTGGACTGGTTGAAACAGACGAACACACTCGAATTGCAGAATTGATTGCAGAAACTGACTCTGAGATTCCCACGACTCTTCTGGCCTTCTTCCCATGCTACAAACTTATTGCACCAGACTATAGAGCGCCAACAACTAAGGAGATGATCAAGAGTTACACTGCTATGAAGGAAGTCGGGCTCAAGAACATTCGAATGGGCAACTTTGGTGTGTTTGTAAAGAACGACCAAGACAAACAGAATCTGAATGAGGCTGTAGGCTCAAAGCTACTTTGAATCAACTGTCCTTCAATTCTGCTATCTCTTCTCTCATTTCATGCATCACAGGGAACTCCTCCCCATGATAGTGGAACTGGAAGTGGGGTCTCTCCCTGTCTGGTAAACCACAACCAAGTAGAGAAAACAACATGACTGAGATGAAGATGATTATGGAAGGCATATCTACCACCGAGATTGCATTGGAGAAAGTGAGTGGCCAGAGGAAAATCCCAGAAATCAGGAATATGGTCACGAACACTGTGATGTAAAAACCGTATGACCGATTAATGTTCACAGTATCTCTGCCCAAGATATGCACCAACCAAAACGATTCACAACACTTCGGATATACGCTTCGATTTACGCTGTCGAAAGAATCAAAATTGTTTAAATTGGCTCTCTCTAATCTTCCATGATATTGCATGACACACGATTACTACAGACAAGAAACGCCGCGACTTTTGAAGATGTTCGAAAACTATACTATGCCCACAAAATCTGTTCTGTTAAAGCAATTCAATGAAAACGAAGTTGACAGCATTATCTCCGAAACAAAGAGAGAGTTTGAGGAACTTATTCCAAGGATTCCCTATATCGGAGGAAGGGAGAACAGGCTATCAAGCAATCTTGAAGCAAGTGCAACAAGCCTGGCACTCTACAGAGTTCTAAGTAGGTATGATCTTGGTATCGAGGAGATTGGCAAAATCAATTATGACATAGTCAAAACCTCGCTTGAGAGTGCATCAAGTCTTGCTTTACGATTCTTTAGATGGTTTAGATTCTCCTGGATTGGTAGAAGATATCTGAAAGGCTTAGCCTCACGTACACAAGAGCGACAATACCCTGATGACTGGGTTGCCGTGTATATCGAAGGAACTGGACAGGATTTTGATTATGGAATTGACTATACACAGTGCGCAATTTGTCATTTCTACAAACAGGAAGGGGCCTTTGAGTATGCGAAGTATCTATGCCTCATAGACTTCTTGACAGCCTCTATAGCCGACTCTGGGCTAGAGAGAACCACCACCATCGCAGAGGGATACACAAGATGCGACTTTCGATGGAAAAAAGGTAGACCAGTGCGACCTGGATGGCCTCCACCATTTCTGCAAGATGAGTTTTGAATTACTTCGGAAACGGGTGGGGCAGCACTAAGCTGCCTTCCCGCTTTCGTACACTATACAACCTAGAAGTCGTAAGCCTTCAGGGTCTTTCTCTTGTTATCCTTACAGCGCTTCGCTGCCTCTTTCATCATCTCGTCAATCCTGACGTTGATGGCGTCGTAGGCATCAGATCCGACCATCATCTTGTTGGCCTTTGCGAAGTCCTGTACGGCCTTCTTCACAAAATAGGTAAACTTTGGTTTTGCCATTTCGTTGTTTTCCCCTAAGAGGTATAACTTGGTCCGTGGAGTAAGAACAAACAGAGTCTGTCCCTCAAGAGCTCCCGGTTTCAAGCAGAAGTTTGAGTGCTTGAGCTATTAATAAGGATATATCGTAGAAACCCGTTCTGTTCAAGCTAGAAGCGCTCTAGTCAATTTGAATATGAAACTCGTTTTGTCATGCGAGCTGTTTTCCAAACCACTGTACTACGATACATTTATATGTAAACTGTAAAAATGTACAGTTGGCGAACAAACAATGAGTGACGATTTAGACGCAATTAAGAAAGAACTTGAAGAGGTTCGCAAACTAAAGGAAGATCTCCGGCGTGAAGTTGAAGATGTACGCCGTGAGAAAAAAGCACGCCTAAGACGGGCAGAAATAGGACGCCCTGTGAAACCACCTAAGCCACCAAAGGCGCCTCGTGTTCCAAGAGTGCCACGAGTACCCAGAGTAGCTCGGGTTGACCTCAATCTCGAAGACCTCACTGACTCTTTGGAAACGATGATGGATGGACTTGGTGATCAGATTGAGATGAGTCTCAGGAGTGTCGAAGGTCTGAAGTTCCCCGGCATTCGAATCAGCAAGGGGCGTCGAAGGACAAAGAAAAGAAAGGAGCATCGCCGAGAGATCGAGTCCATAGCTCCTGAACGAGTGGCCAAGATAGTCGCACCACTTGGGAACGAGGAGCGTTTGAAGATTCTTGACTATCTCAAAGCAGGAGGCAAGACCTTCAACGACATCGAGAACTTCACTGGCAAGACCGGAAGTTCACTGACCCACCACCTCAATCCCCTGATTGAAGCCGGATATGTTGTCAAAGGCGAAGTCCGTGGAACCTACTATGTCACAGTGGAAGGACGACTAGCCTACCGACTTGCTCAGTGGTTGACTCACAGAGTTGAGAAGCAGCGAGAGCGAACATCCAATGGTGAGTCTGATGTGGACATCGAGTTCGATGACACTGACTTAGAAACCTCTGACATTGAGTCAGCTGAGAAGCACCTCGAAACATTGGCCGAGCAACTGGAAGAGGCTGCTGATGAAGTCGAGGCTCATCAGGACGAGCTTGAGGAAGCCAAGGAGGCTCTCGAAGATGAAGAAGAGGATCTCGACGCTTTGGACTGGGATGACTAGGGAGGAAAATGAAGATGAAGAGAATTACACCTGACAGCAATATAATGGTAACAACACAGGAGATTGATATCATCTCACATGAGAAGGCTTACGTGAAAATGAGTGCTGGTTGCGTATGGAGCTACCTGCTCCAGGATGGAGTTCGTGTAGGTGTCGCCTTTGCGGGACCCTCGCGGTTTGCAGTCGATGCGATTGCTGAAACTGACATGGGTGCCATGGGCGAGTCCATAACTGGGGATCTATCTGGTGTTCAATTGTTCATTGGAACCTCTTCCTTGGAGAACATCTCTAAGAATGCTGAGAGGTCAGACACTCAAAATCAGGGATACCAAGACAGTGAGGCTTTCACAAAGGCTATTGAAACTACAATCTTAGAACATCTGAATGGTGATAATAAGAAGACAAAGATTGACAGCAAGAAGGACTCCAAGATATTCTTTGGAACCGACTCGAACAACAAGAAACTGCTGCTTGTCCTCAGTGAGGAGAAAGGTCTTGTCTTCACGTATAACAAAACGGTCTTTGTGCTTGGTGACGACAACCTAGTTTCTGTTAGCAAATCCGGAGTTGTTGTTTCCAACAGAGAAGGGAAGCAGGTCATCGTTGGCAAGAGCGGAATAGTCGGACTTGACAACTTCCTAGACATTGGTCCAATAGTCACAAGGTCTGTGTCAAGTGCAATGAGAGGACTGAAAGGCCTCAAATCACTGAAATCAATGAAGCACACGATGAGGGGCTTTCCTTATGCTTGGGACAACGTCGATGACTTTGACTGGGAGGACTGACAAAGAATGGATGAAAGCATGATCAACCTCCCAAAACTGGAATCACTGGTAGTGAACTATCTCTGGTGTCTTTCATCCGCAACTATTGCCATACATCATGGTGACATTAGTCCTAGTGACTAATTCACATTTTTCAAGCAGAACGCATGTTCCGGGCCCC
>JASFEF010000041.1:0-18008 GCA_050124975.1 Candidatus Thorarchaeota archaeon | reverse complement strand
ACACCCCATGTCAGTGAAGAGTTCTGGTCCAAGATGAACCGTGATGGATATGTGTCAATGGCTGAGTGGCCCAAAGCAGACAAGAAATTGATAGATGCCTCAGTTGAGATGGCTCATGATGTAGTTAACTCCACGATCCGGGACATTCGAGAGATTGTGAAGCTACTCAAGGACAAGAAAGCATCTACTGTACACATCTATGTGGCTCCAGAATGGATGTTCAAAGCCATGAATAGCATTCGAGAGGAGAATCTACCAATCATCGTTGGCGACATCATGAAGCATCTAATGTCTAACGAAGACTTCAGGAAACATGGGAAACAAGTCAAGGGCATTGTGGACAGAATATCCAAGGAGAATGGTTTATGGGATCACTCACCTAGTTCAAAAACAGAGATGTCTGCATTGAAAGATGGTGCTTCCTATATCGGGTCGGAGTTGAATCTTGACATTGTTATCCATAGCTCTGAAAAGCCAGACTATGATCCACAGAACAAGGCACGATTTGCATTGCCTGGTCGAGTATCATTATTCTTAGAGTGAGAGAGCCTACTGAGGGCTCTCAACATGCTTTTCCTTTCTCCACACATAGAGTGAGAGGACTAGTAGGTATCCGACAATTGCCCAATATATCGCCCATTCAAGAGTTATTCTCATTGAAAAATCAGGCCTGGGTTCACCAAAACTGTCAAAAGGTCCATAGAGGAAGAGCGCGAAAATTGTCATATTGATGAATCCCCCAAGTGATAGACCTTTGTGGATTTTCACCTCTTTTTGGACAAGAATCGCGATGCCCCAAAGCAAAGTCATGACCATCCCGCTCAGGAAGAATGAAATCGCAGAGATTGAATGCTCGTAAAGGTAGTTCATTGGGTATATCCCAACGAATACTATAGATACTGCTGAATAGACGCCAACTATTGCTGTAATTTTACTGATGATGTTGTCAATGTAGAGTCCAAGTCCAATCATGAAGGGTATGAATATAATGCCCGCCAAGACCATTCCAACATTGAACATCCACGCCAGCTCTGAAACACCAAGCTCTCCTAGTTCAGACACTGCGTGATTGAACATCGAATATGCCTCACCCTCAGCGCCCTCATAGAATAGCTGCGGCGTTAGAATGAAAACCAGACCCACCAATGAAGCAACCAAACCCCACATTGGGAAGTGTTTCTCATCAACAAGCTCTCTCAACTGCATCAGACCCACTCTGTATATCTGGATGAAAAACCATCAGATAGTTCTACCGGATTCCTTCAAAATTTGCTAGGAATTTTTGCAAGAATATGTCATAACTATGTATAATAAGCACTTTCGAATGAGAAATTCTCACTACCGACCGTGTTTGATCTATCAGTGGAGTTTCTTGATGATGCAGGCAACAGACCTCGTACTTGACGTAGTCCTACTATTTACGTTCATCACATTCTATGGGACTGTTGCATGGGGTTTAATACGCTACTCCAAGAGACAGGGATACAGGATCTGGGCTATAGGTTGGTTGGTCTATACTGTTGGCGCTCTCCAGGGAGGATTTGTATCATCACCTGTAGGACTTTCTCCTCTAGATTTTATCGCAATCAATTTGATGTTCATTGGAATTACACTCATCCTTGATGGAATACGTGCAACGGATCTCACAAGAAAACGATTGCAGTTTTACGCAGCTGGAGCTGTCTTCTTTTCCTGCTTTCTTATTCTTGGTCTTATCCTCAACCTAGGGTTTCAGTTTGTCTTCACACCCCTAGGATTCTATGTCATCTTTGTCTGCATTGTATCATCCCGAACAATCCTTAGCTTCGAGAGGATTGGAGATGTTTCGAACTGGTGGCTAGTGGTCGGCTTTCTTATTTGGGCTGGTTCTTGGTTGTTTATGCCTTTCACATTGCTCAATTTTGATTTGTTCGACCTCTTTGTGATTCTTCAAGCCGCTGGAGTCATCATCACTGCATCATCGATGCTAACAATGTTCACAAGGACAGTAACTAAGGATCTTGAAACACAATATCAGATCTCTCAGATTATATCTGGTCTGGTCCAACATGACATCAGGAACTACATCCAGACAGCTCGAAATGCGTTGGAGCTCACAGAAGGTGATGATGTTGTAGAGAACCACTGGATAAACATCGCTACAGCGGTTCTTGTAGACGCAGGTAATTTTGTTGATGATATGCGAGATATCTCCTTATCACTGAGCCAAGCCCAATTGCCATCTGATAGGGTTTCACTGAAAACAATTGTCGACAAAGCAAAGGACCGAGTAGTTAAGGAGTACAAACTGGATATTGAGCAGGTCCAAGTGCAACTACCTGAAGATACAATGATTAGAAACTCTAGATTAATTGATGAACTCCTTTGGAACATCTTTGACAACGCCTTCAAACATGGTAGTCCTTCTCTCTTCATACAAGGAAATGTTTCGGACTCCAATGGAGTTTCACTGGAAATTCGCGATAGAGGTAGCGGACTGCCAGAGAAGATCAAGAGCTTTCTGAACTCACCAGAAGCCCTATCCAAACCAGATCGACCAATCATTGGACTTGGTATTCTACTCATTCGTGGAATTGCTTCTTTGTGTTCAATCTCCCTTCATGTTTCAGACAATATTGAAGACGTCAGTGTAACTGGAACCACATATCATCTCAAATTCAACGGACCACAATAATCGAGTTGGAATAGGAAAGAAATAGCCGTCGTTCTGAATAAAAAACGAGAACTGCAAATTTCTAGCAACAGTTTTATGGCCGAGAACGGAGATAAAACAAGGTTACATAATTCTGATGGTGGGATAGAAGTGATCATAGCCTTTATCATGGCCAAAGTCGAGTCGACAAAGTCACGAGCAATCCTAGATGAGGTTCGTAGCCTAGACGAGGTTGAAGAGGCCTATCTGATTTATGGGGCATATGACCTTTTGATCAAGTGTGTCTTCAAAACCCCTGAAGCCCTAAGCTCGTTTGTGGTCAATGAACTCCGCAAGGTTGATGGTGTGAAAGACACTATTACTAATGTCTGTGCTACCTGCGAGTAGATGACCTTCAACTAAGCATCTTTTGTAAGACCTAGACGTTCGAGAGTTTCTTTCGTTGGTAGACCTGTTTTGAGGTCCCAACCGCGTTCAGTGTAATACTCATCAAGCATCATATCTATCTCTACAACTTCGCCTGCTGATGGTCCAAGAGGAGCCTTTTCCTTTGTGAGTCTGTCTGGCAGACAGTCATCTTCTCTAGTGATTCCGAGGCGTACATTGAACAACCTATTGAGATTGACAATACGTTCACCTATAGTCTGGAGATCTTCCCTGGTCAAATCAAGACCATTATGAATCCTCAGAACAAGGGCAACATCTTCGTAGAAGAACTCTGGAGGGATTTGAGTCCCATACTTACAGAGACCTACACTCTCCACCATGACCATAAAGTCCTCACACTCCTTGACCATGATTCCCTTATACTTTGGATTCAGTCGTTCAGCCATCTCAGGTAGGTACTCCTCACCAAAACGCTCTCTTATCTCATCATCAAACCCAGCCTCGTCTAGGACTGGGAACGAGTATAGATGATCTGCACCCCTGGCAGCCGTCACTGCTGCTAAACCCATGGACTTCTGAGCCCTCGGCTCTTGTCCGGCGATTTCTTGTTTCTTCACAGCCATGACAAACTTTTCAGTTCCTCTTCCGATCTTCTGAGCAGCTCTTGCACTGCCTTCAGCAAGTACATCACCAAAACCTTCTCTCAGAGCAATCATCCGCGTCAGGTTTACCACAGTCTCATGGTTTCCCCAACTGAGGTCAATACCACCTGTGTCGTCAGCAGTCAGAAGACCCTCATCCCAAGCTTCCATTGCCCATGATATTGTTGCACCAAGTGAAATCGTATCCATTCCATATTGATTCGCTAGATGATGACCAAAGAGGACAGATTCGAGATTATCATTTCCGCACCTAGAACCCATGGATGACTGGGTTTCAAACTCAGGAGACCCTCCCTCGTAAGCATATGGTCCAGTTCTCACGGCTGTGTAGCGTCCACAGCGCTGAAGACATGCGAAGTCCGCTCTCGCCTTTACAAGATACTTTTGATTAATGGCATCACCACTAATTTTCTCAAAACCGTCGAAAACACCTTGTCGCATGTTGTAGCTGGGCAAACGTCCTATGTGTTGCATCAACTCAACAAGACTGGTTGTTCCGTACTTTATACGGCCAGGTGTGAACGGGTTGGCCATCATCCGCTTATGAAGAACGTCAATCTCCTTCAAGTAGTTCTTTGGATCTGCAACGTCGAGCTTCCCAGTTCCTCTCACAGAGACCGCTTTGATCTTCTTTGATCCCATTACTGCTCCAAGACCAGAACGCGCTGATGCCCTGTCTCTGTCGTTCATCACTGCTGCAAACCTGACGAGGTTCTCACCAGCCTGACCAATAGCAAGTGTCCTGACTCTCTTTCCATGCTTCCCCTTGAGGATGTCATCCGTTTCAAACACATCCTTCCCCCAAATTCCTGCAGTTTCTGCATCTATAAGCTCAACATCTTCATCCTTGATGTTCAGATAGACCGGCTTTGAAGAAGCACCAGTAAAGATAATGGCATCATATCCTGCAAATTTCAGTTCAGCTCCCCAGAATCCAGCAGCATGACTCTCTCCCCAAACGTCAGTCAGTGGAGATAATCCAGCTACTACATGTCTTGATGCTTGTGGAAACATAGAAGCTGTTAGAAGTCCTGTGGCTATCCCTAGAACATTCTTGTCACTGAGCGGGTCAATCCCCACAGGTATATGGTCAAACAGAATCCGTGATAGATACCCTGCTCCTAGTAAGTACTGCTTAATCATTTTCTCGTCCAAGGGTCGTTTCTCTATGGAACCCTTAGTCAAGTCCACCCACAGAATATGTCCACCTACACCATGAATCATTACCAACCCTCCTTGGCAAAGAGCTCGTCCTTATGTTCATCATAGAACGCCATCATACTTCCATCCTTATCCTTCTCGTTGAGCTCCTTTTCAGTGGTCATCCATATTGCATCTGCAGGACAGCGATCGACGCACTGACCACACTGAATGCATTTGAACGCCTTACCAGTGTCTGGATGTATACGGATGGCATAGTAGGGGCATGCCTTGACGCACTCACCATGGCCTACACACTTCTTGTTGTTTACAATCACGATGCCCTTTGATGTTCGCATTAGCGCCTGTTCTGGACATGCAGTAATGCATGGAGCATCCTCACAGTTCCTACAGAAGAGAGGAAAGTCCAGAGCTGGCTCAACTCTCACAACACGATTACGCGCACGTTCTGGACTGATCACCTTATAGTAGTACATACTACAGGTGTTTGAACATGTCATGCATCCCGAGCATACTCGCGGGTCGCCAAATACAAACTTGAGTTCTGTCAAGGTTTAATCTCCGATAGGTCTATCTCCACTACCCATTGCCTGAAACGTTCCATGACCTGGTTTTATTGTCACGTTTCCCTCACTAAAGGCTTGAACGCCCCTGATAAAGGTCATTACAGGTGCTCCCTTCATGGTCATCCCCTCATAGAGGGTCCATCCACACTTTGACTCCATTATTTCCGCGGTTATCTTCTCTTCCTTGTTTGGGTCAATTATTACAAAGTCCGCGTCTGCCCCAATACGAAGGACTCCCTTCTTAGGATAGAGACCAAACATTCTAGCAGGATTGCGAGAGCATATTCTGAGAAGTTTCGAATATGTCATTCGTGCCTTGTTAATCCCTTCTGACAAGAGGACCCTGAGAATCATCTGTATACCATCGACACCAGACCACGCCTCTCGAATATCCTCAACACCAGCCTCCTTCATCTCTATTGGACTCGGTGCATGATCACTGACGACTGTATCAATTGTACCTCGAAGTAAAGCCGACCAAAGGGCAGCCCGATCTTCTCTGGTTCGGAGGGGAGGGTTCATCTTACTCCTGGTGCCCAGACGGTTCATGTCATCCCGATAGAACACAAGATGATGAGGACAGACCTCAGTGGTTACCATGACACCTCGCAGTTTGCCTTTCTCAACCTCTTGCACTCCCTCTCTTGTTGTGACGTGTGCTATGTGGAGGTGTCCTCCAGTCTGCAATGTGATATTGATGATTTGTTGTATTGCTAATTGCTCTGCTATGTTCGGTCTGGCGAGTGAATGGCTTATGGGTGCGTCCCAGTCATCCTCCATTTCACTACCAAACTCATCCAATATCCCTTGATCCTCTGCATGGACTGTGAGATGACCTCCAGACTCAGATATTGCACTCAAACATTTCACGATGACCCCACTACTTGTTTGATAGGGTTCACATGTGAATGCCTTGAAGGCTGCTATGCCCTTATCTACAAGAAGCGGCACAGCCACATGGTTCTCTGAGTTCATCATACCTGCATAGAAGGTGAAATCTGCAACACTCATCTTCTCTCCTTGAGCAATTTTCTCTTCAACCACCTTTACTGTGTCAACTTGATTTGTGAGAGGCATGTCAACAAATGTAGTGACACCTCCTGCCACAGCCGCCTTAGATCCAGTAGTGAAGGTTTCATGCTCTAACATAGAGGGGTCATGAATGTGTGCGTGTGCATCAATCAGTCCTGGCATCAGAATCTTTCCATCTGCATCGATGACTGTTCCCGCCTCAGGAAGATGTTCATCACCTGCGATGACTACTATCTTCCCATCTATGACACCAATCCCTCCTCGAGCAATACCTGACTCGAGTAGAAGTCTAGCGTTTCTGATAACAAGATCAACTGGCCCTCTCGTCTGTTTTCTGAAGGTCGACGTGAGGGTACTGCTCATTCATCCCCCTCCAACTGGTGGGAACAGGGCTACAGAATCAGCATCTTTTAGAACAGTATCATATCCATCAAGCAGTTCTATTCGCTTCCCGTTAATCATGCACGAGAAGAACTGTTTGAGCTCTCCAGTGTCATTCTCCAGAACAGTGTCCTTGAACTTGTTTCCATAAGTCTGGACAAGTAACTTTAGAAGTTCTCTGATGTTTTCTGCTTCAAGCTCTATGCTTTTTACTCCTGTAACTTCTCTGACGGTGGCAAAGAACTTCACTAAGACCTGAGCCAAGATATCACACTCAACATACCGAAGAGGTATGAGAGATTAAAACCGTTGCCTTCTGTTACTCACGAGCATAGAAGTTATAGGAACCGGTCGTAAAGTGTGGTACTGGAACAAGAATGGAGATCGTAGTAGTTGGACACCTAAGTAGGGATCTGATAATCACTCCTGAGTCCAGAAGAGAAGCCATCGGGGGAGGATCTGCGTATGCGATGCTTGCTCCCAAAATCGGAGCGTTTGGAGCTGGCATTGTTTCTAAGGTTGGACTGGACTTTGAAGATACCTACAAGGTCAGTCTGATTTCATCTGGTCTTGATCTGACAGGTCTTCACTATGAGGGTACTCACACAACCCGTTTTGTCAATGAGTATGCTGTAGATGGAGAACGTACACAGAGAGTTGAAGCGTTAGCCCCACAGATTAACCCCTCAGATTTCACAGATGCGCATTCTGAAGCAAGCGTAGTTCACTTCTCGCCTCTTTCAAGTGATGAGATAAACAGTACCTGCTATCATAGAGCACGTGAGGAGGGGGCACTGGTTTCACTGGATGTACAGGGCTACCTGAGGTCCATATCCGACACAGGTCTTGTTTCTCTCAGTAAATGGCCTGAGAGTGACAGGATCCTTGGACTGGTCGATGTAGTGAAGCTACATGATTCTGAATTGCAGACCATCAATACAGACGAGTCTGAACTTTCTACAGTTTCCCATATTCTCAATCTTGGGCCAAGAATTGTGATAGTAACACGAGACTACAGAGGATCCACAATCTACACAAGAAACGCACAGGTTGATATTCCCCTTGTTCTTGCAAACGCGCAAGTAGACTCAACAGGATGTGGGGACACCTATGCAATAGGTTTCTTGTTGGAATACATCAGGTCTGCTAATATTGCACGAGCAGGGCTGTTTGCCGCTACATGCTCTTCATTCAATGTGGAATCCGTTGGTCCATATGACATGCCTGACCGTGCCATGGTAGAAACACGGATGCGTTCCTATCTTCAGGCATGAACGGAAGCCTTTTTCATCCGCTCCCTGGCTCGAATAGACCAGCAAGGTGAACAATGTGCTAGATGACATGGATACTCTCATGGAGAAGTATGAGATTGATGGAATATTTGCATATGGATGTCCATTCGACTCTCCAAACCTTCTATGGTTAACTGGATTCCGTTCAGGTGATGAAATATACTATCTCCAGAACAAGAATGAACAAGGTGTCATTGGCGCTCCATTCAACACTTTGCACCGTGTTAAGAAAGAAAGTTTCGTGAAGAGAACCTATGACTTGAGTGAACTGACTGTACAACTTCTCAAAGAAAACAAACAAATCATGGAAAACAGAGATGCACTCATTGGTCCCATGCTTCGTGACGAGTTCACTGGAAAGACTCTTGGAGTTCCTGATGAGATTCCTGCAAGTGTACTGGTTATCCTTCAGAAACTTGGGTACGATGTCAAGGTTGTTCGTGACTTGGTTCCAGATGCCAGAGCTACAAAGTCTTCTGAAGAGATCAAGAAGATTAAGAAAGCTGGTGATGCGACTGTTGGAGCCATCTCCAAAGTAATTGAGATGGTTAAGGACAGTGATGTTGGTGCAAACAGGACACTGATGTATAAGGGCAAACCTTTGACTGTAGGTCAGGTGAAACTCGCCCTTGAACACTTTCTGTTAGACAAGAATGCAGAATGTGCTGAAGACACAATCCTTGCTGTGGGTGACAAAGCGTTTGACTGGCACTACCTTGGTAATCCAGAGGACGAATTGAAGGCTGATATGCCAATTATTCTGGATGTCTACCCTCGACTTAAGCAAGAACGTTATGTTGCTGATGTCACTCGAACTTTTGTGAAAGGCAGACCAACTAAGAAAGTCAAGGAGATGTTTGAGGCTGCACAAGCAGCGGCTGATGCAGCTGTGGATGTCCTCACAGATGGTTCAAAAATCGATGATGTGAACCTTGCTTGCTTTAACACGTTGAAAGACCTAGGATTCGACTCTCGAAGATTGAATCCCGAAGCAAAAGACGGAATGACCCATGGTCTAGGTCATGGGATTGGACTTGAGGTTCATGAACAACCGAGTATGTACAAGCGTGAGGACTACTTTGCTGAAGGACATGTCATGGCGATTGAGCCCGGCGTTTATCTTGAGGGTATTGGTGGTGTCAGGATCGAGAATGACTACGCTGTGACCAAGGGCAAAGCTGAGCTCTTGACCAGAAATCTCGATACGATGCTCTGGCTCTAGTCTGCACTCAATGCATGATATGGACATACAGATATGCACATACCACATGCTTCACAGAGGTCCTTGTCAATCTCGAAGATGTCTTTCTTCTTGTCCACAGTGATTGCTCCATAGACGCATGACTTTGGACAAAGACCACACAGAGTACATTTCTCCATGTCAACGATCGGTGGTGGTGTCAGTGTGGCACTTCCATCCATATGCTGTAATGCAACTCCCCTGATATCCTCCAGCGAGTCATGACCATGACTCTTGAGCCAATCTGCGGTTTCTCCTGCTATCTTCCCGTATACTGTGTCACCCTCTAGAATCGAAGCGGTACAGACCTCTACTGCGGAGGCTCCAACCATGGTGAACTCAATCACATCAGCTCCTGATGCCACACCACCCACGCCGATGACCGGAATCTTGACTGCTCTTGAGATATCAGCTATGCATCTCAGTGCGATTGGTTTCAGAGCCACACCACTCATCCACCCAAAACCATCACCACTTCCCAGCATTGGTTTTCCAGTTTCGATATCTATTCTCAAGCATGGACCATAGGTGTTGATTCCTACGATACCATCCACATGTGGTTCTAGTGATTTAGCAACTTCAGCAACATCGACTTTAGGACTGATTTTAGCAAAGATTGGAATCTCAATAACCTCTTTCAGTGCCTTAGCAATCTCTGTGTGTCCACCAACATAGTGTGTACTGAACTCGATGGCATGAACTCCCGCTTTTTCCAGTTTGGGACCAAGCTCGGATACCTCTTCAGGGGTATATCCAACACTGGCAATCAATGGAAGCCCCGAACTTAGGGCAATAGCATACTCCTTCTCAAGCCATTGCTCCACCGGAAGCTCACTCCAGAGCTCAGCATTCAGAATGCCTCTCCTAGAGCCTACTCTTCCCTCTTTGAGCGCCGCCATATTCGGTCGTGGAACATCCGCGGGTCTGATACTGACAGTCTTTGCGACGAGACCGCCAACTCCACCTGCTGCAGCATTCAACAGAGCCATTCCATCCCTAGAAGTTGGACCTGCAGCAGTCATGACTGGATTCTTAAATTTCAGTCCTGCGAACTCGGTGCTGATATCGACCATAATGCATTCAATGATGGGTCCAACATAAAGTGTTCTACCAATCTTAGATGAAGGATTTAATCACCTATATCGATGATTTCTGCGGGACCAATATCTTCCACATCAATGCCAGATTTCTGAAGTCTGAGAATTGCTATTTCATATGCCTTGAGTACATCTGCTTTTGTGATATACCCAATCATTCGATGAGGATTCTTTGGATTGACTATTACTGCATGTCCCTCATCCCGTTTTATCATCTCCTGAAGTGCACTATCCATTGTACAACCTGGAGAGAGATGTAAGAAGTCTGGATTCATGAGTTCTCTGACCTGATACTCACTGCCATCTTCTTTTGGTTCTTTGAAAAGGTCTTCAGCTATCAATATACCAATGATATTTCCAAAGTCATCTACGACGGGAAACTTTGTATGATGGGTTTTGTCAATAATCTCAAAGACTTGTGAGGTGCTCATTGTGGGGTGCAATATCGTAGGATCTACAGTCATTGATTCATCAACTTTTATAGTCTTTAGAGCTGAAATATGAGTTCCAGTCTGGATTTTTACTCCCCTTCTGGACAACTTCAATGTGTAGATACTCTCAGGTTCGATTAGTGAAGACACAAGATATGACGTGGATACTGCAATCATCAATGGTAGTATAAGCGAATAATCCGCTGTCATTTCCATTAACATAACAATACATGTAATCGGAGCCCTTCCAGAGCCTGCAAATAGTGCTGCCATTCCAACCAGTGCAAATGCCATGGGTTGTGGAACTGCCCATGGTACAAGAACCGAGTAGACCAAACCAAATGCACCACCAAGAGCAGCTCCTATGAAAAGAGTTGGTGCAAACACACCACCAGAGCCACCCGAACCTAGAGTGAAACTAGTGGCAAGAATCTTCAACAGACCAAAGAGAAACAGAGCTCCTAATGTTACATTTCCAATCAGTGTTGCATCGATGAACGCATAGCCAACTCCCATAATGGCTGGATAATAAGGTTCGTTGACTGCGAACTCTCCAGAATATACAAAGACAGTTTCAAAATGGATAGTAACTAATGCAAGAAGTCCTGTAAGCAGACCTCCAAATGCTGGAAGAATGTATTTTGAAGCTCGGAGCTTTTCTAACACATCCTCTATTGTGTAGAACCCCCTCATCCAGATGACACTAGTTAGACCCAGAGTGACTCCTAGAATAAGATAGAAGACAAGCTCAAGAGGATGTCCCATAACAAAAAGTGGTGCTTGGAATGAAACTGCTGCTCCTAATATCAAATCTGCTATTGCTGTGGCAACAACAGATGCTAAAATTACTGGAAGAATCGAGAATCCAAGAATTCCTCCAGCCAGAACCTCAATCCCAAAAAGAGCTCCACCCAAAGGTGCGTTGAAGGTAGAAGCAATTCCTGATGAGAGTCCACATACAAGCAGAGTCTTTCTCTCCTTCTTATCAAGTGAGAGGGCTGTAGCAACTGCAGAACCTGCACCTGCACCAATTTGTGCGATGGGGCCTTCACGACCACATGAACCACCAGACCCTATGCATATTGCAGAAGCTATGCTTTTTAGAAGTGGAACGCGGAAACGTATCATTCCGCCATGTATTGCATAAGATTCCATCACCTCTGGCACACCATGCCCTTTTGCCTCAGGAGCATATCTCACAACAATGAACGCAACAATAAGACCGCCTAGAGTTGGAAGAATAACCCATCCGAAAATACCCAAAACCTGAGGAATGATGACAAAGACTCGACTTATACTAAGAATAAGTAATCTGAACAAAACTGCTGTGATACCTGAAACGACCCCAATGAATGCTCCTAGTGTGTAAAGGACCACTTGCCGGCGCATAGCACTTCTTCGAATCATATCTGCTGTTCGCCTTCTATGAAGTAAAACAAACAATCTCTTGATGATTCATTGAGCAACTGACCCTTACTTAAAGATAATCCTGCTTAATCATCAAATGTGGTGTTACCTGGTCATCCCGCGGGGTTTAAGGTCTTCAATGACGAAATCAAGCCCAATCTCTTTCAGCTTTGATTCTTTTGGATAACCAGTTTCAGGGTCACAGCCACGATACTTGTAATAATCATCCAACATGTAATCAAGATCTGGAAGACCACCCTTTGATGGTCCTGTTGGCATTGGTTCCTTCAATAACCGTTGCGGCAAGGTTTCATCCTTGCGAGTAACACCGAGTCTATGATTGTAGGCTCTCCTCAGATGACTTATCCTCTCTGCAGCTTGTCTGACAAACTTGGGGTCTCCCCACTCAGTCATTCCTGTCAGATGTGGAATCACATTCACAAAGGTTTCAAAATAATAGACAGGTGGCCACATGGTACCATATTTGCATATAACTCCGGAATCCACAAGCGCATAGAGATCTTCGACATCCCAGATTAATTCGCCTTTGTGTTCTGGGGACATGATTTCTAGGATCGCATCAGCTTTATCCTCTCCAAATCTTTCGGCAGCAATCTCGGGATATCCAAGTTCCTCAATGCATGATATGCTTCTTAGATGGTCAGCGCCTCTGACATTTGTTGCATAGGTGAGTCCTATACTCTGGTGAGCTCGTGGGTCCTGTCCTGAGGCCTCGAGACCTTTAACATGAACTGCGTATTTCCACGCATCACCACCAATCTTCTCAGCAGCTTTTCTCACACCGTCAGCAAGAAGATTTCCAAATCCCTCACGTTTAGCAATTTTTTCAACAAGCGCAGCCTGTGTTTCGGCATTACCCCAGCTCAGATCTAGACCATCAGCATCCTTGCTTGAGATGATTCCCTTTTCGAAAAGCTCCATGGCAAAACTAATTGTCTTCCCGCAGCTGATAGTGTCCAATCCAAGTAAATCACATCTCTTACCTAAATGGAACACAGACTCAATATCACTATTCAAACAGTTTGAACCAAAGGCCATGATTGTTTCATACTCTGGACCTCCTATAGGCCCAGTTGGGTACTTGCCATCCTTGACACGAATGATGTACTTACATCCAACGGCACATCCATGACAGGCTTCTTGCGCAATTCTGTACTTTTCAGCTATAATCTCTGGACCAATGTCATCCGCTTTCTCAAAGAAACCAGTCCAATGATTCTTTGTTGGTAGCCTACCAATCTCATTGATTATAGCAACAAGGTCGGTTGTACCATACTTTCTCAGTGAAGTCAGTGAGTCAGTCCAGAGTGGGTCATGAATCCTCTTCATCTCTATTTCATTGGCTTCAAGGTACTTGTCCATGTCGTGGACCTCAATTCCTTGTGCACCACTTGCTGCAATCCCCTTCACATTCTTGGACCCAAGAACCGTTCCTAATCCAGCTCTTCCAGCTGCTCGATAGAAGTCTACAATGATTGAGCCATATAGGACCCCGTTCTCACCTGCAGGTCCTATCACTCCAGTCTTCAAGGTGGGGTCTTTCTGCTCTTCCCGAATCATCTGTGTTGTGACATTTGTTTCCTTACCCCATAGGTGAGACGCGTCAAGGAGTTCTGCATTACCATCACGAAGGTTGAGGTAGACTGGATTTTTCGAGCGCCCATTGAAGACTACAAAATCGAACCCGGCATACTTGATCTCGGCACCAAAGAATCCACCAACATGACTTTCAGCCCACACTCCTGTGAGTGGCCCTTTTGAAGCAAACATCATTCTTCCGGATGGAGAGAACAGGGCTCCTGTGAGTGGACCTGTACCCACAATCAGAACATTATCTGGTCCTAGGGGGTCTGTTTCAGGACCGGTTCTGTCCCATAGTATCTTGGCTGCAACACCACTTCCACCAAGATAGAGTCTAGCCCATTCCTTCTCGAGTTCTTTCTTGTGAATCTTGCCCTTTGTCAGATCTATGTCTAGGTAATATCCTGCATATCCCTTATACGGAAACGTCATTCTTAAGCCTCCTCTCCAGTCATACCAATGGTCTGATAGGCTAATTTGATACCTTCCCGTCTTTCTTTGAAACCATTCTCTTTAGATGTCACAAGACTGATGGCTCCATAATCACAAGCCTTTATACAAGCGGGGTCACCCGAACAGAGATCACACTTTATTGCCTTCAGGGTATGGGGGTCAATCTCTATTCCTCCGTAAGTACATGCGGTGACGCAGTTCTCACATCCGATGCACACATCACTATCCACAACGAGGGTTCCCTTTTCATTATACGAGATTGCACCATTTGGACACGCATATTCACAGAGTGGGTCCTCACATTGAAGACATACCATTGGAACAATGAGGTTCTGTGCTTCATCCTTCAGAATCTGAATCCTCGACCTTCTGGGGTTGAACGTCCTTGTGTGCTCTGCAGAACAGGCCAGTTCGCAGTTTCTACAACCTGTACATTTGTGGAGGTCTATTGCAAGGAAGCTCTTCAATAAGTGTTCTCTCCAATTGATTATTCAGCCTATTCACTCATGCGTCCGCCACTTTAAGTTGTTGCCTTTGTGCGAACAAAGTATATGAATAAAATTAGCGACGAAGCATTCGCCCTCCCATGTATTACTGCGCAGGTTAGGATTTAGTATTGGAAACAGATGTGGGACTATGAGAGAATCTTATGAGCGAAAGCCGTCCCCAGAAAGGAAATCATTCAGGCAAGTAGCTGATTCTATGCATATTTCTGTTGTTGAGTTTGATCAGGAATCCATTCTCTGTTATGCTAACCCCCCAGCTCTTGAGTTATTCCAACTGAAGAAAGAAGTCATAGATGCTGGTGTGACTATTCATGACCTAGTGGCACTAGAACAACAAGACCTCGTAGATCAAGGTCTCAAATTGCTGACCAATGGAGAATCTCCAACTTCCATTTCTCTGAGGGTGGTTCGAGGCGATGGCGTCAAGGTTCCGACCCAAGTCTACACAGACAGATTGGTTTCGAAAGGGAAGACATCAGGGTTTGTTGTCTACATAATTGACCTCAGCCGTAGGGTAGCAGCAGAAGAGAAAATCATTGAGAGGAAGGAAATCCTCGAGTTCATGGTTGACTATTATAGCTTCAGCGGAATTGTTGTAATCGATGACAAGTATAAGTTTGAATACGTCAACGACAAGATGTGTGACATTCTGGGTCGACGACGTAGTGAACTCCTTGGCTATGACTTCAGAGAAACCCTGCATCCTGATAGCCTAGACCTCGTGGCTGAGAGGTATCTAAAACGTCAGAGAGGAGAAACCGTTCCTTCTATCTATGAATTTCAAGTTGTACGGAAAGATGGTGAGGTTGTCGACATTAGAATGAATGTTGGAACCATTAGAGCTCGTGATGGGAAAATCAAGACTGTGGCACAACTCATCGACATCACGGACGAGAAGCGCAGTGCATACGCCCTTCAGGAGAGCGAGCATAGATACAGGTCACTCATTGAAACCATGGACTCTGGACTTGGTGTAGATAATGCTGAAGGAAGGTTGGTCTTGGCCAATGACGCGCTGTGCAGAATGATGGGCTGTGAGAACCCTGAATCTCTTATCGGAATTCCTATCACAGACATCTTACACGGATGGACAGAGAACCAAGTACATGAGAAGATGGAGGAACGGAAGGAGGGTAAGATTGAGCATTACGAGGCTTTACTCAAGCATAAGTCTGGAGCATTAGTGCCAGTCATGGTTTCTGCATCTCCCCTACATGGTCCCAATGACGAATTCTTAGGTAGTATCGCAATATTCACCGACATATCCGATCTGAAGAAAGCCGAGGCGGAGGTGTACTTCCTTCTCGATCTTTTGCTCCATGATATCGGGAACCAGCTCCAGCTCATTCTTGCTGGAGGTGACTTCCTCGAAACCGACGCAACAGCTGACCAAATCATGAGATCAAAGAGATATGTCATGGATGGGGCTCTTCGTTGCCTTGAGCTTATCCAGAAGGTCCGAAAGGCTGAGGAGTCCAAGACTGAACCGCTTGGTCCTGTGGATATCGTGCAAGTGATTCAGGCTGAATCTGAGTTATTGTTCAAACAACGAGGCGTGCGGGTGGACATTGGAAAACTACCTTCTAAAGTGATGGTCCTTGCTGATCAGGCCTTAAGTCAGTTAGTCTGGAACCTCCTCGAAAATGCAGTTGTCCATAACCCGATTGAGGATGCCAAAAAAGAAGTTCGAGTCAGAGGCAAGGTGTCAAAGAAAACCTTTGAACTAAGCATATCTGATAATGGACCCGGAATCAGCGATGACAAGAAACTCGAAATCTTCAACCCCACTCGTCGATATGGTGGAGTCGGGCTACATCTTGTCAGGAGACTTGCAGAAAAGTATGGACACAATCCTGTGGTAAGGGACAGAGTGAAGGGTAAGCAAGATCAAGGTCTAGAAATTCTGATCAAATTCCAAATAGCTTGATGTTATAGATGCACCGCAAGTGTTATGTCACGCGAGCGTAGATACTCGTTCTCCAAGGAGGAATCTGGTATTGCCATCAAGGTCGATTCTTATCAAGAATGGATACATACTCACCCTAAACAAAGACCGAGAAATCATCACAGATGGGTCTCTCTTCATTGAGAATGATGAAATTGTAGACGTGGGAAAGAGTGAGGATTTGAAGGGTAACAAAGCTGAGCTGGTCTTAGACGCTAAGAATATGATAGTCATGCCGGGTCTCATTGATACCCATATCCATCTTTCACAGGCGCTTATCAGAGGGTGTGCTGACGACGTGTCTCTAGTGGATTGGCTCAAGAAGTATGTCTGGGTTCTTCAGGGTAACTTCACTGAGGACGACGGTCGAGTATCCGCGGAATTGTGCATGGCCGAGATGATCCGTACGGGTACAACATCCTTCATAGATTGCATGATTCACAGTAGATATGGGTTTGATGGGATTGCAAAGTCTGTCGAACGGGTTGGGATGAGAGGAGCGTTATCCAAAATTATCATGGACTCAACTGGCTATGCCGACAGTGCTGACATCATGTACCCTGGGATGGTTGAAGATGCAGATGACTGCTTGAAAGAAACCGATGAGATGTATTCTAAATGGCACAACAAAGCAGATGGTCGAATCCAAGTATGGTATGGCCTTCGTTCACTCGGTGCTGTCACTTCTGAGCTGTTCAAGGATGTCGCCCGAAGAACTCGTGAGAAAAACACAAGGATGACGATGCATCTAGGGGAGGTTGTCGATGATGTCCGTTATGTCAAAGAAAACTATGGCACCAACTTGACTACCTTTGCTCGTAATCATCACCTCCTCGGACCAGAGATGGTTTTTGCTCATGGAATTCATTTCGAAGACACTGAACTCAAGGTACTTGCTGATACTAAGACGAACATCAGTCACTGCCCTGCAAGTAACATGAAACTGGCATCCGGGTTTGCAAAAATACCGCAGATGCTCAAAGCAGGAGTCCCAGTTTCTCTAGGCTGTGATGGTGGACCTTCCAACAATACCTATGATCTAATACGTGAGATGCGCCTTGCAGCATTGATTCACAAGTCGTATGTTGATGACCCTCTTGTCGTGACAGCAGAACAAACAATCGAAATGGCAACTCTTGGTGGTGCTGTTGCTATGGGCATTGAGGATAGGGTGGGGTCTCTTGAACAGGGAA
>JASFEF010000040.1:0-18316 GCA_050124975.1 Candidatus Thorarchaeota archaeon | reverse complement strand
CTCAATGCGTTACAAATGTTATCATTGCTTGAGAGAATAACTCCCAAGCAGCAAGTAAAGCTTGATAGAATGTTGAAGGTGTCTGAAACGAAGCAAGCCACATTAGATGAGTTTTGAACCGTCTTACAAGATCAAAATCTCACTGCCATATCTCATAATTAATTACTATTTTTACTAAATTTAATGCCACAAAAGGTATCGTATTATATCTATATTGAAGGAGATTATTAGTTCATGAAGCGGTCTTTGATGATACTCCTTTTTGTAAGTTGCTTGATTTTCAGTAATCCCATTTTTGTTTCTGCCTCAACAAACTACGAATGGGTTATTCAAACAGGAACTAGGTATGATTACAGCTGGACTGTCGAAGATAACACATGTCACTGGAGTTGTCGCGATTTGGAGTTTCAGGAGAATATCTATGTAACAATAGATGAACTTGCTGTTATCCCAGGGGATATTGACCCAGCTGACATTTGGTCACTGAGCGAAACAGGATTCAACATCTCTGTGTTTTGGAGTAACGGAACAGAATTCGATGTTTCTGAAGTACCACAACCTTTCGGATTCAATCTTCTACCAGTTGGGAATTGGAGTCTACTCATTGATGCTTCTCCAATCGATGCAGGATTCTCGAACGATGACACCATCTTTGCGTACGAGATCTATGATATAGTCGATGGAGATGGTTACCACAAGGAAGTCAAGTTTCAGAAGTCCAATGGCGTGCTTGAGCTTTATCATTTGTATAGGTTTGTCAACAACACTCCTGTGACCAGGTTGGATATTGAACTGATATCATCATCTCCTGAGCTGATTCCTACTCTCCCAACTTCACCAAATTCAAGAACACCCATTCCTCCAACGAATCTCATCATTATCATTGCTGGTGGGAGTGTGGCTGTATTAGCTATCGCGATATTTGGCTTCAGAAAGCGAGTATAGCTGAACCTGACCAACTGCCATCTCGAAAACCACTCTAACCCGAATGCCCAAGGTTATAAGGCCTCTCTGAGATGTTTCTTTGCGTAAAGTGAGAAAAGAAGAGACAGGTTAACAAATAACCATATTACAACCAGACTGTATTCTCTGGTATTTGATGCGTCTGCTTTTCAGGAATCACAGACGAAGTCTGTACGATATACTATACTCACAAGAGCAGGATATAAACAATGGAAAAAATGAAACTCAATTCTAAGAGAGGCTACACTAGAAATCGCGTTATTCATGGACATGGACCTCACAGAATTTTGGAAATGAAGCGCCAAGAAATGTTGGAAAGGTTAGCCAAGGAAGAAACCAAAGATCAGAGGTGAGCAAATGAGTACAAGAAATTATGACCATTGTACATGTGGTCACAAACGTGAGAAACATGAAGACTTCAAAGATGAATGCTCCAAGTGCACCTGTGAAGTGTTTCATAGAGGCATGCGGCTGTAGTATAGATCAATACTCCTCAGTTCTACATGAATCGAAACCGATGTCCATCTCGAAAGCCTAATAAGCGGCCCTTAGCCTCCTAGTGTATACTTAAACACACATCTAAATAAAATTCTTGTTGGCTACCTGTTGTATTGATATAATTCCTGTCGATTTTGCATTCTGAGGAAGAGGAATACTCATGGAAAAGAGAGTCGGCGTAAAAATCGGGATTCTTGCTTTTGTGATGTTTATTCTTTGTTTCGCATCCTGGTTGATCAACCTCATTCTAGTTATCCCTTTTACAGGTTATTGGACAACAATTCCCCTCATTCTCTTAATGTCTGCAATCCTGATTATCTTAAGTATGATTTTGCATCGTATCATACTGGAGTATAGGAAATCTGCATTGATTGACCGTTGGTACAAGCACTCAGGTTATTCAGCTGTGATTATTGGATTCTTTCTATGTTTTTCAATTGGAGGTGATTTCATATTTCGAGGGGTATACCAATTAGAAGATGCCATTACTACAGTTTTGTGTTTCCTCTCTGGGATACTGATGATCATATCTGGCATTATAACGATTCATGAAGTCAAAGAAAGAACTGAGCAAGTTGATCACGAGAAATGAAGCAAGGACTCTACTGAATATTTCAGAGTACCAAGACGCTTCAGACAAAGCGCTTACTTCTAAGCTTCTTATTGACTGAAAAACTATGTCTATCTCGAAAGCCTAATAAGCGGACCAATGGCTCGATGCCGAATCAGGTGAATGACCGATGAGCTATGATATTATCGCAGAGCCAACAGTAAGATCGCCACGAGATGGTCGCCCTAAGAGGGGCCGTGGTTTTAGTAGTGAAGAAACCGCTCAAGCAGGTCTCACTATTGATGAGGCTCGGCGTATGGGGCTTATTGTGGACCTCAGAAGGAAGACCGTCCATCCAGAAAATGTTGATGCCCTAAAACAATACATGAAGGATCTAGAGAAACTAGTGGAAAGTCTGGCTGATGAGGTTAAGCCTGCAAAGGCTAAGGTCGCTGCTCCAACCGATGATCTAGGATCACTTCGAGCAGTCAAGAAAGCCGAAGTTCCTCTCCTTGTGAAGGCAGGTATCAAGACCTTCGAAGATTTGGCGTATTGCGACATAACAAAGGTTGCGAAGAAGAGTGGTATCGAAGAGGACCGGATTACTGCCATGGTCAAAGCAGCTCTCAAGAAAGTCTAGAGCAGAGTTTGACCATGAAATAGGGGATGAGCGAGTTGGACTACACTCGACTCATTTCTGTCTTGGAGAATCCCCCAGAAGTGAACTATCCTGTTGTGCTTCCTGATTTCTTTGTAGACCACTTCGTAGTTTACGATACACTAAACACTCTAGTTGATGGTCTAAAGCGACTTGCAGATCAGGGTGGCGGAAACCTTCTCAACAACGAGCAGTTTATTCGAAGAGGTGGGAATGCAGTAAACACAGCCTCAGCTCTTCTCTCCTTGGGTCTTAATCCCAAGCTCATTGTTACAACTGATAAGTACGGTGCATCTCTTCTGAAGGCGCTTGCTGACCCAGAACTAGACCTGAGATATGTTCATGCTGATGGTCGACTCTCTTCAACTATTTCTATCGAAACCGAGTACTTAGGAAGAAAAGTCAATCTAATGATTAGCGACAGTGGTTCCGCTTCAGAATTCGGTTTCTCTGATCTAACACAGACTGATGTCGAAGTAATCAAGAGCAGTGGGATTGTTGCTTTAGTGAACTTGAATCATAACCGTAAGGGGGCAGAACTGGCCCATGACCTATTCCAAATGATAAAGGAGTCATCAAAAGCTGTGACCTTTATGGACATGGGTGACCCCTCAGGAAATCCTGACATAGTCCCTCAACTTGTTAAGCGTGTTATCAGGAAGGGTCTGGTTGATATCATAGGTCTGAATGAAAATGAAGTTGGCTGGATAGCCCAGTCATTGACTGATGACCAGGATCAATGGAAGAATTTAGCTACCAAGCCTGAGCTTTGGCTAGAGGGTGCCCAGTTAATTGCAAACGAAACAGGAGTCCGAGTTGATTTTCATACACCCCATTATACTGCTAGCATTGAAGGGGATGTGACCACAGCTATTCCTGCATTTACTGCTGAGAGTCACGTGGTGTGTGGCGCTGGTGATGCTTGGAATGCTGGTGACATCTACGGTTCACTTCTTGAACTTGCACCGATAGACCGACTTGTTCTGGCAAACGCAACAGCATCACTCTATGTGACCTCGGCATCAGCAACTCATCCGAAATTAGCTGATATAGTGAAATATTTAGAGTCTGCTCCTCTCCTATCAGTAGATGGTACAAAGTTACTTAAAGTTCAATGACTTGCGTATCAATGATACATGCAACACTAGGTTAGGTGTATGACAATTGGAACTAGAACGAGTGCTAACAAAACTGAAGTTCGATGAATCAGTTGATGGTTATGCACTCATTACTAGTGATGGTCATCCCTTCCTTTCCTTTTCGTTACCAGATGAAGTACTACCACAAATCAAAGGCACCCTCCGTATACATGGGTCCGACCTAAGACTCGTTAACATCATGACTGGTGAGGGAATTGTTATCCTTGCAAGAGTTGATCCTCAATGGGTCTTAGCGGTTCTTTTCGAAGCTGATTTCCAACTTGGTGGTGCACTCTCACGAACTAAAGCTGTCGTTGACCTTCTCATGCAAGTTGATTTACCTCCTCCTCCTTCTGGAATAGCTGTAGAAGAGGAGGTAATCCCAGAGCCTGAGGAAACACCAGCAGCTGAAGTGGAATCTGCGATGACTGTTGATCCAGTCAGTCAAGAAACATCAGCTCCTGAAGTAGTGGAACCAAAACCAATGGAGCCTCCAGTGGAACTGCCCAAAGAGCCTGTTAAGGTTCGATATGGGTGTGTGGTTCACAGAGGTGAGAAATACAGAGACGCAGTGACTCTCGATACTGCTTTGAATGCGTCCATAAAGAAGGAGTTTGCCAATGTTGGCATTGATGTCCTTCTTATTATCGACGAGAAATTGACAGTTTACAGATTAGCTGAGCAATTGGCTAGAGCAGTTGACAAAGTCATCAGTATCGTGGAATGGTGCATTGAACAGGATATTCTTTGGGTCGAATGTCCTGAGGAACAAGAAACTGCCCAGAAGGAAATCATAGAGATGCCTTTGTTTGAGGGCAAACTCGACAAAGTCAAGAAAAAACATCGACCAGTGCTTGAGATGTGTGACGGAAAGACTACACTACAAGAGATTGCCACGGAACTTGGCATACCCTACTTTGAAGCGTTGCAGAGCGTGGTTCCTTACCGTGGAAAGACGGTGAGATTCATACGTACAGATAAATCGTCAAGATTTTGACAGTGGAGGTTAAACTAACAATGGGTGTAAAGGGAAAGATTGCCTGGAACTTCATGACGGACAAAGTTTCCAAAGTACTGTTTCAGGCTAGTTATCGAGAGCTGATGAATCTTCTAATGAGCACTAGTGCCAGTGTAGATGAAATCAATCGTAAGATGAAGGACATTGGATTTAGGGTTGGAGAAACCCTATTGATGGACTATGCTGACAGAATTCGGCAACATGCAGGAGCATTTCATGAGTTTGCAAATACCCTACAACTTGCATACAAAGTGAACTCTGGACAAGAATTCTCGAATATTTGGGTTAGTGCTGATAAGGAAACTATCAAGTTTACCGACGATGACTGCCCAATTTGCGCTGGAGTACACATTACAGATATGCCTGGTCTACAATACTGTGTCATCGTCAGTGGTGTGTTTGATGCTGTGATGAAACTTCGAGGATTTCAGGCCGAGAGTTTCCAAGAGTCCTGCAGAGCTTTGGGTGATGAAAACTGCACTTGGACACTAGCACTTCGATAGAAATTCATCTTCCAATATATATCACAAGCTACCCGTCTGGCATAGGTATAAAACCTAATAACTGGAAATAGAGGTATAGAACCAATTTACATGGAGGACCACAATTGGGTCAAGGATTAGGCACGCTGCTCGGATTAATCACTGCATTTGCATTGACATTCATAGTGTTGACATTCGGAGTCTATATGCCCAATGATCTCATAGCATCAACAATCGTAGATGACTTTCTCGTATATAGCGATCTTGAACTTAGGCTGGCTGTGGTCGGTACCATTCTTTATCCTGCTCCTGCTTTTCTTGGTTCAACAAGTCTAGGCAATCTGGTAATGTATGGTGCACCAGGTGCAACTGTTCTCATGTGGCTTGCTTGGGGAACTGGTGGTCTTGTTGCTGGACTAATTACTAAGGAGATTCTACCAGGGATACTCTCAGCAGTTTTCGCTGCGGTTATTGGAGCTTTTCTTACTTGGCTCCTCTTCTTTGCAATCTCTCCTGGCTTCAATCTAATGGCAATCTTCCAGCAAGGGTCTCTTCTAATTATGCAGGCTTCACTTGAAGGGATAATATACCCGGCAATTGCTTGCGCTATCGGAGGTCTTCTAGGTAGCGGAATTACTAGAGCCCGTTAGTTTATTGTTGTCTGAATTTAATTCCCTCCCACATTCAGAGCATAACATCGGGTTGGACTTGAAAACAGCTCCACATTCGCAAATGGTTTCTATTTGAGTAGGAATTGGGAGTTCAGCTTGTTTTCCTATTCTCTCGAACAACATAGCTGTTGGAAGTGCGGCAGGCAAGGTGAGTACAGATAGAACCAAAGAGGTTACGAATTGAGAAAGAAGATCTAAGTTCCTATTCACACTACCCCAGAACTCTGAATCTAGAAGAAGCAATGACACGAGCGCAAAAATCCCGAGTAGGAGACCAGTCCAAATCGCTGATCTTACAGTGTTCCATCCTGCTTTAGAGAATGGCCCAATTATGAGGCCAATAAGACACCATACCACAATATACTGAGCTATAAGCACAACTGTGAGAGGTCCAAACAGAGTGGATTGAAGTGCACTACTCCCAGCAAGGAGGAATCCAATCAAGTTATACGGCTCAGGATAGATTGGTTGTTCAAGTCCTATAAGCTGCATAATTGCAAAAGAGCCGATTACAATGGCCACCAAACCGCCAAGGAAATTCCTCATAGTGATTTCTCGTCAGATATGATTCCCTCTTAACCGTTATTGACCGGCTCTACACTAAGAATTCCTCATTTCAACACCACAATCCTTTTCAGACGACCATCGGGAAATACCATGTCCAAGGTGGATTTAGTTAGACCCGAGACCGTGAGGTTATTACAATGTCCAAAGAATTGGAACGAGCACTATCAAAGCTTAGATTTGATGACCAGGTTTTGGGTTATTCCTTGATGACAAAGATTGGGAGACCATTCGTCAGTTTTGCATTCCCAGACGAGCTATTTCCACGAGTTAAGGATAGTATCTCCCTATACAAGAATGACCTACGTCTCATGACGATAGACACGGATCGCGGATTAGTGGTCTTATCCCCAGTGGATGATAATTGGATTTTAACAGTTCTATATGTCCCCGAACTCCAACTTGGTCTGGCTATCGCCAAAACCAAGAACATCTTGCGGCTGCTAGAAGGAATTGAACTCCCTCCTCCTCCTGAGGAATTCGAAGAATCTGTAGAGTCTAACCTTCAAGTATTGGAGAGTATTGCTATTAAGGCGGCTTCAGTTGAAGCGGCAAAACCTTCTGGAGAGCCAGAATCTCCTGTTGTTGAGGAAGCTGGAACAACATCTGTTGATGAAACACCGGTAACTCCTATTGAAGAGCTGCCACCTCCAGATGCATTCAATGTCCAACCCACAACTATACCAACAAGAGGTTCTCAGTACTCAAGAGCACTATCTCTTGACTCTGAACTCTATACTGAGATGAAAGACCTCTATCGGAATTTTGGATTTGACGTTCTCATGCTCGTTGATGGTCAGATCAGTGTTGAAAAGATAGCAGACTCTATGTTTCAACCTAATAATCGAGTCATAGAACTTCTCAAGTGGGGTGCATCAAAAGGCATCGTAGAAGTACCTCAAACATCTCCAGATGAAGAGGTTGCTGTTGAAGCAAAGGGAGCAATGGGTCGATATGTCAAGTGTCCCCGTTTTGAGGGCGACATGAATAAGGTTGCGAACGAAGACCAGAGTATAATTAGACTGTGTGATGGGAATAGAACAACAGAACAGATTGCAGAGTCATTGAAGATCCCATTACCAAAGGTTGTCCAAACAATCGCTAAATACAGGAAACATGGTCTGAAGGTTATTGGAAAAACCCTGTGATGCTTACAAGGTGCGAAGACAATGCCTAAGGTAGAGAATCCATTACTAATCAGCCTTTACTCACATTATGTTGAGAAGATACTGTCTGAAACAGAGAGCATTGATGAGGCGAATCAAAAGTTACGAGAACTTGGAAAAGAAATTGGTCAACAGGTGTATCTCAACACAGAGATCGTTGAGAAGACAAAAGATGATGTCACTACTCGTGAGGATGTCGCAAAACTGATTGAAACCATTTACAGGATTCTTTTTGGCAAAAAACCTCGTGATGTAGATATGAAGACTGCTAGAGGTTCGGTACGTATAACAGACGATAACTGTGTCTGGTGTCAGGAAATTAACTTAGAGGGAATGCGTGGTTTTGGGTATTGTGAGATTTTCAGTGGAATACTTGAATCAGTACTTGAGTTCAAGGGAGTAGACGCCAGTGTCTTCCAAGAGATGAGCAAGGCAACGGGCGCAGACTCCTGCGTCTGGAATGTCCGTTTGGTCTAGAATATCACACACACACATAAAGCACTTAACACTCCCCTCTTCACCACTCAATGAGAACGAGGCCTAGGAAATGTCTAAGCAAGAAAAAGTGATTCCATGGTGGCAGAGTCGTCTGAAAGAACGTGACTTGATGGCTGCATTCTTCGCAAAGACTTGGAATAAGCTTGGTAACAGGATTGCAGTTATGTTCCCTGAACGAGTCAGAGACTTGTACTACTCAGCCGGTCGTCTTGCGGGACTGGAGGCACAGAGAGAGTACTTCAAAGTTGGTAAACAGAAACCGCCAGGTGATTTCAAGGGAATCGTCGAGTTTATCAAGATGGCTCTTGAAAGGCTAATTGTTCCTTTTGGTGATATTAGAGTCGCAAAACTCTACAAGCTGTGGCTAGATGAGGAAGCAATAATCGAAATTGGAGATAATCCATATGCATCAGGCTATGACGCTGATGAGCCTTCATGCTTCTATCTAAAGGGTTTCATTGAAGCTGTTCTTGAGTATCTTACGGATTTCAATAGAATTGAGTACGAGAAGCTAATAGTAACTGAAGACACATGCATGTCACAGGATGACAAGACCTGCACATTTAAGATCACAATGACATATCCTGCTCGTGGTGCACCCGAATAGTGCGAAATTTCAACAAACGTAGTTTTTAACTACAAAATACTATTAGGAATCGATAACGGAAGTAAGAACATGACTAGAGAAATCACCAAACGTGTCCTAGTATCACTTTCACTTCTCCTTCTTACATGGGGAATTTTAGGTGTAGTTCTATCTGGTCCTGGTTTTGGTGAAGTTGAACCTCTGGCTCAGGATTTGTCTTCGTCAATGAGTCTTGACACTGACTTTGGCGATCTTGAAGCATTTTCAATATGGATTGGCCGCTCAACGATTATCGAGAATGTGTCTATTCAACTCAAGCTCTTCAGTTGGAATTCAGGGGGAACCTACTCTGTTTGGTCCAATACAATACTCACGGCTTTTGACATTGGGTGTATTGTTGTTGCTATTGGGACAGTTTCCCTAGAGAAAAGGGAAGAGCGTAGGCTTCAGAAACTTCGTGACAGGGTTCTTGACGAAGTTGTGATCAATCCTGGCATACATCTTCGGGAGCTCCATCGAATTATTGGATGTGCAATGGGAGCTCTCCAATATCACCTGGGCTTTCTGGAACAGGATGGACAAGTAGTATCTCTCAGACATGGGAATGCAAGGCACCTCTTCGTGCCTGACTTCTCCTCGGATGAGAGAGTGATGCTTCTAACTGCGCTTGCAAGAAATCCTACTGTTGGATCAATCCTCACTGAGTGCGCAAAGAATGGTCAAACAACTCAAGCTGTCATCAGCCGGACACTCGACGTTGACAAGAGTCTAATCTCTTACTACATCAGTGGTCTGCTTGATGCTGACATCCTTAGGTCTGTGAAAGTCTTTGGTAGAGAAAAACCGGTATTGCTTACTGATTGGGCTCGCTCAGCCATTGACTGTCACGGGATCTTGGTACAATAGTTACTCAACCCTTATCCTTATCTTGGGTAGAGAATCATTCGCCATTATCCAAGGTGGCAAATAATGGCGGATGATGACTATCTGGATGCTGTTGACTATACTCGTGATGATCTCGACGTAGAAGATTTGGGTGAAGTCAAACACGCAGTTCGACTTGTAGATGTCTATAGGTCCTATACTCTTGGTAAGACTGAAATCGGTGCAATAAAGGGAGTAAATCTCACAGTTGATGCTGGCAATTTCATTGTTATATCAGGGAAATCAGGTTCGGGAAAAACAACACTGTTGAACATAATTGGTGCAATTGACCTGGCAACATCTGGTCGAGTCTTTGTCATGGATGTTCCCATCAATGACTATGACGAGTCATTTAGAGCCTCATTTAGACTCAACAACACTGGTTTCATATTTCAAAGTTACAATCTTGTTTCCACTCTGACTGCTATTGAGAATGTGATGTTTCCAATGCAACTCTCAGCCAAGACCAAGTCCGAACTTCGAGAGGATGCGATGAAACTTCTTGAGAGTGTTGAATTGGAACATCGTGCTGACCATCTTCCTTGGCAGCTGAGTTCTGGAGAACAACAACGTGTGGCAATCGCTCGAGCAATGGCAAACGATCCACCAATCATTCTTGCAGATGAACCAACTGCGAATCTTGATGGAGATAGTGGACAGATGATCCGCGAGTTGTTGATTGACCTGAACAAACAAGGAAAAGCGGTGATTGTCATGACCCATGATGAGGGAATTATCAATCAACCAACAGCTCAGCACTACAAGATGGATCAGGGAGAGTTAACACTACATGGCTGAGCACCAGATGTTTGCGTCAAAGGATCTCAAACGACGTCCATTTAGGACAACTCTCACTCTAATCTCGTTGACCAGTGTTGTGACAGCAACCACATTCGTATTTCTATTCGGTAATTTGCTTCTCGATGTTTCATCATTTGCTGTTGCAGATGCACTATCATCATCCTTTGGAACCTTCTTCTCAACATTTGTTTGGACAATACTTCTTCTCGTGTTTGTCTTAGGAGCTGTTGTGGTTTCTACGACAATATCATTGGAGATGGTCACCCGCCGTCGTGACATAGGTCTAATGAAATCGATTGGAACATTACTGGATGCAATTTTTGACTTCTTTATGGCACAATCTGTGATTATGCTTCTTGCAAGTATTGTACTTGGTCTGGCTTTTGGCACAATTCTATACATTGCCGGGTTGGTTTGGCTCAGCAATGTCGTTTCTGGCATTCAGATAACGAATACCTTCCCAGTGATACAAGTTTCAGTCCTCGCAGTGGTCTTGGTAATTGCAGGATATCTATCTGCACAGAAACCAATCTATGATACAGTTCAAGAGTCTCCATCACTTTCCCTAAACCCTGATGTGGGAACCAAAATTCGTGTTGCAGGATTCCTGGACAGTTTTGGACTTCCTTTTCGAATAGCTACGAAAGGAACGGGTAGACGTCTAAGAGGAACCCGGAGGACTGTTCTATCACTTTTCCTGAGTTTCACAATAGCCTCTCTCCTCTGGATTGGAGGTGGCGTAGTGCAAACTACCTCAAGTTCGTACGTGATCCGCTCGATGGGCTCCAACATTGTAGCAGTCGGTAATCCCGCACTCCTGGACTCATACTATGATGCATACTCACTCTATGGAGATCCACTCAATGACTCTTTCAATTACCTAAGTGGTGCCGACATGATTCCAACCCAACTAGTTGATGATCTTGAGGATGTATTAGGAGTCACCCAAGTAGAATCACGTCTTGTGGCATATACAGATGTGGAAGAATTACCTGCAATCATATGGAATGAAGAGCTTGAGCAGTATGAATACATTGGTCAAGATCGAACATCATCTGCAGCGATTGTGGGAGTGGATTGGGATTCAACAATTTCTGATTGGTATTACGAAGGTCGTAGAATCAATGGTGGCCAGCAGGTGTGGATTGGCGGAAAAATGGCAAGTGATTTCTTTGAAGACCCATTGGTCCAGAGCTTGGGGGTAGAGGGACACTCACTTGAGGTCAAAGCTCAGGCATTTGATGTCCTTAATGGTGGAATGATGGCAATCATGGATCTTTCTCTCCTTCAAAGTTACTTGGGTGTCACTGGTAATAACCTGGTCCTAGTCCAGATTGAGGAATATGAAGATGCTCTGATATCTCAGATTGACGCCCTTGCTGAAAGTTATGGGTTTGACATCTTCAGACAACAAGATGTTTTAGAATTGAATCTTGAAATTATTGATGCCATCTGGGCGCTATTGATGCCACTCGCAATTGTTACTCTATTGAGTGCGTTTCTTAGCTTGCTAAACTACCTACTAGTTTCAGTTTTTGGTCGACTTCGTGACTATGTAATCATGCGATCTGTGGGTGCAAAACCATCATTCCTTGCAAAAGTCATGATTGCTGAAGGATTGGATGTCGGACTGAGAGCCGGAATCCCTGCACTCATCGTTAGTACTCTGCTCAGTATCTATTCATTGATTCCAGAGGCTGCTGTATCCTCACTCGCATATCTTCCTGTATCAATTATTTCCGTTCTTCTGACAATGCTTGCAGTGATACTACTGGCTTCTATTCCAACATACATCTTCTTTGCATCTAGAAGTGACTTACGAGTGTCTGAATTCTCATCTTGAGTAATATTCTTTAGATTAAGGCTTTGGATGAGTCTGAGGACTCATTGATGGCGTCTGACGAATCTCAAGATGAATTCTCAATCCATTGGATTCGAGATATTGTTGATGAAGTATTGGAACGCGACCCTGATCAATACCTCATCGTGACAGGGAAGAGTATGAGTGGTAGTGTTCACTCTGGCTTCATGAAAGAGATAATCATCGCAGATGCTATCAAACGAGAACTTCAAACCTTGGGAAAAGACGCAAAGTCTGTTTTCATCTCAGACGACTTTGACCCGATCCGGTCATTCCCACCAAGTCTGACTCTCTCACCAGAAGAGTACATGGGCGTACCTTATTCAGATGCTCCAGACCCGCATGGCTGTTGTGAGAGTCTGGGAACTCACTGGTCCAATGAGCTGGTTGAAACCTTTCCTGAATTTGGGGTCGACCCCGAGGTTGTATTTCAATCAAAACTCTACGAAACGAAAGAGATGATGGATGCTGTTCGTATCTGTCTGAATCACACTGAAACTATCAGAGAGATATTGATTGAGTATGTTGCTCGAGACTTTGATGACAAACAGAAAGCAGAGTATATAGAATCCATGAAGACGTGGTATCCTGTTTCAGTAATCTGTCCTAAGTGTGGACGCTTACAGTCTGGTGGAAAGGGGTCAATCGATCCTAATCGAGTGACATCATACAATGCAGAGAGTGATGAGGTTTCCTACAAATGTGAACACTGTGGTCATTCGGAAACTGCCAAACTTGATAAACTCAGAGTGAAGCTGTCATGGAGGGTTGACTGGCCTGCAAAATGGTATGTCATGAAAACGACATGTGAGCCTGCAGGGAAGGACCATGCAGTGAAAGGAGGTTCATACGACACAGGCCTAGAGATGTCTCGTCGGGTCTTTGGTTGGGAAGGTCCTGTCAAGGTGCCCTTCGAATGGGTTCGTCTTGGTGGACGAGATATGGGGACTTCGAGAGGCTATGTATTTACTCCCAGAGAATGGTTGAATATTGCACCTCCAGAATTGTTCAGGTATATGGTTCTTAGAACTGATCCTGAGAAAGCAAACAACATCCAAACTGAGCTTATACCCGATCTAGTTGACATCTACGAAAAATTCGAGCGTAGTTACTATGGGTTTGATGATGCTGATAGTGAGAAACAGGAGTTGGCAAAGGTTCTGTATCCTCTGACAGAGGTACGACCAGTCAGTGATGAATACATACCTAAACTCTCTTTCAAATTCGCTGTAGTTACATCACAACTTCAAGGAATTCTAAGTGAAGACACGATTATGCAACGATGCTATGATGTCATAAAAAAACAGCATAAACTCTCAGAGATATCAACTGAGGTGCAATCATTAATTCCGACAAGACTCTCAAGAGCATTGCATTGGGCAAGGGATTTCGGTAGTGAAAGAGACAAGGTGGAGGTTCCTGAAACTGTTCCAAAAGAAATCAGAGATACCCTTACAGACAATGACAAGGCATTCCTCAAAAGCTTCGTAAAAATCCTGAAAGGAGACCCTCTCGATGATGAGGAACTTCAAGGCAAGGTGTTTGCTACTGCACGGGAAGTAGGTCTGAAGGATAAACGTGCATTTGTTGTGCTCTATAGGGTTCTAATCTCCCGAAAATCTGGTCCCAGACTGGGTGGATTCTTGAATCTCCTAGGGAATGAATGGGTTCTGAAGCGTATTCAGAGTGTGTTGTGAACACCTCACAACATGTTTATTAACGCAATACCAGTCGGCGAAGCCGGCCCTACAGTTCTGGATTTGTGAAACCGATGCTCGGATCATTAAGAGAACGATATCAAAAAGCGATGATGCCAGTTGGTAAAGCCATCGCTAAAACTGGTATCACTCCCAACATGATAACTGGACTTACTGTTCTTGTTGCTCTAGTTAGTGCCTGGTTCTTTGCAATGGGTGACCTCATCATTGGTTTCCTATTCATGCTCCTCACAGTTGTTATGGACATGTTCGACGGTGCTGTTGCACGTGCAGCAGGCCTAGCATCCAAATTTGGAGCAACATTCGACCACACTCTGGACAGATATGCAGAGTTCCTTTTCATGCTGGGTCTCATGATTGGCCCGATTAACACAGTTACCATATCTTGGTGGCCCTATGCTGTGGGTGATACATTCATCCCTTGGTTCTGGGGCTTCTTCACACTTTTTGGTATGATTATGGCGAGCTTCGCTCGTGCTAAGGCTGAGTCTGTAGGAGGAATGGAAAGCTGCACGGTGGGTATCGCTGAGCGACAAGAGAAACTGATTCTGCAGTTTGCAGGAATCTTGTTGCTTGCTCTCCCAAGCACGAATATCTGGATTGACCTTCTGACACCCGTTCCTGTTTTGCTTGACTTCTTTGTTGCATTGGACATTACGAATATTCTCACACTTTGTATTGTCATAGTTGGACTCCTATCACACATCACAGTAGCTCAAAGGCTGCGATACGCAAAGAAAATGATTGGCGCATCAGAACAGGGTGATGCCTCAGATGTATGATATAGTTGTGATTGGAAATCCAACATTTCATAATGGAAGGCTCTCTGGACCTAGTGTCTATTCTGCTGCAACCGCCGCTCAGATTGGCTTTGAAAATCTAGCTATTGTGAGCTCTGTAGGAAACAACATGGCTGACAAGTTCATTCAAGGTGTGGCTACTTTAGGTATACCTGAATACTATATTATTGACGCGAATGATCGAGGTGCAGTGGAATTACGAAGCCCTACACTTGATAGAAAGATGAGCGTTTTGGGTATACCTGACAAAATCGGAATTCGTTCTATTCCAGAAGAGTTTCTTAGAACTCGGGTTATTCTGCTGAGTCCTTCCCTACAAGAAATCAATGCAGAATTCGTTGAATGGATCTGCAGCTCTACTGATGCTCATGTCTTTCTTGATCCACAACTACGTGGACTAACATCTGATGGTCGTCTAGAAGTCATCCGTGAGTTCAGTGTAGTGGAGAAGACCCAAAGTTATCTCGATGTCATCAAGCCAAATCAGCTTGAATCAGAGTGGATAACAGGAGAATCAGATCCCTATTTAGCTGCAGAGTTGATTGTTGAATGGGCCTCTGAAGCCTGTGTAATCACCCTTGGAGAGAATGGTAGTCTTGTCTATGATGGAAAAGACTTCAATATCCTCCCTTCATATCCGGTTGAAGAAGTGGATTCAGTTGGTGCTGGGGCTGTATATCTCGCAGCTTTTGCATCACAACTAATAGCTGAAAAAACACTCACTGACTGTGCTGTGTATGCAACATCCGTAGCGAGTTTGAAAGTAGAAAATCAAGGTATAGAGTTCTCTATAGATGATACAGAGATTGCTCGTAGAAATGAGAAAATAGCTAGCTCGGTTGAAACAAGATAGTTAGTTGGACTTCTATGATGTCTGATCAAACACCATATCCATAGTTTTTCCAAGGAATGCTTTTGCTTCAGTCATTGCCTTACTGCCTTTCTCAGTTATGGCATAGTACTTCCTTGGAGAATCATCTTTTCTCTGTGCTTCAATGAGACCATCTTTGGTCAGACGATAGATAATCGCATACCCACTGACTGTTGCTGGTGAGAAACCAAAGCGCTTTGTAATCAGCTCCTTTATCTCATAGCCATAGTGAGGTCTTTCTTGTAGCAAACGAAGGATGTACATCCACAGCATCTCTTTGGTCAGTTTGTTCACTAGTCTTGTCATTGCTTTAGGTTGTTGACCGGGATTAGATTTTTCGTCTAGCATTAGCTGACCATCCTTTCGAACTCTGAGATTACTGCAGCCAGACAGTGGCTACTAAGATAACTCTTCTTCCCAAGAGATATCCGTTGGATATTATATTGAGAAAGCAGATTCACTGTCTGGGAATCGAAGCCTCTATGGTCTCCGAGCATAAAACTGTTCTGAGTAGCCGGATGCATCGTCTTAATTCTCGACATGTCATCACCTTCTTCTTCTAAGACCCACATTTCAGAATCGGTAGTTTGCTTCAACTTCTTTATGATGTCCTCAAGACGACCATCAGACACATCAATAAAACTGGGCGGTGAGTCCTTTAGTGAATCCCTGATCACAGACGCCCATCCTACCTCTCCATGAGGCATTTGGTCCTGTGGGTCGCTGAACGTTAGAATCTTGGTATCTCCGATTACGGCTATCATTTCAAGTTTGGACTTGGACCAGGTTTTTGGTCCCCATTCAAAACAAGCAGCAAGGTCTCGACAGAGCACATCAATACGCTTTCCAGAGCCTGGAAGGTCTTTCAAAAGAAAGTCACCCTCAGGAAACGCTTGTGGGAGAATTTGCACGAATCTAAGCATGGTGGCTTCTGGCATTTGGCATACCAGCTGATTTGTTATTTTTCCGGTGAGATGTTACTATCGAGATGAAGAGCGTTCATGATGTGTTTAGTAACGACGACGACCTGGTCTAGTCTTTCTTTCTGACGCCTGTCTGATCTGGACCTTACCAGAATGAACTGCACAGCTCACACAATAGTATGATGTGACCCTTCTGGTCTGGATATAGCTTCCCTGTTGCCTTAGTTCTCTAGCGAGCTGAGGGTCAACAGCTGATACTCTCTTCGTGTATTTCTTTGCCTTATCGGCTGGCACAATGCGTCCGCATTTCGAGCATTGAACTGTACCACTCTTGCCCGAACTGCCTTTGCTTCTGCCGCCGGATTTTCTTTTCTTAGCCAATTTTCAGTTCCACCATGACTGAGTGTGCGCCTGCAACTCGGCTGGCCTTAAAATCTTGTTCATGTTGCCACAGCAAAACGAACAGAAAACTCACCAATGAGGTTCTATTGTTTCAAGGACTTTCTCCACAACCTCATCATTTGCATCAATTATGTGTTGATACTCTTCCCTCTCTATTTGGTCATCAAGACGGGGAGTTTCTTTTCCGGAGAGTCCCTCTAGACTAGCTCTGATTGAAAGACCAAGTGTGAAAGGATTGTATCCTCCCTCCAAAACCCAGGCCGAACCCTTTGCTCCACTAGTTCTCACCATGTTACGAACAAAGCTACCGAACCTCCAGAAGATCTGTGAATCAACATCCATGTTTCCAACAGGATCCGCATAATGTGCATCATAGCCAGCTGAAACCATTATGATGTCTGGGGTGAACCTTTTGAGGGCTGGTCCTATCACTCTATCAATCGCTGTTTCGTATGAAACATTCGGAGAGGTTTCTAAGAGAGGGATATTGATGTTTGTTCCTTTTGCATTACCATACCCCAATTCTCCAAAGT
Organism: Candidatus Thorarchaeota archaeon; assembly: GCA_050124975.1. Lineage (GTDB taxonomy): Archaea > Asgardarchaeota > Thorarchaeia > Thorarchaeales > Thorarchaeaceae > SMTZ1-45. Next base: position 690 of record JASFEF010000040.1, on the reverse strand, counting down.
GTCCTAGACCGAAGTTCTCATAGTCATATTCGTGAACAGAAATTAACTGCACATTTGGATCTGCATAGAATATCTCAGATGTTCCATTTCCATGGTGATCATCAAAGTCTATGATTGAAACCTTGTTTACACCTTTGTTTTTCAGGATATGACGAGTCGCTATTGCAACATTGTTGAAATAACAGAGTCCTGCTGAATTTGATGAAGTAGCATGATGCCCTGGAGGTCGCATCAACGAAAATGCATGTTTGACCTCACCTGACATTACTATCTCAGCTGCTCTCAATGCACCACCGACTGAGAGAAGGGCTGTTCTGAGCAAGTCTGGACTTGCATAGGACGACTCACCGAGCTGCCCACTTCCGATGTCAGACATGAGCTCGACAGCTTCAACCAAATATGCTGAATGAACTAATCGTGCGTCCTTCAACTTGGCTCTTGGTGCTTTTACTCTGATGGTTTCATCAAGGGTGCCCTCCTTTTCCAAGTATCTCTCTGCAATCTGAGTTCTTAGAGAGCTCTCAAAGGCCTCTAGATGTGGTTTTGGGAAAGGCATTCTATGTAAGCTTGATTTTGGGTGTGAGATGAATGCAATCTTGTCCTTTGGCACGATGGTTCACCGAGGAATCTCAAGGTCTCTATCCTTAACTCTTGTCATTTTCCCGAGGAATGAAGATTCAATTGTAAGAA